>NZ_JBLTSX010000001.1:0-402447 GCF_055326835.1 Gardnerella sp. C0684A1 | reverse complement strand
GATTTCATCGGGCAATTATGTGTTTTAAACAGTTTCATCTCGAATTATGTTTATTTCACCAAACGATTTGGTATTTTCGACAGTTTTGACTTGCGTTTTGTCGATTTCATCGGGCAATTATGTGTTTTAAACAGTTTCATCTCGAATTATGTTTATTTCACCAAACGATTTGGTATTTTAGACAATTTTGACTTGCGTTTTGTCGATTTCACCAAACGATTTGGTATTTTCGACAATCCCAACTCACATTCTGTTTATTTCACCAAACGATTTGGTATTTTCGACAATCCCAATCAAGCTGCAAAAAAAAATCGGGCAGTGCGCAAATAATTCGTAGCGCTATCACGCGCCGATATCACGCGCCGATATCACACGACGCTATCACAAGACGCTATCACGCGCCGCCGAGGAAAGCGAAAGTACCGCAGTAAAGCGCCGCCGCAACAGCAACCAACGGCACAATCGCGCACACAGCCAAAAGCCACCAGTCGCGCGCACGAACACTGCTCACCCTAGCATGCGAACGCGCACCGACTCCCCCAAAACCGCGCGCTTCCATAGCCGTGGCGAGCGTCGTCGAGCGTCGAATCGAAAGCACAAGCAGCGCAAACGACTGCGGGAAGAAAGCCCTCACGCGATGCTCATCACCCAAACCGCGCGAACGCCTCGACGCAGTCAGCGCCACCCAATCATCCTGCAGCACGCCAAACAACCTAATTCCAGCCAAACCGCCGTAAACAAATCGATCCGGCAAATGCAACACTTGGCTGAAAGCATCCGCCAAATCAGTAGCATCAAGCCCAATAACCATCACAATCGACGGCACGCCAATCGCCAAAATCCTAAGCGAAGTTGCAACAGCCAGCATAGCCGAACGGTCCGTAGCATGCATCAACCACCACTGGAACCAAGTATTTCCGCCACTTTTGCCGTATAGCAGCACAGTGAGCGCGGACGTCGGCGCACCCACCCACACAGGCCACGAAAGACGAATCACACGCCACGGCGGAAGTTTGATGCACGCAAAAATCACAAATTCCATCACCAACGCAGCAGTTGCCGACACGCAATCAAGCGTAAAAAGCAGCGGAATCGAAGCTGCGAACGCTCCGAAAATACGAAATACTGGGTTAATTGACGCAAGAAGTGGCGACCTACTGGAAAGTTTCGCTTCCTCGTCGCGATTGTTCACAGCGCTCACTTTGATACGCGAAATGTCTGTTGCGCCGGTAGTTGCGGAAAGCGCTTCGGAAGATTTCACTTCGGAGGATTTAGTTTCGGTAGATTTAGTTTCGGAAGATTTAGTTTCGGAAGATTTCACAGCAAGCGCTTCAGCAGATTCGGAAGCACAATCAGCTTCAGCAGCACAATCAGCTTCAGAAGATTCAGCAGCTTCAGTTTTCACATCCGGCACAAGCTCCACCAAGCGCGCACCCAACGCCTCGACCAGCTCGCGGTCGTGCGTCACCACAATAATGCTCACGCCCTCACTGCGCAAACTTGCGATAAGTTTAATAATTTGCAACCAAGTTTTGCGATCCTGTCCGAAAGTCGGCTCGTCCAAAATCAGCACACGCGGAGCCGCAGCAAGCGACGCTGCCACAGTCAGACGACGCTTTTCACCTCCCGAAAGCGTGTACGGATTCGCCTTCGCGTAACGCGCCAAACGGAATCGCTTAAGCAACTCCTCCGCCTTCGCACGCGCCTCATCCGCCGAAACCCCCGTGCGAAGCGGCCCCAACATAACCTCATCCAACACCGAACCGCACGCAAACTGATGCTCTGGATTCTGAAAAACGTACGAAATACGCTTCGCCAAATCAGGCGACTTCCACTTCATTGGATTCGTGCCGTTCGCGCCTTTAGAAAGAGCATCACTCGCCACAACTTCGCCGCTTACTGCCGGCAAAAGACCCGCCAAAGTGAGCGAAAGCGTTGATTTTCCAGCACCGTTCGCGCCGACCAAAGCCGTAATCTGCCCTGCTTTAAACTCAAGATTGATGTGTTGCGCAATCGGCTCGCTATTATGGCTGATTGCGAGATCCTTCGTGGAAAGTAGCACTTCTCCGTAACCTTCTGCTGGATCGCAGTTTGCGGAAGAATTACTTGCGGAAGAATTCGTATTTTTCTTGTAACGCTCAGGAAGCCAAATTCCAAGATCTTCAAAGTCCAAATCGGCGCGCGTAAAAACCTCGTCAGGCGTGCCGTCGGCCACAATCACCGTGCGAGAAGAAGCCGCGCGCGCGATATCGTCGTCGTGAACAGTTTCGCCGTCCGCAACGTCTCTATAAGCAGCTTCATCACTTTCAAGCCCAAGCACAACCACGCGGTCGATCATATCAATCCACGGCTCCGCGTGATGCTCCACAAGCACCATCGTGGCGCGCGTCGAATCCAGAACTGCGCGCACCGCACCCACAATCTGCTGCGTGCCATCCGGGTCCAAATTCGCGGTCGGCTCGTCCAAAAGCAGCACGCTCGGCTGCATAGCAAGCGCGCCGGCAAGCGCCAAACGCTGCATCTGACCGCCGCTTAAATGCGACGTTGAGCGATGCAATTGCAAGCCATCCAACCCAACTTTTTTAAGACTTTCGCGCACGCGATCCCAAATCTCACCGCGCGGAACGTTCATATTTTCCGGACCAAACGCAACGTTATCACCCAAACGCTGGAAAATCGCCTGCGCATCCGGATCTTGTAAAACCAAACCAACACGACCGCGCGCACGTCGAACCGGCACGCCGTCAACTAAAACGCAACCCTCGCTCACTCCACCATCGGCATCTTCGACGAGAGTGGTTTGCTGAGATTTTGCGCTATCTTTTGCATTTTTTACGCTATCTTTTGTCACAAAATCATTGCCAATAAGACCAGCCGCACCGCTTAAAATAGTAGATTTACCTATGCCTGATGCACCAAGCAGCAACACGCGCTGCCCCGCCTTAATCGTGAGGTCCAACCCGCGCACCGCAAAAGCGCGACGGGAAGCATGACGATAACCCCAATTCTCAAAACGAAGTTCAGCGTTATTTGCGTTACTTGCGTTATTACTAGCGTCACTACTAGCGTCACTACTAGCGTCACTAGCGTTGCTGATACTCTTGCGATCACTTAAATCTGTTGGAAGGAAAGTTTCAGATTCTTGCGATTTAGTAGCATCAGGCATAGTAAATCCTTTATGGCAATGATAGATTTTTAATTTTTAATATATTTAATTTTTAATTTCGCTATTTAGCAAATTTGCAACTAAGCACGAGCTACGCGACCAGATGCAAAACGATCCAACGCGCCAGTTAAGCAAATTGCCTTATACAAATACCACATCAACAAGCCCGAAATAATCGCACCAGAGATGAGTCCAGAAATTGTGCTGATAATCATGTAATCGCTAAAGATTGACGCACCTTCACCCCAAAGAATGTATGAAATCACAGTGCCACCAAATGCCGTGAATGCACCATCAAGAGTAGCAACCCAAACATTCCAAACGCGATATAGGAAGCAAAGGAAAATAATCTCACCAAAAATACCCTGAACTAAACCTGGAATCAAAACTCCAGTTGCACCCCAGCTGGTACCAATAAGAAATTCGGTAAGTGCAGCAACAAACTCACCTAAGAATGCAGCTCCAGGCTTACGAACAATAATTGCGGCCAAGCAAGCAGGGAAATAGAACAAACCATAGTACAAGCAATTCAAACCAGGAACTGCAGCAAATGGAATATCGAGGAAATGATGAGTAAAATAGCCAATCCAGAAAATTACACCGGAAGCAACGCCAATAACTACCGTAACAGTAATATCAGCGACGGTCCAGCGCCAATTAATCTTAGCCTTCTCTTTTAATTCTTCTGACATAAAAAATGTGCCTTTCTTGTTGTGTATTGCAATGCGTTACATTTTGATGCGTTACATGCAATACTTTGCGTTACAAAGAAACCTTGCAACACCTCTCCAGGCACGGGAAAATTGACCTCCGTGCGCCGGTATTACCCGGATTCACGTTCAAGCGGTTTTCTCTCAGCTCTTGCGGCGCTAGTAACGCGTCAACCAAAAGCACCCGTGTCGATTGACGATTGTACGGCACCGCGTCGACGCACAACCCTCCAACCCTCCATTCACGAGAACCATCTCTCGCAAATGGAGCAAATAATCTAATCAACAACTCCAAATGCGAGATAATCCTCTCACGTTTGGAGCAAAACACAGACGACAACCCTCCAAATGTGTTCTAACGCTCGCGCTATAAGCGCTCGCTACGAAACTCGCGTTGGAAGTCCACTGGACTTCCAACTTGAGCGAGTTTCCGCTCCGAGTTGCTTTCGCGCGCTAAATCGCAGCGCTCAAGCAGGTCGTCGCGCCAGCAAATGGAGCATTCAGTAGAATCAAACCCTCCAAATGCGAGATAATCCTCTCACGTTTGGAGCAAAAAGTAAGGTAGACAGCTCCAATTACGAGAACACTCTCTCGCAAATGGAGCAGAAAACGACTATAAACCCTCCAAATGCGAGACAACTCTCTCGCAAATGGAGCAATGAACAACATGCAAATAATTTTGGCAGTCAATAGAAAATGTCTATAACATCGGCTGATTTGGTGTTTTCGACAGTTTTGTCTTGCGTTTTGTCAAAAACATCGGACAATTATATGTTTTCGACAATTTCGACTCGTATTCTGTCTATTTCACCAGTTGATTTGGTGTTTTCGACAAAATCACACCGTGTTTTGTCGATTTCACCAAACGATTATATGTTTTCGACAATTTTAAGTAAGCTGCAAAAAATCGAGGTACGACGACATACTCCAACCGACACAATAAAAAACGTGCGCAAGCACCGAACAAACGGCACTTACGCACGCTAATCATCTTATTTTCAAAAACTCACCTACCGCACCGCAAGCTTACTCACTTACCGCACCGCAAGCCTACTCACTTACCGCGCATCGCACGTCGACTAACTCGCTGCGGACGCGTCGGATCAATCCCCTTAGGAATACCAAATCCGTTCTTGCCCTGCAACGTGCGCAGTCTCTCGTTCAAAATCGCAAGCTCCGCTTTAGTGAGGAAGAATCTGCGATTCGGATGAATCTTATCCATAAACGCAAACTTATGTTTTATAGGCTGCAACGTCTTAGCTTTCAAAACCTTTCCGCGCAATTCCTTAAGCTTAATTTGCTTCTCCCCACTTCCAACAGCAATACGATACACAGGTATATTTGACCCGGCAGTTACACTTTTAACAGCATGCTCCTGCCTGTCCATCGCTCGCATAACGCGATCATAATTACCTTCACCCACAAGAAACACGCCACAATAGCCCGTTCCTCGCCAAATCGCATCTTTAGTTCGCGGATCAACCCATACAGGTTGCTGTGGGAATGAATATCCGCCTTTATTTATGCCGGAAAGTATGCCGGCCGCCGCCCCCGAACGACCTTCCAACTTAGCGTAACCTACTTTGTCTGCACGCTTCGTAAGAACCACTGTAAACAGCAGCAAACCAACCATAGCAGCAGTGATTAGCATAAAAATCCAAGATAAAATCGACCAGCTATAAATCAGCCCAAGCGCGATCGCAATCACTATAGGCAAAGCAAACGCAACTGCCAACCATATTGGCAGCTGTTTGTCATCCGAATGCGTGTACTTGTAGATGCGCACGATTTGTGAAATCATGCCCTTCTTTTTCGTGCTTTGTGCTTTATCTTTTGCCATGCGTTTATCCCCTGATATTCGCTGCGCTAATCAGATTTGATTAAGCGTAAATGAGTTGCTACTAATAATAATCTATAGTGGCAATAATTGCGCGTTTTACGAAAACGTCTTACGAAAACGCCCTTACGAAAACGCCCTTACAGAACCGTCTTTACAAGAGTAATTTTACTTCGGCCAATTTCCACGCTTTTTGCTGCTTGGTTTCGGCAATCTCCAAATACGCACCTGTAACGCTCGGCTGAAAGCATACATCGCAGATCTTGATCCGCGCTGAACTGGAGCGTCACCAAATTTTTTAATAAGTTTTTTCTTAAGCTTTCGCCACATTACTATCAGATCGATAATCGACAAAAGTATGTAAGCATATAAGGCCACAGCGAGTCCGAAATACACGATTACGTATCGTTGACCTAAAAGACCTTGAGCAAAAAATAGGCAGACCATTATTAATATTGCAAAAGGAAAGAAGAATTCCGTAAGATTTCTGCGCGCGTCAACGTAATCGCGAATGTATATGCGCCATGGAAGCTGCTCTGACTTTGGCATGTGCGTTAAATCGCCGGATTTCATGGCCTCATACTGCTCGTTTTCTCGCTCTCTGAGGCGAGCACGTGCGCGTTTTGCGCTTGCTTTTCGATCCGCTGGTACGAGTGGACGAAGTTTTTCCGCTTGTACAGCGTTGCGTTTTGGTGTTGGCGCGTTTTTTTCGCGCGTTTTCTGTGCTGCTGCAGATTGCGTCTCAGCTTTTGCTGCAGCTTTTTCTGAAGCGTTCGCTGCAGCGTTATTAGCAGCGTCGCCAGCAGCTGATTTTTTTGCGAGTAGATTCCATGTCATGTTTGCAGATTACTCAACAGACTCGACGCACTTACTAGATACTCAATTCACTTACGCAACGCACTTACGCAACGCACTTAAGTTGATTCTCACTAACTTTACACACTCGCGGATATAGTTTATACGTAAATGTTTTACGCGCGAACGTCCTAAAACGTTATAAAACGTCCTAAAACGTCCTAACACGTTATAACTCGTTTAACCCGTTTAACGCGTTTTATATACACTTACATCTTTTAATTTAATACTTTGGAAAATACTTTGGAAAATACTTTGGAGGATTTATGGCAGATTTAGCAGTCGATGATGTGCGCGAACGCGTGCAAAATGCTTGGGACGACGTTGTTTCCGTATTGAATAAGAAGATTTCGCTTGCTGCGGTTTCTGCCAAGGGAATTTCCGGAGAACATATGCGCAAGTCCGCTCAGTACGTTGCTGAAGTGTTGCGTGAGGTTGGTGTGGATGCGCGCGTTGAGCAGTCCACGAATCCGGACGGCACTCCTGGCGCTTTTGAAGTGGTCGGCTCGCGCATCGTAAACCCGAGCGCGCCAACGGTTTTGCTCTACGCTCACCACGATGTGCAGCCAGTTCCAGACCCATCCGAGTGGGACACGAACCCATTTGAAGGCACGGAGAAAGACGGTCGCCTCTACGGCCGCGGCGCTGCTGACGACGGCGGCGGAATCGCAATCCACTACGGTGCTTTGCGCGCGCTAAGCGACGACTTGCGCGTAAATATTAAAGTCTTTGTCGAAGGCGAAGAAGAGATGGGCTCACCAAGCTTCATCCCGTTCATCGAATCGCATAAAGACGAGTTCGAATCTGACGTAATCATCGTTGCTGACTCCGGCAACTGGTCTGCCGAAATCCCAAGTCTTACAACGAGTTTGCGCGGAAATACCGACGTGGATGTGAAGGTTAAAGTACTTGGTCATCAGGTGCATTCCGGACAGTTTGGCGGCCCAATTTTGGACGCTTATACGCTTGCTTCCATGCTTATTGCTTCGCTTTATAACAAGGATGGCGATTTAGCTGTTCCTGGAATTGCCGCAGAGGAGCCGGTTGGCGGTTTGCAGCGCGATTTGGACGAGGCACAAGTGCGTGCCGACGCTTCAGTAGTCGATTCTTATAAGCTTGCCGGCACTGGATCTCTCGCCGCGCGCATGTGGACTAAGCCGAGCTTGACGGTAATCGGCATGGATGCGCACCCAGTTGAGGGCAGTTTTAATGTGATTGCTCACGAAACTAAGTTGCGTCTTTCGCTTCGTACCGCACCTTCGCAGCGTCCTGAAGAAGCGCAGAAAGCCTTGTGTGACTTTTTGGTATCTCACGCGCCTTTTGGTGCAGAAGTTACGGCAGAGCCGATTGATAGCGGCATGGGCTGGGCTATGGATCCGGATGCTGTTGCAACGAAGGATGCTCTCGCTTCTATGCGCGATGCTTTCGGCGTGGAGCCTGTAAATAAGGGTGAAGGTGGTTCGATTCCGTTTATTCCGGAACTTCAGCGCATCTTCCCAAAGGCGCAGGTTCTTGTAACTGGTCCGGAAGATCCGAAGTCTAATGCTCACAGCCCTAACGAGTCAATTTCGTTACCAGGTTTGCGCGGAAATATTGTTACCGAAGCACTTCTTTTGGATCGATTGGGCGAATAGCTTATTAGTTTTAGTTTTTGGTTTAGGTTTTAAGTGCGCGCTCTATACTCTGTCAATTGACTCTGCAACTAGGCTCTGTCAACAGAATCTGCTCTAGGCTCTGTCAATGCGAGCGCAAACCCAGTCTGCTATATAAGGCGCGCACTCTTCAACCTGATCCATTGCAACTTCAAATTCGCGAGGACCTCCGTACCATGGATCTGCCAAATCAAGCAGCATCTCGCGACCAGGCTGAGGCTTGGGAAGCGACGGATCGAACTCGCGGTACATGTGTACAAGCTCGCGCTTTTGCGCAGGAAGCAATCGCAAAAGTGAGCGCATATGTGATGCCGTCATTGGCAAAAACAGATTCGTTTCCGCAATCTCGTCTGCATCAATTCTGTGCGCAAAATGCGTTGCTGGAAGGTGGTATCCGCGTTTTGTCAATTCCCTTTGCGCACGTCGATCGATCGGATTTCCGTATTCTTCGTCACTGACTCCGCTGGAACGCACGGCAACAACGTCACTTAATCCCCTAAGCGCAAACTCATTGCGCAACACGATTTCCGCCATTGGCGAGCGGCAAATATTCCCCGTGCAAACTGTCATAACAGTGTATGGGTGACGCGCGTCTACCTTGATTTTGCTTGATTCTTCAGTCATATTTCCTCGTTTACTTTTGGATTTAGTGTGATCTAACGTCTTACTGTTACTGCGCAGGCTCATATACCATAAAACGATATCGTGCAGGATTGCTTTCGCTACCTACTTTCAGCGGCGCTTCCTGCCACTCGCCTTCGCGCGCAACACGCCATTTTCCAGTATTTACAAGATTTTGAATATCGGGAGCAAACGTGTCTGCATCAACTTTCGCTTCGATTTGCGTTACGTAAGCTGAGTCCGCGTGATAATTTGCAAGCATTTCGTGCAAAATTGCAGCCCCGCCAATAACCCAGATTGCACGTCCGTCTTTAGGTGAACCTTTAGGCGAATCTTGAGGTGAATCTTCCTGATTTACGTGATTTTCCAGCGCTTTTTGATTTTCCAGCGTTTCCTGATTTTCCAACCATTCTCGCGCGTAATCCAAAGCTGCGTCAATGCTAGTAAAACTACGCGCACCATCCGCCACAAAATCCGGATTTCGCGTAACAACAATATTTTCGCGCCCAGGCAGCGGACGGAATTTCGGCGGCGTCGCATCCCAGGTGCCTCGACCCATAATCACAGGGCAGCCGATTGTCATCTCTTTAAAATAGCGCAAATCCGGGGAAAGTCGCCACGGCATGCCACCGTTCACGCCCATCGCGCCGGTCCTTCCGTCAGTTCCGTACGCTTGTCCCCAAATCAGACGCACAGGAAAATTATTCGACATACTAACGCCACTTTCTACTAACGCTATTCTCTACTAAGGCTATTTTCTACTAACGCATATAAAATCTCGCGCAACTACTCACGCAAAATTCTCGCGCAACGACTCGCAAATCTAACGCAAAACAACTCGCGCAAAACTACGCAAAGTCACTCAGCACAAAATATCACACCGCAACCGGAGCTTTAATCGTCGGATGATGCCTATAATCAACCACTTCAAAATCGCTGTAATCGTAGTCAAAAATCGAATCCGCCTTACGAATCTTAAGCTGCGGATACGGGTATGGTTCGCGCGAAAGCTGCTCGAGCACCTGCTCAACGTGATTGTCGTAAATATGGCAATCGCCGCCCGTCCACACAAACTCACCCGGCTCAAGTCCTGCCTGCTGAGCCATCATCATCGTCAAAAGCGAGTAAGACGCAATGTTAAACGGCACGCCGAGGAACATATCGCAAGAACGCTGGTAAAGCTGGCACGAGAGCTTGCCATCAGCAACATAGAATTGGAAAAGCGAATGGCAAGGCGGCAAGGCCATGTTCTCAACTTCTGCAGGATTCCAAGCACTAACAATCATTCGACGAGAATCTGGATGATTCTTCATAAGATCTAGCACGTTCGCAATTTGGTCGATTGTGCGATTTGGATTTTCCTCTGTCGGCGCCGGCCAACTCCTCCATTGCACGCCATAAACAGGGCCTAAATCGCCATTCTCATCCGCCCACTCATCCCAGATATGAACGCCATTTTCTTGCAACCAGCGCACATTGCTCGAGCCTTTAAGGAACCAAAGCAACTCGTACGCGAGTCCTTTGAAAAACACGGTTTTCGTGGTGATAAGCGGGAAGTATTTGCTAATATCGAAGCGGATTTGCTGGCCGAAAAGCGAAATTGTACCTGTGCCAGTGCGATCTGATTTTAGAGTGCCTTCCGTAAGGATTTTTCGCACTAAATCCTCGTAAGGAGTAGGAATATTAGACGCTGGTTTTTGTGGTACGCGCGCGCGAATTGCCGCAAGTTCTTCTTCTGTTAAAGCCATACTGCCATGTTAACAAAGCGACAATAAATTTAAAGAATCGCGCTCGTAAAACATATGTCTACCGCGCAAAACGCTAGCCTCTGCGATCGAGCGCAGAGTTACGATCCTTACGATAATATGAAGAAATACGATTGCAGCAAAGGAGCAAAATGCCTAGAAGAATATGGGTCGAGCGCGACGAAGATGGCACTTGGAAAGCTAAAAGTGACGACGGCGCAGTTTTAAGTTTTGGCCGCGGCGACGGAATGTTTACTCCGGTTGAGTTGCTGCAGATTGCTTTGGCTGGATGCACTGCACTTAGTAGCCAATATGCGGCCGAGCAGGCGGTCGGCGATGGTTCCGGCGCACGCGTGGTTGTAAACGGCACTTACGATGCGGAAGAAGGAACTTACTTGCGTTTTCAGGAAGATGTTACGCTTGATGCCACTTGCGCAAAGCCAGCTCTTAGCGATGATGCTGCAGACGCACTTAAGCAACGTATGGAACGCCATATTTCTAAGGGTTGCACTGTTAAACATACTCTAGAAAAAGGTGCTGCAGTAAGAGTAAACGTTACGGTTCGCCATTAAAAGCGCAAAAGAGCACGCGCGTCTCATTGAGCTTCCCAACGAGCATCTCTACACGCTTTCCCATGCGCTTTCCCACGCGCTTCCCCACTTCCCACACGCCGCACTCACAAATCTCCCAAAAATTCGCCACTTGTGGCACAATTGTGTACGAAAGATGCTAATACACTTGCGCAATACCAACGCCACGTATGCATGTATACAAACGGAGGAAGCTTTGAAAATCGCGATTTTTACAGAAACGTATCCGCCGTATATTAATGGCGTTGCAACGCAATCTTATATGCTTAAAAAAATGTACGAAGAGCTGGGTCACGAGGTTCTTGTTGTCACAGTCGGCTCCGAAAAGCAGCGCAAAACAAAGCTTGTAGATGGCGTTGTCTACGTTCCTGGCATATTACTAAAGAAGCTTTATAAGTATCGCGTAGCTCTTCCAATTGGCCACATGCGCAAGCAACTTCCACTAAAATTTAAGCCTGATATTATTCATATTCAAAACGAGTTTGGTATTGGCGAAATCGGCTTAGAGGTTGCGAAAAAAGAGCATGTTCCTGTAATCTACACTCTTCATACGGAATATGATAAATTCCTGTTTTATATCGGTTTGAAGCATTTTACTAACTTCTCACGTAACCTTTCAGCGAAATATTTTATGCGATTCTCAAAAAACGCCACAATTATTACGAGCATGTCTTCTAAAGCTCAGGCGTATATAGATCGCCAAAAGGTGAATAAAAAAGTAATTGTGCTCAGCAATGCAGTTGAGTATAAGAAGTTCCTACCTACTCCTGAGCGTCTTGCTTTCCGCAAGGAATTTCGCAAAAAGTACGGCGTTTCTGACTCGACTAAACTGTTTGTGTTTGTTGGTCGCATAGGCGCAGAGAAAAATATTGCCGAGTTGATTGATAACTTCATGTACTGCGATTTTCCTCGCGATAAAGCTCGACTTTTTGTGATTGGCGGCGGCCCTGATTTGGAATCGTTGCGTAAGCATGTTGCTGAAAATGGTTTTGAGGATAGGATTTGTCTGCTAGGACCAATACCGCATACTGAAATTCCAAAGTATTTGCACGCAATGGATTACTACACTACAGCCTCGCTTTCTGAGATGCACTCGCTTTCTATGCTTGAGGCGATGGCTTCCGGGCTGTTCGCGCTTGTAAAGCATGATTTGCCTAACGAAGATCAGATTATTAGTGGTCAAAACGGGTATCAGTGGGATACGCGTGAAGATTTCAAGACTGTTTTTACTAAAGTTTTGGATATGAGCGAGTCTGAGCAAGCGCAGTTGAAGACGAATGTTCTCGAGTATTCTAAAAATAATGATTTTAAGAGTCAAGCTCAGGAACTTCTGAAAATTTATGAGCGCGCAATCGCTATGAATAAGGAGAAGCTCGCCGAAAAGAAGGCCAAGCGCGATGCTAGACGCGCACGGTTTATACTGAAAAAACGCGATAAGTAAGAAAATTTATAATTTTTTGAAAAAGGCTATTGTTTTTTGCAAGTTTCGTGATAGTGTTCTATCTTAATAACTTAAAATTAGGTTTAAATTTAGACGTAACTGAATAGACAAATAGACTAAATAGACTGAATAGACAAATAGACTAAATAGATTAGATAGACAAATAGACGTAACTGACACTGAAACCATTAAAGAGCCTGGGATCATACGATTCCAGGCTCTATCTTCTTGTAGATACGATCTACATTAAATACGCTTTAAATACGCTTTAAATACGCTCTATACTAAATCCACTCACTCACCTTAATGGGTCAATTGTCTGCTCGATTTCCTTTGCAGTATCAACACCAGCTTTTGGCACTTCTACCTCACGCACGCCGGAAATATCATCTAAGGAAGCTTTTTCACTTTGCTTCTGCGCTTCTGCAACCTGCGCTGCACTAAATTCCACGTACTTGCGTGGCACAACATACACTGGTCTTGAAGAATGTTGCAGCAATCCTTGGCTTATAGAACCAAGCAGAAGTCCTGTAAATCCGCCGCGTCCGCGCGAACCTACTACTACTAAATCGTGGTTTAGACTTGCTTGAGTTAAAGCGTCTACTGCTGAACCTGGTACTACAGTGCGGTGAATATTCAAATCCGGTAGACGCTTGAGAATTGGCTTTACTCGCTCCTCAAGATCGTCCATATACGATCCCATTACAGCCGTGTCACCTTCAGCACCTTGTACGCTTGGTACTGCAGATATAACGTCAAGCTCAGCATGCCAACTGTCTGCCAAATCTGCAGCAATTTCTAGCGCTTTAAGTCCCCACTTCGACTCGTCTGAGCCTACTGCCACACGCGTAATTGTGTTATTTAAGTGTATTCGCTGACCATCGTCATCAGTGTACGGCACTACTACTATCGGGCAGTATGCATATGCCGGTAGCGACGAGCTTGTGGTTCCGAGTAGCCGTTCCGCTAATCCACCTTTGCCGCGGTTGCCTATAACTATAAGCTGGTAGTTTCGTGATAACTCAACGAATACCGATGAAGGATCTCCTGTAACTATAAGCGTTGTTGCATCTACGCCTTGTTCTAACGCTACTGCTTTTGCTTTTGACAGTATCTCTTGCGCATCTCGATGCGCAGCATTGTCGTCTCCAATTGACGTGTAAGTTGCGTCGAATGAGACTGCTGCGTAACTTGGTAGCGAATACGCGCACACAATTTGAAGCTGCAACCCTGCGTGCTTTGCATAATTCGCCGCCCACCACGCAGCTTTGTAGCTTGCGTGGGAACCGTCTACACCTACTAGAACAGCCTTTTCCTGTACCATACTAGCCTCCTTCGTGCGCTCAGCGCTGCGTCTGCGCATAGCTGCGGCATAACCACATTGTTCACCTGCGTATTTTGCGTACATTGCGCACATACATTGCGTATTTTGCGTACATTTAATTCTGTAACACAACACGCTTTATTACGCTTTTATACGCTTTAATACAAGAATACGCGAGATAAGCCGACGCGTCTAATGCTCGTGTTGTTGCGCTCGTGTTGTTACGAAAGCCACTGAATACCGCAGTTCATGAATCGTACAGCGTGATTCACTGGACCATGACCGTGACCTACGTGCAGTTCGCTTCCGGCTGCAATCGCATCATGTAGCCAGTCCGTAGACCATTTAAGCGCACGTACTACAGTATCGTAATCATATAAACGTTTCTTTGCTCGCAAAGCGGCTCCAAGTTTTGTAGCTAGCGCGGATGAAAGCGAGCAGCCGGTTCCGTGAGTCGTGCTTGTTTCAACTCGTTCGCTTGGTATGTGCTGCTTGTAGCCGTCTGGAAATACTACAGTGTTTCCTACGTCTTCGCCTGTTAAGTGTCCGCCTTTTACGATTACTATTACATTGTTTTTTGCAGCTAACATTCTTGCTTGATCACAAGCTTTTGCGAAACTATCGGCTATTTCAGATCCGCATAATGACGCCAATTCCGGCACGTTTGGCGTTATTATATCGACGCAGCTTATGAATTTTCGCATTGCTTCTTCTGCTTCGGTTTTTAGTAGTCTTTTTCCGGATGTCGATACCATCACCGGGTCTAGCACGCTTACAGGAACCGGATTATCGCGCATCCAGTCTCGCATTGCTTCAATGTATTCAGTGCAGCCGAGCATGCCGATTTTTAGTGCGTCAACTGTGACGTCGTCGTACACGCACGAAAGTTGAGTGCGGAAAAAGCTGACAGGCGGCGTGAATACTTCGCGCACTTCGTAAGTGTTTTGCGCAACCAAATTAGTTGGTATGCACATGCCGTAGCCGCCTGCCGCCATGATTGATTTGAGATCTGCCTGTATTCCGGCTCCACCTGTTGGGTCTGTGCCGGCTACGCTTAGCACGCGCGGAATGATTGGCTCTGCTTGGCTTAAAGGCGATTGCGCATGCTGTTTACTTGATACTAACGTCATAACTTTATTATATTGCGTCGCAGACGAATATAGTTTCATGAGAAAGTATAGTTTATATTACATTTTGTTTAACGTGGCGCGAGTTTTGGCTGGTGCTTGGCTGGCGGGTTTCTTGTGTGGCTGTGAGTGGTGGGTGTTACTTGTCTCGCAGCGCTACGCTCTTATACCTTACTTAGACTTAACAGTTGCATAGTTAAGTTTAGTTTTTTACTTACTTTTTCTGCAAAAATAGTATTCGCCAACAAGATTATTACTATCGCTCCGCTTTTATATTGCTCGACCAAGCAACACCCACCCCTCACACACACGATATTCACTTAAACCGTATTATGAGTTGATTTTTGGCATGGCGCGAGTTTGGACTTACGCAAACGCTATAAGTCCAAACTCAGCAGCAATTACGCGTCAGCGTCGAAGCCACTTGAACAGATTGCCGCTTCGAAGCGCTTCAGCCGAAGCATCGCAGTGCTTACTGTCGGTGAGCGAGCCGAATCCGTTGCCGCTAAGCACCGAGCTAAGCCATCCGCGCCTTCCGAACGCGCCGGACGCCAAGAACAAAGCCAACAGCACGCCGAACATGAAGCTGAACCATATTGCAGCCTGGCCGCCGCTGTAAGGCAGCGCAACCGGACGCACTAAGTATCCGAAGCTGAAGTATCCGACTAAGCGACCCTTACCTTTATTATCTTTATTATCAAAGTCTTCACTCTTGTTGCCGGACCTATCTTTTGCACGTCCGTACAAAGCGTATTCAACTCCACTGCCGTTATCCTTTAACGTCTTAAACGTCTTAGCATCAAAGGAGCCATTGCTACCCATTATCGACGTACAGTTGCCAAAATCAGTTGCGCCTCCAGCCTTATTGACTTTGCACGCGTACAAGCTAAGGTCGCTGAGTCTAGAGAAGCTATCGTAGTCGTCGTGAACATCCGCAAACAGAGTCTTATTTTTATCCTTGCTTTCCGACTTCGAAACTTTTCCGTCCTTGTCGTATTCCAAAGGATTACCCTCAACCGTGAGCTTAGAGTAGTCCTTCTCATCCATCGCTACAACGTAAGGATTATTAGCATTCGTGTGCCCGCTTAAAAGCGATCCTGCAGTTGCAGCAACAGTTGGCCCAACGTTATCAACAGGTATTACGTATACGCGCATTGCGGCTTCGTCGGTACTGTCACCTTCCGCGTTGTACTTGGCTTTATCACGTCCGCGCGTGTCAAGCAGCGTCTTATTCACCCAGCTATCTCCTAGAGTCATCAGCTGAGTGCTTTGCGGTTCAGCAAACACCTTATCGTTCTTTGTAATATGGAACTTATCTTTGTTTGTTGCAATAGCTCCAGAGCTACCCCATGCAGCTATGCCACTGAAGCTGACTTCATCTTTATTATCGTTAGTTCCGTAAGTTCTGCCGTCACCACCAGTAATATGGTCACCGCCGCCACCACTGAGGCCACTACCATCACCTCTCCAATTAGCAGAAGTCATGTCGATAATGTTTACGTATGACGTTAAGTGCGAAGTGTTATGCTCGCTATCACCGCTAGGAGCGCCAGCACCACCAGCACCACCAGCACCACCAGCACCGCCAGCACCGCCACTTCCGCCAGTATCGCCATTACCTTCCGGCGTATACACGTAGAAGTTGTTCTCAATCATCTTGTAACCGTTTTGGCCAACAGTAACACCGTTTTCTTGATACTCGCCATCAACCTTGCTGCTACCTTTTACTTCGCGCAGCGACGGCTGGCAGTCGTACAAGTTGTAACCTTTACCGCACTCTTTTTCAAGTCTTACGGTATTCGGCTTCAGCACAATTCCCGACTGCAGGTCGTTAAGCGTAAACGGCGCTTTAGTGCCGAGGTTGAATAGATAGAACAGCGATTTTCTGTCTGGAGACAGCTTAAATCCTGGGTCGTCTTTTCGATTATTAACGTACTGATGATTCCACGTCACCAAATAGTCGGCTGCTTTATCTTTATCGCCATTAGTATTGTCAAAGTTTTCAGGCGCGCGAAGTCGAGCAAATCGCGTAATCTGCTTGATTCTAGGCAGCGGCACTAGTATGCGGCTTCGCCAACCGCGCGTCAATACGGCTACGTCTTGTATATTCCCGGCTCTGCCTCCGTAATTATCTTCAGGGAAGTTGTTCGGCTTAGCTACGTGTGGATTATGGCTAGTATCGTAGTCGTTTTCCTTAAACGTCACCATTGCTTGGCCTGGGCTTAGCGCTATTTCATCGTTTGAAGTGACTTCGCTATCGCTTTTAATCCAGTTTCCGCTTCCGTTTTCTTTGTGTAATTCGGTTTTGATTGCGTGCTTTTCGTCACCGCTTAGCAGCATTGGGTGCACTTGCACAATTCGCCTTTGCATGGATACGCCGAAGTACACGCAGTCGGAAGGATGTTGGTCTTTAAACCACTTGTTTGCAGAAACATTATCTGGCCTGCACACTTCGCTTGGCTTTTCTTTTGCTAATTCCATTGGCAGGACGTTATCAGCATCCTCTTGTTTAGCAAGCTCCACCGTGTTATCCGCGCCACGATCCCTACCTATTGAACGCACTTTGCCTGATTTTTCACCAGTTCTGGCGTCTTGGTTGTCGTCAGAGTCTTCAACGTCGCGTAAACCTGGCATTGGGGACCACGGCCCTGCATACCAACCTGTACGGCTGCGCGCTCGGACTACGCTGCCCGGTTCCAAGTAATTAGGCGTGAAGCGAACATCACCATTAGACGGATTAATGTATATACCAGGACCTTTTGTATCATACTTGGCTTCATCATACCATCCTCTTATTTCTTTTGCAGGATCGTACCCATCGCACAGCAGCCAGTATTTATAAATACCTTTCGGCGTCAAGCACAATGCAATTTTTTTACCAATGTCGTAGGACTGCTCATTACTTCCACCGGTACTTCCGTTTGCGCCTCCGTTTGCACTGCTGGCCGCAACGGTGTATTCCTTCCTAGGATGGAAGTAAATAACCATTCGTTTTGCAGCATACTCACGACCATACATTTGCTGCGACGGCTGTACCAATACTCCATTATTTAACTCTGAAGTATTAGCTCCTTCATTTTGATAAAGCCAATTTTTCTCAGTAGTTGGCTCTTCGTGCGTATTTCCATCGTACGCAACTACGCTAGGCCCCGGCGCTTCTTTCCACGTTACTCTGAAGCATCCTACAGCAGTTTCATCGCTATTTTTACCAGCGCTATCTGTAGTTGAAGCAACCATCTTGAATATAGTGTCCCCAGGCTTATTGCCTCTGTTAGATTCAATAAACCTTTGAAGCGATTTAATATACTCTTTTCCACGTTTAACAAACTCGAGACTCTTAGCTCCGTCGCAATTGTAACTATCACCGCCCGTGCTCTTGCAAACGAGAATTTTCACGCGCAAATTATCTTCAAGAACTTTACTTGATTTACCCTCTCTTGGTTTCGATTCACCGTTCTCATATTTTGATTCAGGCTGTATAGTCTTGTCGTACGCATTGAAGTCATCATCCAGCTTCAAATTATCAATTAAATGTATAGTAGCATTATCTACGTTACCGTATTTATCACTCGTATAAGCCGGGTTATACCATACTCTGTCCAAATCGATAGAATCGTCACTTCTGAGTCCACAACTCATAGTACTACCACTACCATTGTTGTGCAGGCAATCACCATGAATATTCCACGGCTTACCGTTTTTGTCATACTTCTTCGCACTAATCGTCGGCTTTTTGCCGTCCACAGGCACGAACCACACGTTAATTACGTTCGTGGTAACGTCCTGTATTACATCATTTTTATCAAAATCATTATTTCTCAGTAGCAGATCGTTCATCATTAGGCCGTTATGTACGAACAGTTGCGCGTGCATAAATGGTCGTTTGTTGAAGTATCTTTTTGCAGCTTCGTCATCACTTTCTCCGTACTTAAGTGGCGGATTATCGTAATCGTTCACCGAATTAACGCCTTTATTCTCGGTTATAATGTCACCAATGTTTTCGTTATCTGCTTGACCGTTAAAATACTTTCCTCCAGGCATAAGGAAGTCTTTACGAATTGTGTACTCGCTACGCTCATCTTTTTTCCCGACGTTTATGAGCTTATCCGTAATAGGAACTTCCTTATTACCAATCATGTTCACATCAACGTTGTCTGCAAAAGAACCAACATTTCCACCATGCTCATCCGGGGTATACTTAACTAAATCAAGCACGTTTTCCCACTGGCATTTTCCATTATTGTCGCTATCCTCGCCTGTAGTACACGTACCATCATTAGGAGCATAACCAACACTCAATCCGCGGTTTGGCAAACCATCGTTCCAACCATCGTTATCGCCAGAACCATACAAAATATCGCGCTTATTCTTCGAACCGTCAAGAACTTTGCTAAGCGAAGGTTGCGGCTTATTTGGATCTTGAGCTTTTGGCACGCCTTTAATTAAATCAAGCACAGCATCCGTGTTAAGCCTTTTACCCGTGTTGATATTCCACTTGTACACTAAATACTGCGTACCGTATTGTTGGTTTCCTCGCATTTCGAAGCCCGGGTCACTTTCCCTTCCATCAACCTTTGTACCTTTAAGCTCCCACGTATAATCCTTACGCATGTCTACAAAGCGCGTCACCTTATTCATAACAGGGTTCAGCTCAGTTTTATCGCTTGTTTCTAGCTTTTCAAAAACAAGCTTTTTCCTCGAATACTCCATCTTAGGAATATCTTTTATATCTCTAATGATTTTACGGGGTTCCATAACTCCGTCTAGGCACAGCTTCCACTGCAAGTCGCTACTATGCTTGTCATCCGCCTTGCAAGAATACTTAGGCTTATTATCTCCTTGAGCGTAAGTGAATTTATTACTAGACTTATCGTACTTGTTATAAGTATCGTACTTATCTTCGCCTTTAATGCCGATTTCTTCCTCGCGGTAGCCAAAAAGCCTGTAATTCTTAGGGTCGTGACGCATCCAAGTAAGCAATGCTCCCTTTTCTGCGTCGTTTAACTCGTACGGGCTTACTTGCACTAAGCCATTTGGCCACGTAATTTTCAACGGAAGCGGGTCGGATTCTTCCGAAACTCCGGTGAGTTGCCAAAGGCTGGTTTTAACTTCGTCCATAGCTTGTGCCGAGTCTCCCGTTATGCCAGCATCCACATAAATTCTGGAGCCAATTTCCGCAAAGTATTCCGGAATCGTAATATCGCCAGTTTGAGAGTCGAACGTAATTTCGCAGCTTCCGTCCGGAGCTTTTGCCGGATCGCAACCAGGAATCTTGCCTTTTAGATCCGTAATCACTCGCTTAGAGTACTTTTCTTTGAGCTTCTCATCACTTGGATTTCCTGCAGCACGGTCGTCTTCAGCATCTCGATTCTGTTTTTCAGCGTCTTTATTTCCCTCTTCAGGTGCATTAGAATCGCCTGCTTCGTTCTGCTTTTCGTTCTGCTTTTGCTCAGCATTCTTTTCGGTATTCTTTTCGTCCTTCTTCTCAGACTTACGCTCGTCATTCTTCTCAGACTTACGCTCGTCCTTCTTCTCAGGCTTACGCTCGTCCTTCTTTTCAGCATTCTGCGGATTTTCAGGTTTATTACCGGCACTACCAGCGTCTTTACCGTCACCTTCCTTAAGCACAGCAAGCTTTACACTACCGCGCCTTCCCGGAACGTTACGCTTCTTAGAATCCTTCTTATAATTCTTCTTAGCCGTCTTATTCTTAGGATTCTTCTTAAGTTCTTTAGAAATCTTCAAAGAAGCAGGCTTGTTATTGGCTTGAGTCTGCTGAATCTGCTGTTCCTGCTTACTTTCTTGCTTTTGCTGATTTTGCGACTGATTCTGCTGCTTTTGCGGCTGCTGTTCCTTCGACTTTTGCTGATTTTGGGTAGAGTTCTCCCCAGGTTTTGCATTTTCAGTCTTTTCGTTGCCAGCTTTAGCTTTGTTGTCAACTTTCGCCTTGCCGTCAGCAGCCTTACCGTCAGCCGCCTTTCCATCAGCCGACTTGTCATCAGCTGCATCTCTGTCCTCTAAAGCAGCTCTATCCTCAGCAGCTCTAGATCCATCCGAGCTTGCAGCATCATTATTGTGGTTATAAGTATTCACCTGATGCCACGGCTTTCCTAAGCCGTCTCTCTGAATAATAATTCCGTAGCAGCTACCGTCCGAAGGACACTTTTCATCAAAACTCTTATGAGTTTTACTTTGTACAGGGTCAACCACAGGCTTGTTTTTACCACGCGCCCAAATGCGTACCATAATCGAGCGCACGCGCTTATCACCATCCCACGGCTTTACGCGCCCAACGTAATACTTATAGTCTTTACTCGTGTCCCTATGGACGTTTTTATCTACGTTATTGCCAACTTCCTTCGTGCGCTTATCCCACCAAACGTTTGGCAAACCGTAATCTTTAGAAACAATAATCAGCCTAATCTTCTTAAATACTGAGTTTCCTGCAGCATCCCAACCGTGGAATATAAGATCGTGAATACCGCCGTTATCAGATTGATCCTGTGCTCCAACCGTAGGCGAGCCTTGAGCTCGACTATTGTTTTCCAAATCTTTCTTTAGAACCCAGCCTTCTTGATCTTTATCAGTGTGAGGCATACTACTACCATTACCATGATTAAAATCGTCATAGTTTATAGTCTTAAAGTGGCCGCCGCCTTTACGATCAGGATCCTCGTCTTCGTCAACTTTACGGTCATTAATCATCTTGAAGTCGTCACGGAATTTATCCCCAACATACTTCTTAACCGTATCCTGCTTCATAACGCCAAGAAGTATTTTCGTATCGTCATGACCTTTAACCCAGAACTTAATTTTGCTTCCAACAGCAATTCTCATACCATCTTCTGGCACTTCTTCAGCATCGCCATTATTTACGCTCACTTTTACATCAAGCTTTGGATCCTCATAGTCAACGTAAGCAAATACAACAGGTATAACAGTAGTTGAGTTATCCCAGAACGTAATTTTTGCGTACTTTACAAACACAACCTTTGGCAAAACTGTAGGCTCCTGGCCATCTTGCAACTGCGCACTATACTTGTTGCGCATCCAAGTGCTGTACTGACTATTGATTTTCTTTATAACTTTCTGCTTTTCTGCGTCTGTTACTTCATCCCCCTGCTTTGCATTTTTTGGAGCGTTACTTATGTACCAAATATTGCGTTTCGTTGCATCCTGAGGAGTAGGCCAGCACGCAGACGTTGCAGCGTCACGATTTTCAACGTCCGCAGACCGCTCAGTATTAGCCGAACGCATGCTTGCATCAACAGCGGACCTATCCCCGTTAGACGCAGACCTATCCCCATTCATTTCATCCTTATGCTCATCCAAAATCTTAGAGTGAGCGCAAGGATTTAGCACACTGACAACAGGCACTTTCGCAGCAATTTTTACATCCGCATCTTCCAACGTGTTTTTACGAGGCTGCTCACCCCATTGGTCAGTCCATTCAACGTTGTACACAGCGTTTTTACGAAGATTATCGTTAGCGTCGTTGTCTTTAGAATCTTTGTAAGTTTCGTCAATAGGATACGCCGTAGTTTTGCCAGGCTCTTGCCGTACGGAACCATACTTTATGTTAGTGCCGTACATATTCGCATTTACAGGAAGGAACAAGTTAGGGTCAAAAGCCATTACCTGCTTGTATAAATGCGCCCTATTCTTCACAAATTGCACGAAAGTCTTAGGATTCGGAAGCGGCTTATCGTAATTGTAATACTTTGGAGCAGTTGGACTTGTTTTATCGTCAATCCACTCCTCGGTTTGCAAAGGCTTAAACACGTCCGTTTGCGTAATAATCCTATACCACAAATCCTGCGTTTCGCTAATGCGATAATAATCGTTACTGTACTTTAGTTGCAGCTTATGCCTTCCAGGCGTTGAATCAACAGTATTGTGATCCCCCACACCAGGAGTACGGAACCACTGATTGCCTCGAGCGTAACCGTTATTAGAAGAATAATAATCTGGGAGCAGACGAATATTATCATTCACTTGAATAGCAGGAGAATCATATAAAGGCCTATTTACTAAATTCAGAAGAACGCTTGAGAACGTAATACCGTAATTAGAAAGGTAGTTACCATTATTGCTGTTATACGGCCCCAAACCAGTTCCCTTAAGGAAGTGCCACCTTGGCGCCTGAACATCCATAATTCGCGGCGCACCATACCACTGCTGGTACATAGTGGTATACATATACTTACCACGATTACGGCCAAAACTTATTAACGAATACTTAGAATTATTCCCAAACGGATCAGTCCGACCGTAAAAAGCAGTATTATTCCTTCTGCCGTAGTAAGATCCTGCAGCGTAGAAGAACGAATCGTTCTCGTGCCCAGGCTGAGTACTGGTAGTGAAATGAATCTTATAAGTGTAAGGAACTTCATAATCGCCAGATTCCTTATGAACTTCATTCACAAAACTAAAGACGCGCTGAGTATCAGTTTCTATAGACTTGTAAAGATTTTTTACGATAGCCATGTACGCAGGAGAGTATCCTCGCCCGTAACTACCTTCTGTCTTAGGTGCAATCTTGTGGACGCCATCATCCGGAGCCGCATAACTCGAAGAACTAATGCAAACTAAACCAGATCCATCTCGGCAAGAACCAATAACTTTATCGCTATTTAAGTCATCACTACTTATGGATTGAGGAAGAAGTCTAGAATAGTTTCCGTTTTGACTGTCGTCACTGCCGCTCATCTTATCCCAAGCTGCGGTAAGATCATCACCCGGAGCAAAATCGCTACTCTTCACTTCCTTGCTGCACAAACCGTTAGGATTATCCCACGAGAATGAGCAAGTTTCGCGAGGAGGGTTGGCAATATGCTTTACCTCCTTTTTGTACATTGCAGTTTCTTCCCTACCCGTGTACAGGACTCGCTGAATGTACTGCCTTCCACCTTCGCTACCCTTGTCCAAAGTCTGACCTTTTGGAACCGTAAAGTAGTTAAGAGCATCAGCTGCACCCTGCGTGCGGCCACCCATGTTGAAAATTATATCCCACACGAAGCCGCCGCCGGAAAGCTTAGGCGTGCGCTTTACAAACACAAAGTCTGCAACATCATCCAAAGGTAACTTATACACATCCATGCCGTTACCTTGCGGGCTAATAGTCATATCACGCAAACGCTTCATAATATACGTGCCTCTAGGGTACGGCGTGAAGTACGTTTTACCAAAGTGGTTAGTTCCGGAAGGATCTTCAGGCACAGGGCCATTCTCATAATGTCCACGAGGATAATCAACAGCACCGTTTACTGTTCCAGAATTGTGCATGTAACCTTTAGCGTTTACATCCAAATCGTGGCCGTTTGTAGCACGAGCGCCAGCACCATCGCCTTCGACAGTAAAGCATTCGCCGCGAGCATAATCCTTACCGCAGCCAGGATGATACACTTCGTAAGAATCGCGCTCACCACTGCGTTCTTGCGCTTCGCGGTTTTGCTCTTTGGCTTTTTGTTCTTGCAAGCGTTCAATAATTGGTTTACTTGCGTCGTCTGAAGACTGCTTATCCAAATTGTATAATCCGGAGCCATAAGAACCGGATCCATAAGAATCAGCGGAATAGTAACCAGCAGAACCATAGGAACCAGCGGAACCAGAGTTCCCTAATATCTTGTCCAAGTCATTTGCGCGATTACCGGCACCTAATTGCATAAATGGAGGCAAGCTATTGTAGTAATCTCTGTTCGCAGCACCGGCAGCACCATCAACACCAGCACCGGCAGCACCGGCAGCACCGGCAGCACCATTGCCGCCGTAATTGTATTGGTTTCCACTGCTCTCAAGCAATTTTTCAAAAGGCGTTTTATTCGACTGGCTATTATTATTCTGCATAGCCCTTAGCTTTTTAAATGGATTCCTAACGCCATTCTCGTCAATATAATCATTGTCAGAAGAATTACCGGCAGAAGCGCTAGCAGAATTACCGGCAGAATTACCGGCAGAAGCGCTAGCAGAAGCAGAGTGAACAGGCTCAAAAGCTACAGCAGTACTAGTGCTGATGCAAGTCGGCAACCACATCGCCGCCGAAATCACGCAAATAAGCGCAATCTTAGCTGCACGCACAGCAAATCGCCCAATCCAGACGACAGCATTACGCAAAATCGTCCAAATATCACTCATTATTCCACCTAAATTCTTCTTAACCATTTTTACGCAGTGTCCCTGTACTGTGTTTTGATTTGTTTTCACTTTTACGTGGCAAAACATCTATAAGATGAACTGCCACACCAACCCGTTTATACGTTTCACAAACCGAGTATGTCCATAAGCCAATCGAAAGTTTTTTCACGCTTCTTACGACGCGTTATTTTGCCACTCGCTTTGATACGACCGTCAAAGTGAGCGTCAAAATCTTTCTGAGCAAAGTCTTTCGAAGCATTTGATTTCGACTTATTCGATTTCAAGCTTCGTGACTTCAGCTTTTTCGACTTAAGACTTCTCGACTTAAGCTTCTTCGACTTCAAGCTTTTCGCTTTTGGTCTTTTTAGAGGCATCTGCTCAATCGCCTGAGCTTCAGCAGACTCCAGATCTTCGAGTGCCATCGAAGTCCTAGTCAAACCAGACTTACCGCGACCGGCAGCACTTCCAGCACTTCCGGCACTTCCGGCACTTCCGGCGGAGCCAACTCGACCACGCTGCTTGAACAAATCGCCAATACTTGCCGATCCGTCAAACACGCCACCGCTTGCACTATCAGCAGCAGCACGAGCCTCGCGCATACGTGAACGGTAACGCAACGAAGCCTGATCCTGCCTAGTAAGCACGGAAGCAGAAGTCACCGCAAACTCAGCAGTATCGTCGTTAGCCTCATCTTCTTTCTTTTTCTTCTTAACAACCGGCAAACCAGCCCAGTAAATGTAGCCGCACACAATACCAAAGCTTGCCACGCTCCACACAATCCACCACGGGAATCGCGGAATATCAGGCTTTTTGCCTCGAAGCGCCTTATCCGCTGCAGGCGTTGGTACCACGCGCTCACCAGTAACCAAAATGCGCTGCGTATTAATACCAAGCGGCGTGCAAGTGATCAGCGTCACCAAATCCTTACCAGGAACGGCCGCAATCTTCTTCGTCTCGTCCGGATTCACAACGATCTTGTCAATGACTTTGTAGGTAAGTATCTCGTCAAAAACTTCGATCGTAAAAGTGTCACCTTTGTCGACTTCGTCCAGCCTGGTGAACATTTCCGCACTCGCAAGACCTCGGTGGCCGGTTATAACTGAGCGTGTGCCTTTGCCGCCAACCGGAAGCGAAGTTCCACGCAAATGACCAAGACCCTTCAGAAGAGTGGCATCTTCTGTGCCGTGGTACACAGGCAAATCAAGATCAATTTTTTTGATTCGCAAACGAGCCATCAGCCCGTCGTCGTTCACTTTCAACTGATCCCAATAATCCTGACTCACATCGGAAGTAGCTCCGTGAGAAGTCGGAATATTAGTGTTTGCCTCGTAGATAGCACCCGACGAAAGCTTGCTATTGTACTCGCGTGCGCGGCGGAGCTGCTCGTGAGGTGCAGGAACCGCATGCGTGATGAGGCTCGCGTACTCTGCTGCAACTTGCGACATACGATACTGACTTAACCACATTGCGGCGTGCGGGTATATAAGCGACGCGAACGACGCTATCAGTAGCAACGCCGGGATTATGCAGGATTTAGAAAATCGCCACTTTCTGCGGTTAGAGGTTGCTTTGGTTTTTTGTGGTTTTTTGGATTTTTTGGTTGCTTTGGTTGCTTTGGTTGCTTTGGTTGCTTTAGGTTTTTGGTGCTTTTTAGGTTTGATGAGGTTTATGCCGCCGTCACTTGAATAAGACCGAGCGTCACGATGACCGTGTTCATTACGATAATCGCGTCGATCTGGCTTAACTGCAACAATGCGACTCTCAAAAAACCTAAACATGTTAGCAAATCCTAATGAAAGCATTCGTGTGCAAGAGCAACTCGTGGCGCGAGTTCTCGCTTGGTGTGGCGCGAGTTTTGGGGAATTTCTCTACTCGCACGCGCGACGACCTGCTTGAGCGTGAGCTTTACGTAAGTTCGTAGATTTAGGCTTATGGAGTGTATGTGTGGGATAGGAATTACTTATCTCGCAGCGCTACGCTCCTATACCTTACTTGGACTTAGCGGTTGCATAAGTTAAGTTTAGTTTTTTACTTACTTTTTCTGCAGAAATAGTATTCATCAAAAAAAACTATTACTATCGCTCCGCTTTTATATTGCTCGACAAGCAATTCCTATCCCACACTACCAATAAACCGATAGTGTTCTCTGGCACACGAAAACCTGCTTTCACAACTAATCTGCTCAAACCGGTTGCGCAGCTTGGCTTGGAACCAAACTGTGCAACCGGCAGAGCAAATCAGCTGAGCAAATCGTCCAAGTCTCTCAACCGACCAGTCACTCAACCAGCCGAGCGAGTTTTACTCCTGCTCTTGTTCCTTGCGACGCTTCATCACGATGTAGAAGAACGTGCCAACGATGCCAACAACGCCGCAAACCGTCAAAATCACCAAGCCGCGAGCACCAGTCATAGGCAATGCCGCGAGAATCTTATCCAGTTCGGTTGCCTGCTTGTTGTTAATAGTCTTAGTGTTATTAGCCTGATTAGCTTCAACTGAAGTCAAATTGAAGCAATGCAACTTGTCATCAAGATTGAATCCTTCTGGAGCTGTAGTTTCTACTGCGCAATAAACTTTAGTATTATCTGTACCGTTTCCAACGAAGAACGAATCAGATGCTACACCCTTATCATCAGTTGCAGCCATTGTACGAACTTTAGCTTCATCTGTTACAAGTGAATCACCAGCTTCAGTAACTGTCTTGCCTTCAAGGTCAGTAGTCTTTTTATCTTTTGCAGCTTGGTAAACCTTAAATATAGCACCTTTCAAAGGCTTGCCATCCTTATTATCATCGCTTGTGCTTAAACCAACCTTATTGATTGTGAGCTTAGCGAAATTAGTGGTGTCTTCACCTTCGTGAGGATTGTCTGGATTATCACATGGATTTGTCTTAGTTGGAACGCATGGAGTTTTATCTCCATCACCGGTTGCAACTCCATCTACATCAGTGTTTATAAAGTTCTTAATATTTCCAGGATTAATAACTGTTGTTACAACTGTTGCTGTAAGTTTACCGCCAACTTTGCCAGAAGCCTTAGTTAAACCATTACCAACAAGCTTAACACGAATCCACTTGACGGTCTTGAGTTTTTCAGCAGTGGATAAATCAGTAACCTCTACATTTGTATCAGAATATGCTTTAACTTCATACTCATCTGCATTTAAAGTATCAGAGGTCCCATCTTTACTAACAACCTTCACATCCTTAACACTGCTATAGTTCAAGAAGTCTGTGTTAATCGGATCAGTGAAGGAAACATTGGTATAGGCTTTGCCACCATCTTTGATAGCGGTGAGAGGGATGGAAATATCCCAACCCATAGTCGTCGTAGTACCATCAATGAATGGCTTGCTTGGCGCAGCTTGAGCTTTCTTCTCCACCTTGTTGGTGATGAAGTCGTTCTTTGGATAAATCTTTACATTGTAAATCCAAGTGTGAGTCTGCGTATCCGGAAGAGGAACCGTTACAAGGAATGGGTTAACTTGCTTGGTAACCTTAATAGGCTGACCATCTTTCATAGGCTTGCTATTAGCCAAGTCTTCTTCAACCAAGTACAAGCCGTATGTAGTACCAAGATTGAATGTCACAGAACCTGTAACACAACCCTGTTCAGTTGCCTTGCAGGCTTTTGTTTCACCGTCCTGCGTTTCGGTTGAAGTAGTCAAACCGGCATCTTCCAAAGCCTTAGCAGCCGTCTTACCTTCAACAGTCAAGCCCTTGATTGCTTTCCAACCTTCTGTATTTGACAAGTCGATTGGAGTAGTAGCACCACCCGTACCTTTCTTAACGATGCGAGTAATCTTGAACTTCACGCCAGAAATTGGTTTTTGTGTAGCTGGAATTTGCTGCTCTTTACCATTATTCCTGACATTAGATTCAGGGAATTCATACTTGTAAATGGTAATAGAAGTGTTCTGATTAGTTTTAATATTCGCGGTGTTTTCACCTTGAGCAGGTGTACCATCTTGATCACCAGCCCATGCGATGGAGCCGGCGACGCAGCAGGTGCCAAGTGTGCACGCCGCAGCTATGAGTGCCACGGAACGCTTCCATGAAATATTTTTTAGTCGCATATTTCCTCTCTTCTGACAATAAGCGAACCTTTTTATTCGATATTTTGTTGTCACATGCGAAGAGACATCGATGATAAGGAAATAACATCATGACAACCACTTAATGCAGCCCTGCATACCCATATCACCCGGCTGTTCGCAAGCAAGTTGTGCGCACGCGCTCAACCTTGAGTACATATCAGTTTAAACACGCTAAGGACTAAAAAATGCAAAATTGTATCATAAACAATTGTTTATACTTTTGAACATGTTACCCCCCCCCGGTGCAAATCCCTTGAGAATCAACGGTTTTATGAGATGTCAAAATGCAAAATTGCCGTTTTTTACCCAAAAATTCGCTTTCCCAAATTTTTTAGCACCAAAATCATCGGCGTGTCGCGCGCCCTCCATCTCCTCTCCCTCTCCCATCTCCACACCCCAAACACAACTCAGTAACTACGCACTCCGTTACTCGCGCAGAGCTCCAACTGCGCTAGTAACGAAAAATCGACATTATACGTTACGCGCGCAGAACACGCACTGCAGGAGAAACGAAAAACCGGCAAAATGCGTTACTAGTGCAGAACACGTACTGCAGGAAGAACGAAAAAACAGTAGAGAGCGTTACTAGCGCAGAACACGTACTGCGCCAATAACAAACAACCGCAGCGCGAGCGAAAGTTCTTGCTTTAGGTGGCGCGAGTTTGGGGGAATTTCTCTCCTCGCATGCGCGACGACCTGCTTGAGCGCTGCGATTTAGCGCGCGAAAGCAACTCGGAGCGTGAGCTTGCTCAAGTTGAAAGCACAGTGTGCTTTCAACGCAAGCTCAGTAGCGAGCGCGCCTAGACCGCGCGAGCGATACATTTCGCTCTGTGCGAAAAATCTCAAATCTCTACCACACTAATATTCCTATGATTAAAACCAATTAGTCTATTGTGAGTAGATTTGGCTGTTGTGTGTGAGGGGTGGGTGTTGCTTGGTCGAGCAATATAAAAGCGGAGCGATAGTAATAATCTTGTTGATGAATACTATTTTTGCAGAAAAAGTAAGTAAGAAACTAAACTTAACTATGCAACCGCTAAGTCCAAGTAAAGTATAAGAGCGCAGCACTGCGAGACAAGCAACCCCACCCCTCACACCAATCTCAATATCGCACCACACCAAAATCAGACACTAACGCAGAATGCAATCTGCACGAATGTCCGAAGATAGGCGAAATCAGACACGCGCGCAGAACGCAATCTGCGCCAGTGTCCCAAAACAAGCAAAATGAGACACTAGTGCAGCGCACCAACTGCACGCGGGTCTGAAAACTGCCAACTAGAGACACTCGCGCAGCGCGACGTCTGCGCCAGTGTCCCAAAACCGCAGCGTGCGCTCTAAGCGCTCGTTATCGATCAACGCGCATAATCCGCGGCACACCAGCATCAACAAGCTTCCGCTCAATATTCTTAACGCCAATAACATCCGCAAAATTAAAACGCACAATCTTACTCACGCCGCACTCCCTAAAAAGCACCGACTCACGCTCCGCCTGCCTATCAATATTGCGGTTAATAGCGGCCTGACTGTAGGAATTACGCAACATTTGGTTATCAGTAGACGAATTAAAATCTATATTCGCATGAGCCGCATTAGTTGAATCAACAAAATACTTGCCATATCCATCAAGCTCGCCAACAATCAGCCCGCCTCCCGGAAGCTGCCACAAAAAATCACACCTATACTTAACCCCAGAATTAGGCGCAACGAATTCGTGCTGTAGCTCCGGCACCATAAACCCAAGATCAATCATCGTGCCGCGCGCGAAAGACTCGCCGCCGTTCTCGCTTAATCCGTTCGCAAAACAGCAGAGACGGCGCAATTTAAAAAGCGAATCCGCATTGCTATCGGCACAAACTACGCCACTAACACCAAAGCCGCCAGAAAAGCCACTACCAAAGCCGCCGATTCCACCGCCGTCTCCGACACTGATTCCGCCGTATCTTCTTCCGCAAATCTCAAGAACCTTATTAAAATTCACGTTATCGCGCGCAGCAGAATCAAAAATCGGCAAAGCAGCCCTAAAACTCATAGTATTCGCAACATCAAAAAGCATCGTACTTTTATCAACAACATGACTTCTAATCTCATAACTTACCCTGTCGCTTGAATGCGGAAGTGTAATAAGCCGACCGTCATACTTGCGACTCGGCTGCACAATGCGCACGTCGTCGCTTGTGCCGTCCTGCTCCCTTCCGATTGCGCGAATACGATGCAATTGCGGATTATCGTGCACGGATTTGTTAGTTTTGGAACGAATATAAATGTGCGTTGGCTGCGTTTGCAGATTAATACCCTGCGAAGCGCAATCGTCACCAACAAACAACTCATCGTAATTCTCTACGACGTTATATCCAAGTAACGCTGCCCCAGTAGAGCCGGTAAATTTCCAATCCGGATAAAGATCCATCAAAGAAAGCGCTATATGACGTATTCGTTCTGACGTATATAGCTTCTGCCAGTACTCAGTTTGCGCGTAAAGATTGCGAAAAGTGCGCAAAAAAATGCCGCTTTTCACGCGTTTCTTTAGATACTGCTTTTGCGCATTAGTAACTGGCCGAATACACGTACGCTCTTGTTCAGCGTTTGAAATCATTCTGATAGTACTGGTACTTGCTGCAATCATACGACTGAGGCTATTCGATTTGACAATACTTGCGCAAGCAAATTAATACATTGTGGATATAGGGTATTAAGTGCACGAAAATAAGTAGTTACGTAAGATTACGTAACACTACGCAAGAGACACGCGCGCAGGGCGCAATCTGCGCCAGTGTCCCAAAACAAGCAAAATGAGACACTAGTGCAGCGCACCAACTGCACGCGTGTCCGAAAACTGCCAACTAGAGACACTCGCGCAGCGCGACGACTGCGCCAGTGTCCCAAAACAAGCAAAATGAGACACTAACGCAGAACGACGACTGCAGGAGCAACAAAAAAGGAGCTTCAAGCCCGAAAGCTTGAAGCCCCATTTCATATCAGACTAGCGCCGCAATCACTCAACTAACTCAGCGCCGCAATCACTCAGCTCACTCAGCGTCGTCACCATAATCGCCCTGACCGCCCTGATCATCAAGGAAGTCATCCGGATTAAAATCGTCACCGAGCTTCATATCGCCAAAGTCAATGTTGGAGAAGTCAACATCGCCCATATCGCTCTCACCGAAGTTCGAAGGCGTACTATCCGCACCGCCCAAACCGAAGTTCGGATAAATGGAGTCGCGCACCTGAGGATCCGGCTCCACACTAGCGTTACGATAACGCGCCAAACCGGTACCAGCTGGGATGAGCTTACCGATAATTACGTTCTCCTTCAAGCCCTTAAGGTCATCTTCCTTCTGGCTCAAAGCAGCTTCAGTAAGCACACGTGTAGTCTCCTGGAAGGAAGCGGCCGAAAGCCAAGAATCCGTAGCCAAAGAAGCCTTCGTAATACCCATAAGCTCTGGTCGACCAGCAGCAGGCTTACCACCGTTCTTCACAGCCTCCAAGTTTGCCTCGCGGAACTTTGCCTGATCCACAAGCTCGCCTGGAAGCAGGTTCGTGTCACCGGAGTCAATAACTGTAATACGGCGAAGCATTTGATGCACGATAACCTCAATGTGCTTATCGTGAATATCAACGCCCTGCGAACGGTACACGTTGTGAACCTCTTCCACAATATTCACCTGAGCCGCACGCGGGCCAAGAATACGCAGAATCTTCTTAGGATCCACGGAACCTTCGATCAGCTGCGTACCAACATCAACATGCTCGCCATCCTTAACCAACATTGGCGCACGACGCGTCACAGGGTAAACGATTGGCTCAACGGTCGTATCGTCTGGGGTCAAAGTCACCTGACGACCATGGTCAGTATCCTCAACCTTCACAACACCTGGGAACTCAGCGATTGGAGCCTCACCCTTAGGAGTACGAGCCTCGAAAAGCTCCGTAACACGAGGAAGACCCTGCGTAATATCAGAAGCCGAAGCAACACCACCGGAGTGGAAGGAACGAAGCGTAAGCTGCGTACCAGGCTCACCAATGGACTGTGCTGCAACAATACCAACAGCCTCACCAACATCCACGAGTCGGCTAGTAGCCAAAGACCATCCGTAGCACTTTGCGCAAACGCCACGCTTAGACTCGCAAGTAAGCACAGAACGCGCCTTAACTTCCTCAACGCCGTGCGCAACCAAATCGCGCAAAACGTCCATAGAAAGCGCATCGCCGCACTTAGCCAAAACTGTTGTGCCGTCAGCAGGATCGATCACATCCGCAGCAAGCAAACGCGAGTATGGGCCACCATCAGCAGCCTTAACAAGCGTCAAGTTACCGTTTTCGTCGCGATCAGCAATCTTCATCATAAGACCGCGCTTAGTTCCGCAGTCTTCCTCACGAACGATTACTTCCTGAGAAACGTCCACAAGACGACGAGTCAAGTAGCCAGATTCTGCAGTACGAAGTGCGGTATCTGCCAAGCCCTTACGAGCACCGTGCTGCGAGATGAAGTATTCCAACACGGAAAGGCCGTCATGATAGTTGGACTTAACTGGTCGAGGAATAATCTCGCCCTTAGGGTTTGCCACGAGGCCTCGCATACCAGCAATCTGACGAATCTGCATCCAGTTACCACGCGCTCCTGACTGAACCATGATGTTCACGTTGTTATCATCATGGAAGTTTTCGCGCATAGCGTCTGCAACTTTATCCGTGCATTCGGTCCACAAGTTGATCAACTCTTGACGACGTTCTTCGTCTGTAAGAAGACCCATATCGTACTGAGAGTTGACTTTTGCAGCTTGATCTTCGTAATCTTGCGCAATCTGTTCACGGTTGGAAGGAAGCACAATATCGGAGAATGCCATTGTTACACCAGACCATGGTGCTCGAGTGAAGCCAAGATCCTTCAAAGCATCCAAAGATGCCGCGACTTGCGCTGTAGAATAGCGAGTTGCTATATCGTCGACGATCTTTGAAAGCACTCCCTTTGGTACCTGCTCGTTTACGAACGGATAGTCTACTGGCAAAGTTCCGTTGAACAAAATACGTCCGCAGGAAGTTGCGAAAAGTACAGTACCGTCTTTGAAACGCTCTTCGTGTACTACGTCTGGGCAGCCAGGTTCAGGATCAACTACCTTAAGTTCGCCCGGTTCCCAATTCTTCGGCAGTACGAAATCTGCAGGAACGCGAATCAGTACCTTAGCCTGCATATCAATCTCGTGCTTATCCAGAGCCATTTCAGCTTCAGCAAGCGATGAGAAGATTCGTCCCTGACCTTTTGCTCCGTCAACAACAGTAGACAAGTAGTAAAGACCAAGAATCATATCCTGAGATGGCATTGTAACGGTGTGTCCGTCTGCCGGCTTCAAGATATTGTCGGAAGCCATCATCAAAGTACGAGCTTCAGCCTGAGCTTCTGCAGAAAGCGGAAGATGCACTGCCATCTGGTCACCATCGAAGTCTGCGTTGAATGCTGCGCAGGCAAGTGGTGGCAGGTGGATTGCTTTACCTTCGACCAGAATTGGCTCGAAGGCCTGAATACCTAAGCGGTGAAGTGTAGGTGCACGGTTAAGAAGTACAGGATGCTCGGAAATAACTTCTTCCAAAACGCCCCAAACTTCGGAGTCTCCGCGGTCAACCAAACGCTTTGCGCTCTTCATGTTCTGCGCGAATCCCTGATCTACCAAACGCTTAATTACGAATGGCTTGAAAAGTTCCAATGCCATTGGCTTTGGCAAACCGCACTGATGCATGCGAAGGCTTGGACCAACGACGATTACGGAACGACCAGAGTAATCAACTCGCTTACCCAGCAAGTTCTGGCGGAATCGACCCTGCTTACCTTTTAGCATGTCGGAAAGCGACTTTAATGGTCGGTTAGATGCGCCAGTTACTGGGCGTCCACGACGACCGTTGTCAAAGAGCGAGTCGACTGCTTCCTGAAGCATGCGCTTTTCGTTATTAAGCATGATTTCAGGAGCGCCAAGCTCAAGAAGTCTCTTCAAACGGTTGTTACGGTTGATTACGCGACGATACAAATCGTTCAAATCGGAAGTTGCAAAACGGCCGCCATCGAGCTGAACCATTGGTCGCAAATCTGGTGGGATTACTGGAATTACATCCAACACCATTGCTTCCGGCTTATTTCCGGTAGTTAGGAACGCGTTTACAACTTTCAGTCGCTTCAAAGCGCGAGCTTTACGCTGTCCGGTACCGTTATCGATTTCTGCGCGAAGCTCTTCTGCTGCAGACTTTAAATCGAAGTCTTGCAAACGCTTTTTAATAGCTTCAGCGCCCATGCAGCCTTCGAAGTAGTCGCCGTAACGATCTTCCATCTCGCGCCACAAGTCCACGTCGCCTTCCATATCTCCGGCTCGTAAACCTTTGAAGCGGTCAAATACTGCGTTCAAACGCTGAATCTGATCGTCGTAGCGTTGACGAATAGCAGCCATTTCGCGCTCTGCACTTACGCGCAGCTTGGATTTTACGCTGCCTTTCGTCTCGCCCGACTCTTCAAGTTCGTGCAAGTCTTCTTCAACTTTCTTCGCGCGAGCTTCAATCTCGTTATCGCGACGACGTCGAAGATTTGAGATTTCGGTATCGAATTCGTCTTGCAAGTCCGGAAGGTCTTGGTGACGCTGCTCTTCGTCGACTTTCGTAACCATGTAGGCTGCGAAGTAGATTACTTTCTCAAGATCCTTAGGAGCGATATCAAGTAAGTAGCCTAAGCGGCTTGGTACGCCTTTGAAGAACCAGATGTGCGTTACTGGTGCTGCAAGCTCAATATGACCCATGCGCTCACGACGTACGCGGCTGCGGGTTACTTCCACGCCGCATCGTTCGCACACGATGCCTTTGAATCGCACGCGCTTGTATTTTCCGCAAGCGCATTCCCAGTCGCGAGTAGGGCCGAATATCTGCTCACCGAACAGACCGTCTTTCTCTGGCTTTAGGGTACGGTAATTAATGGTTTCTGGCTTTTTAACTTCGCCGTGGCTCCAGCTACGGATATCTTCGGCAGTGGCCAAGCCAATTCTCAGTTTGTCAAATGCGTTGACGTCCAGCACTATTATTGTCCTGTCTGTGAAATTGTTTTCTAACGTTTCTTAAATTAGTGTTCGTTACCGAATCGTTCGTTACCGAATCACTGGTATTCAGGTTCAACAGCAACCTGGTCTTCTTTTGCGGACGAGTCTGGTCGAGCGCCAATGTTGAAACCAAGGTCTTCAGATGATGAAACTGGATCGTCTTCTTCATCCTTCATGTCGATTGCAACGCCTTCAGCGTTAAGAACCTCAACATTCAAGGAGAGCGACTGCATTTCCTTAAGCAACACCTTGAAGGATTCTGGAATACCGGCAGGCGGCAAATTCTGTCCCTTCACGATAGCGCCGTACACGCGCACGCGGCCGTCAACGTCATCAGACTTTGTGGTCATCATTTCGTGCAAAGTGTATGCTGCACCGTAAGCTTCGAGAGCCCAAACTTCCATTTCGCCGAAGCGCTGGCCACCAAACTGTGCTTTACCGCCTAATGGCTGCTGGGTGATCATGGAGTAAGGTCCAGTAGAGCGTGCGTGAATCTTGTCATCAACCAAGTGATGCAGCTTCAAGATGTACATGTAGCCTACGGAAATTGGCTTCGGGAATGGCTCGCCGGTTCGGCCGTCGAATAACGTTGCCTTACCGTCTGAACCAACAAGCTTATTGCCATCGCGATCAGCAAGGGTTGTTGAAAGCAAACCGTTCAAGGTCTCCGGACGCACACCGTCGAATACTGGTGTTGCTACAGGAGTACCTGGATCGCCGTGTTCTGCTCCTTCAGGAACGTACTTCTTCCAAGCTGCCTTTAGATCTGGATCCAAGTTGATATCCCAGCCTGCGTGAGCAATCCAACCTAAGTGAAGCTCAAGCACCTGGCCTAAGTTCATTCGAGATGGCACACCCAACGGGTTAAGCATGATGTCAACTGGAGTACCGTCAGCTAAGAACGGCATATCTTCTTCTGGCAAAATTCGGGAGATAACACCCTTGTTGCCGTGTCGACCAGAAAGCTTATCGCCTTGCGTAATCTTACGATGCTGAGCGATGTAAACGCGAATCATTTGGTTTACGCCGTTTGGAAGCTCGTCACCGTCGTCTTCTGCGTCTTCACGAGTGATTTCTTTAACTGCAATCACAGTACCGGTTTCGCCGTGTGGTACGCGTAGCGAGGTGTCGCGAACTTCGCGGCTCTTTTCGCCGAAGATTGCGCGCAACAAACGCTCTTCTGGAGTAAGCTCAGTTTCACCCTTTGGTGTTACTTTACCGACCAGAATATCGCCGGCTTCTACTTCTGCGCCGATGCGAATAATACCGCGTTCGTCGAGGTTTGCGATTGCGTCTTCACCAACGTTTGGAAGATCGCGAGTAATCTCTTCGGAACCGAGCTTAGTTTCGCGAGCGTCGATTTCGTATTCTTCAATATGGATTGAAGAAAGTGTATCGTCTTGCACAAGACGCTGGGAAATAATAACAGCATCCTCGTAGTTGTAACCGTTCCATGGCATGAATGCAACGAGCAAATTCTTACCTAATGCAAGCTCGCCCTTTTCTGTTGCAGGGCCATCTGCCAAAACAGTACCAGCTTCAACGCGTTCACCGTCTTTGATAAGAGGTACTTGATTGTAGCAGGTAGTTTGGTTGGAACGCTGGAACTTGGAAAGCTTGTAGCTTGATTGAGTTCCGTCGTCGTTCATTACTCGGATGATATCTGCGGAAACGTAGGTTACTACACCCGGCTTTTCTGCCAAGATTACGTCACCTGAGTCGACTGCTGCACGCCATTCGGAACCAGTTCCGACTAATGGTCGCTCCGACTTGATAAGCGGCACGGCCTGACGCTGCATGTTCGTACCCATCAATGCACGGTGGCCTTCATCGTGCTCCAAGAATGGAATCAATGAAGCGCCGAGGGAGACCATTTGTCGTGGAGAAACGTCCATGTAGTCGACAGTGCTTACTGGCACATCGACTGCTTCTTCTTCGTCGACTCGCGCAAGTGCCTGAGTTCCAACGAAGTTGCCGTTGTCGTCAAGATCTTGGTTTACCTGAGCAATAACGTGCTCGGCTTCGCGATCAGCTGTCATGTATTCAACTTCGTTGGTTACGTGACCGTTAATCACCTTGCGATAAGGAGTTTCGATAAAGCCGAATGGGTTGATTCGTCCGAAGGTTGCCAAAGAGCCGATAAGACCAATGTTTGGACCTTCTGGGGATTCGATTGGGCACATTCTACCGAAGTGGGATGGGTGCACGTCTCGAACTTCCATGGAAGCGCGGTCGCGAGAAAGACCACCAGGGCCGAGTGCGGAAAGACGGCGCTTGTTTGTAACTCCTGCCAAAGGATTGTTCTGATCCATAAACTGGCTGAGCTGAGAAGTACCGAAGAACTCTTTAATGGTGGCGTTTACAGGGCGAATGTTAATCAAGGACTGTGGCGTAATTGCCTCTGCATCCTGAGTTGTCATACGTTCACGCACTACGCGTTCCATACGGCTTAAGCCTGTACGAAGCTGATTCTGTACCAACTCGCCAACCTGACGAATACGACGGTTACCGAAGTGATCGATATCGTCTACGTCAACTCTCAACTGAACATCTTGACCATCGCGCTTTCCTGGGAAGGTTTTCTCACCAGAGTGCAAGGTAACCAAATATTTGATTGTGGCTATGATGTCTTCGCGGTTCAAGCTGCGATCGTTGTAGTCTGCTTCAAGTCCGAGCTTGCGGTTGATCTTGTAACGGCCAACTCGCGCCAAATCGTAACGCTTCGTGTTGAAGTAGAAGGAGTCGAGAAGATTGCGGCCAGCTTCTGGAGTTGCCGTATCTGCTGGACGGATTTTACGATACAAATCTGTAAGTGCATCTTCTTGCGTATCGATTGGCTCTTTTTCCAAAGCGTCAAGAACAAGAGGATATCCTTGGAATGCGTCGGCAATTTCGTCTTTTGTCATGCCGATTGCGAGAAGGAATACGATTGCAGACTGCTTACGCTTGCGGTCTACTCGCACGCCTAGAACGTCGCGCTTGTCGATTTCAAATTCCAACCATGCACCACGGCTTGGTATGATTTTCGCACCGAATACATCTTTGTCGGATGTGCGATCCTGAGTGCGGTCGAAGTACACGCCTGGGGAGCGCACGAGCTGAGATACGATTACTCGCTCGGTTCCGCCGATAATGAACGTACCGTGAGGGGTTTGCAATGGGAAGTCACCCATGAATACAGTCTGGCTTTTAATTTCGCCAGTTTCACTGTTCTCGAACTCAGCGTTCACATACAAAGGTGCAGAATAGGTGTAATCCTTTTCTTTGCACTCAAGTACGGTGTGACGTGGCTCTTCGAAATATGGGTCGGAGAAGGTGAGACTCATTGTCTCAGCAAAGTTTTCGATTGGGGAAATCTCTTGGAAGACTTCATCGAGTCCAGAAACGTGAGGAACGGTGTGCGTACCGTTTGCCTCATCTTCTGCAACGCGCTTCTTCCAGCGCTCTGAGCCGATCAACCAATCGAAGCTGTCGGTTTGTACGCCAAGAAGATATGGCACATCAATAGGTTCACAAATAGAGCCAAAATTCACACGATCTGACGCTTTGTGCAACTTAATGTCGTGCTCGTCAGCGCGTGCGATGACTTTCGTGGTGTTCGTCGTAGCTTGTTCAGCAGCCAATGGACGTTCCTTTATCACTAGCTAGTTAATTAATCATTGGGAGCTTAGAAATCACAGCAAACTAAAAGCTTTATAAGCATTTTTTGTTCGCGGGCGCCTTCTTCGGTTCCTTGAGTATGCCCGCTATATGACACACCTTATACAGACTGTCTATTTTAGCGAAAACTCCGGACTTATTTGCGCTGCGAGACAATCAACACCCACCCCTCACACGCAACTCACACTCGCGCCACACCAAAATCAACTCATCAACTACGCACATCGTTACTAGCGCAGAACACAATCTGCAGGAGAAACGAAAAATCGGCAAAATGCGTTACTAACGCAGAACGCAATCTGCGCTAGTAACGAAAAACCGGCAAAATGCGTTACGCGCGCAGAAAGCGTACTGCAAGAAGAACGAAAAAACGTAATGTGCAGCTTATGAGTAAACTAAATAAGTTATTAGTGCAAAACTTGAGTTACGAGGAAAATATGGATAAAAGCGAGCAGAAGCAGGAAGCCGAAAATAAAACCGCAACAAAAGACGCAACAGAAACCGCAGTAAATCGCGTTGAGCAAATGTACGAGTACGGCTACAGAAAGTCAAATTACGGTCCCGACGAGCTTGTAACTGATGCTCACGGAAATCCAATTAGCGTTATGGACGCTATGCTTAGTGCCGATGATGCCGCGCGCGCTGAAACTCAAACTCCTCACCTTTGCTTCTACTCCCCGCGCATTCCAGGCAACACCGGTTCCGCTATTCGTCTTTGCGCTGTAACCGGCACGATTTTGCATTTAGTTGAACCGCTTGGTTTTAATTTACATGATACTAAGTTGCGTCGTGCAGGCTTGGATTATCACGATATGGCTCACGTTGTTTTGCACCCGAATTTTGATAATTTAGTTGAGTCGATGCCAAATTCGCGAATTATTGCGTTTACTGCGAACGCTACGAAACTTTACACTGAAGTTGAGTATAAACCGAACGATATTCTGCTTTTTGGTCCGGAACCAGGAGATATTCCTGATCCTATGGATATTATGTCAGGCCCGCACGTAGCTGAGCAAGTGCGTCTTCCTATGCGCCCCTCACTTCGCAGTTTGAATCTTACGAATTGCGCTTCTATTGCCGTTTACGAAGCGTGGCGACAGCTCGGTTTTGCAGGCGGAAAGTAAGCACTAACTAAGCCACACTTCATTCTAAATCGCACCAATCTCTATTTGCATTACAATAGTAAATATGCCAATGCCAGCTATGACGCCACGTAAAACGCGCCGAGATGCAGATTCACTGATCTCGCGCAACTCAGCGAGCAAAAAAGCTCGTATGAATGAAGCGAAACGACGCATGTATCGCCGTCGCCGCATAGCTGTTTGTATAGCTTTACTTCTTGTACTTTCGCTTATAGTTTTTTGCATAATTAGTTTGATTAAAGGGATTTCCGCTATAGGCCATTCGCTTTCGGGAAATCAAGTTAATATCGTGCGGAAAGCTGTGCCAGATCCTCGTCCGGTTGGTACAACTCCTCGCTGCAACGCAAAAAATATGCGATTAGAAATTTCTACTAACTCGCAGATTGTGCCTATGGGTGGAGAAGTTGAAATTACGGAACGTTTTATTTATGACGGCACTTCTCCATGTTTGATTGACGCTTCTGATATTAATGCAGTTCTTACGGTAAGCAGCACTTCTGATCAGAATAACCAAAACAATCAAAACAACCAGAACAATCAAAACAACCAAACAAACCAAACAAACCAAACAAATGATCAAACCAATGATCAAAACGCAGTAGGAACGCCTGTATGGAATTCAAGCGAGTGCGCGTATAAGCTGAATCCGTTACTTATGGCAAAAGGCGACAAATACGAGAAAAAACTTATTTGGCATACGAGTAATAATATTGGCGCTAATCCTAATAAAAATGGCGGAAATAACGAAGCAAAACCTTGCCCTAAAGACGAGGACTTACCTAAAGTCAACCGTGGAACTTACATACTGCGCTTAAATCATAAAACCGTACCTAATTTGCACAGTGACCCAGTAGTAGTAACAGTTAAGTAATTTACTGCAAAAATTAGGATTAATTCTTGAAACTATGCACAGGTGCAGGAATTCTTCCACCTCGTGTAACAAAAGCCTCGCAGCTAGTCTGATTAACCGGAATAATAGGCGCATAGCCCATCAAACCGCCAAAATTAGCCATCTCTCCGACATCTTTTCCTTCAACAGGTATAACGCGAACAGCAGTGGTTTTCTGATTAATCATTCCAATAGCAGCTTCATCGGCAATAAGACCCGAAATCGTTGCGGCACTAGTAGCACCCGGAATAGCAATCATGTCAAGACCAACAGAGCAAACGCAAGTCATGGCCTCAAGTTTTTCAATCTTCAAGCAACCAGATTTTGCTGCATCAATCATATTCGCATCTTCCGAAACTGGTATGAACGCTCCAGACAAACCGCCAACATAGCTGCTTGCCATAATTCCGCCCTTCTTAACCTGGTCGTTAAGCATGGCGAGCGCCGCAGTTGTTCCAGGAGCACCGACTTGAGCTAGACCGATTTTCTCCAAAACTTCGCCAACAGAATCTCCTTGAGCAGGAGTTGGAGCAAGTGACAAATCTATGATTCCAAAAGGAATTCCAAGACGTCGAGAAGCTTCTTGAGCTACAAGCTGGCCGACTCGAGTAATCTTAAAAGCAGTACGCTTAATTGTTTCGCAAAGTAAAGCAAAGTCTTTTCCTTTAGCTTCGTCTAAAGCTCTGGAAACTACTCCAGGTCCAGAAACACCAACGTTAATTACAGCGTCGCCTTCAGTAACTCCGTGGAAACCGCCTGCCATGAATGGATTGTCGTCAGGAGCGTTGCAAAAAGCAACAAATTTTACGCAACCGTACGAATCATTGTCTTTAGTAGCATAAGCAATTTTTTTAATAACGCGTCCTAAAAGTTCAACGCAATCCATGTCGATGCCTGTGCGCGTGGAACCGACGTTTACTGACGAGCAGACTATGTCTGTTTCGCTTAAAGCTTGCGGAAGAGACTCAATAAGCATCCGGTCGGCTGCAGTCATAGATTTTGCTGGAAGTGCAGAATATCCTCCTATGAGGTCTACACCAACTTCTTTTGCAGCTTTGTCGAGTGAGTGAGCAATTTTTACGAAATCTTCCGGCTTCTTGCACGCAGACGCGCCGACTAAGGCTATAGGCGTTACTGTAATGCGTTTATTTACAATCGGTATGCCGTAATCTAGTTCAATTGATTTTCCTGTTGAAACTAGGTTTTTTGCGAGTTTCGTAATTTTGTTATATATCTTCTCGCATACTTCGTTAATATCGCTAGAAGCGCAGTCTAGTAGGTTGATACCCATTGTTATGGTTCGTACGTCAAGTTTTTCCTGCTCAATCATTGAGTTGGTTTCGCTGACTTCCAGCATATTTAACATGGTTATCTCCCGTACTTACTTCTTCAGACTTACTTCTTGCTTATTTAAACTTACTTCTCGCTTTTATATGCGATGCATTTTCTATATGCGATGCATTTCTATACGCGATGCATTGTTGTGAAAATTTCGGCTCTTTGGCAGTGAATACTTACGCCTATAGAATTACCGACTTCATTTAATCCATTTACTAAATTATCGAATTCATTTTCTACGCCTGAAATATCAACAATCATCATCATGTTAAAGAATCCGTCAACAATAGTTTGAGAAATATCTAAAATGTTGACTTCTTGATCTGCAAGATACTGCGTAACGCCAGCAATAATACCGACTGTATCGCGTCCTACTACGGTAATAACAGCTTTACTTACTGCCGTATTTTCGCTCATCTTCCCTCCTGGTGTCACTTACAAAATTTAAATTAATTTTGTCAAAATATTTCATAAGCTACTGTAAGCATAACATGTACACTTTGGCAATTTTGCAGCACCGCGCATTTTTGCGCACTTTTACTCACTTTTACTCTCAATTTCTCTTTTTTAAGAAAAATCTCCAGTAATTAAAAAGCACTAAACGTAAGAAAATCTAAAACGTAAAGTTATGCACGTTCGTGAATATTTTCCATACGTTCAAACACAAGTCGAGGATCGAGTGACTCGTGCACAGCTTGTATAGATTCTGTATTCAAAGCGGCTGCAGCTACAGCAAAACGTCCAGTTTTGGAATTATCAAAGTCGTTGTAGCGTGCATAAATCAGCGCAGCTGTTGCAGCATCACTAGAACCGTTATCGTTGCCGACTGCTTTAACTCCGTCACTGCCGTTTCCTCGAGAAAGCATCATACGCTGTACTCGCTTGACTGGAACTGGATAGAACGCAACACCTTCATCGGCAATTCCATAAGCAACACCAGATCTTCCAGCATTAACAAGAACATGTTTCACGCCACGCTTAAGCAGCACATTCGCACAGCGCACAGCACTACGCTCATCTACAGCACTAATACCAGTTAAAGCTTGAGATTCCGCCATGTCTAATATGAGCGTATCAATACTCTTAAGTCGAGAAAGCACTCGTGGAGCTTTTGCGTCTGTTACAGCGCGCACAATAATCGGACGTTTGTAATTGTCACAAACCCACTCAAGTGACTTTTGTGGAATATTAGTGTCCATAACAATCATGTCTGCGTTTTCAATAATAGAAAGACGTTCGCGCAGAAAATCAACAGTCATATGATCGTAAATACTCATATCATCCAAGGCGAGCAAACGCTGACCTGAAGCATCTCCAACATACATGTATGAAGCTGTCATACAGTCTGAAAGCTGCCTAGAATAACCAATATCCAAACCATTAGCGGAAGCATCTATTTTAAACAGTTCGCCGTTGTGGTCTCCACCGTACACCGACACCATGCTAGTTCGAATATTTAGCCTTTCAAGCGCAACAGCAATGTTACGCCCTACGCCGCCGAGCATGTATCTAACATGTGAAGCATTAGAAGTGTAATCCATCAAATCGCCGCAAGCAATTCCAAGAACATCCATGCTAATGCCACCGATAACTGTTACATAACTCGGTGGTGTTACTATATAACCTTTTCCTCTTAAATAGCCTTTTTTAATAAGATTTGATATATGCGCTGCAACACCGGAGCGCGTAATACCTGCTAAATTGGCAAGTTCCTGTTGGCTAATCATAGGATTTTGCTGAATCCAAGATAAAATTTGTTGTTCTCGTTCAGTCATTTCTTCCTCATCTCGATATCCCTATACAAGACTTACACTTCTAGAATATTCAAAATGTTTAAATTTCGCACGCAAATTAACAAAATAATATACTATTTTTTACATTTAGCTAATTGCTTATAAGAGAAACTCCAGTTCGAGTAAAGTCAAGAACAGCTCCTGCAAGTTCCGGATAAGAAAGAAGAGACAAATCTTTTCCTAAAGTTTCGCTAGCATCTTCGCGAGCATCAGCAATCATATCAGCATCTTCTACAACTCTAAGAAGCTTCAAACTAGAACGTCCACCGGATTGACTATCTCCAAGAACGTCGCCAACATTACGCAGTTGCAAATCTTTTTGAGCAATCACAGCACCGTCTAAAGATTTCTCAACAACCTGCAAACGTTGTTGCGCAAGACTTCCAGGCTCAGCGCATGAAATAAGAAAAGCCCAAGAATTAGTACCTCCGCGGCCAACTCGACCACGCAACTGGTGCAATTGAGCCAAACCAAAACGATCCGCATCAAAAATAACTATGCAACTAGCTTGAGGAATATCCACACCAACTTCGATTACTGTTGTAGCAACAAGAATTTGCACCTGACCGGAGGCAAATTTTTCCATAGTAGCATTTTTAGTTTCATCATCGTCTCTGCCGGTAAGTTTAGCAAATTTAACGCCATTAAACTGTGCAAGAGCCTGCAAACGTTGCAATATTCCATTCACAGTGTGAAGCTTTCTAGATACGGAATTTTCTGAATCAGAATCGTATGAAGAATTAACATTTACTTCTTCAAAATCACTATTTTCACTACTATTTACGCTATCTACACTATCTACATTTTCATAATTTTCTTCATCTTCTATATGCGGACACACAACGTACGCACGCTCTCCTGCGTCTATGCGAGCGCGAATATGTGAAAACATTCGTGACATTGTATTAGTATCTTTTTCTTCCACAATGAAGGTTCTAATAGGCTTACGCCCTCCTGGAAGCTCAGTCAAATACGATGCATCCAAATCTCCAAACCAAGTCATTGCAGCGGACCTAGGTATTGGTGTTGCTGTCATAACTAAAAGGTGAGGAGAGCTTGACTCAAGCTTATCTGATACTGCATGCATAAGCGCATCTCTCTGCTGCACTCCAAAGCGATGCTGCTCATCTATAATCACAAGAGCCAAATTAGTAGGCTTAAAGCTGGCGGAAAAAGCCGCGTGCGTTGCCACTATCAGCGAAGGCTCACCGCTTGCAACACTAGCTAAAGCGCGACGACGTTCAGCTAATTTCATTCCGCCGGTTACCATAATAATTTTTACGCTCAGTCCAGCTTTGTAAATCATGTTTCGTAAATTTTGTGCGTGCTGAGAGGCAAGAACTTGCGTTGGTGCTACTAGAACAGCTTGATGGCCGGAGCCAACTGCTTGAAGCATTGCGCTAACAGCTACTACTGTTTTTCCTGAACCGACTTCGCCTTGCAAAAGACGACGCATGGGGTGATTAGAAAGCATGTCTTCTGTAATTTCAGAAATAACTTGCTTCTGTCCGCCTGTTAATGGGAAAGGCAGACTTTTTATAAACTTTTCACGAAGTTCAGACTCACTACATTTCATTGCGGAATCTAATTTTGCGCTATTTCGAGATTTAAGAACCGTAATTTGTGATATAAACGCTTCTTCGTAGCGAAGAGTTTGTAACGCTTTACTAAATAATTGCGTTGAAGTTGGATTATGCAGTTCACTAAAAGCTTCTGCACGGTGCATAAGATTGCGTTTCGCTCGCACAAATTCCGGCAAAACGTCTGGAATTATTTTAGATAGCGATAAATCTTTTTCTGTAGCATCTTCTGTATCATCTTCTGTAGTATTTTCTGTAGCATCTTCCGCAACGCTTCGTTTAATCAAACTAAGAGCGTAAATAATAGTTTCGTGAATATGCTCGCTAGAAATACGAGAAGTTGCGTGATAAACAGGTCGAGGAGCACTAAGCTTTTGCAAACCTTCATCAACGCTTTTAACAACATCATTTGTAATGTTTAACAACGGGTCTGCAATATTCTCATCTGTAATCTCTAATGAATCAACATTATTCGCTACTACTAGAATCTGCGGATGAGTAAATTGCAATCTTCCATTAAAGGCACTTGACATTCCACCAACTACAATAGTTTCCCCAACTCTCAGCTTTGAAGAAAGCCACCTAGCATACCGCATACATTTTGAAAAGTAGATAAGCTGCGCGGAAATCTGATTTTGCGTTACGTTTACTTCAAGTCTAAAACCTCGCCTAGCATTCATTGGCACAATATTAAAAGATTGTACAGTGGAAGAAAACGCAACTTCTTCACCCAACTTTACTTCATCTAAACTCACTACTTTTAGAGGTTTAGTAACTCTAAACGGATAATATGTGAAGGCATCTTTTACGCTTATAACACCAAGAGATTTAAGTGCTGAAACTCGTCTTTTATTGCTTACTATCGAAGATAAAGGGGTATTTAGAGTAACTTGCGGCACTACTAAATTATTCATAACTCCCCCAATCCGTTATCCGTTATCTGTTATCCGTTATCTATTCCAATTCGCGCTTATATAAGACTCTTGTTTAAGGCAATAATATCATCAGACAGATTGCTATGGCTCAAAAACAAAAAGCCCCGAGCACTGCTCAGGGCCTTTACTACTACGCGATTCACGCCTCAACGCGCTGAACCTTGCCAGCCTTAATGCATTTTACGCACACGCGGAGGCGAACGTTTTCGCCATCAACGGTAGTGCGAACCGGCTGAAGATTCGGGCGGAAGGTGCGCTTATTGCGGATATGGGAATGTGATACAGAGAAACCGGTCTGAGGTCCCTTGCCACATACTGCGCAACGAGCTGCCATAATGGACTCCTAATTCTTTGACTTGCAAGTCTTGCGTCATTCAGCCACGCAAATCGCATAAACAAATAAACATGCCTGAACGCACAACTACACAAGTATATCACTCACCACGACAATCACATATCTTATGCGTTGTAATCATAATTTTAATTTACAAACTCTTATAAAAGCTATTATGCAAAAATCGTAAATGATGCAATACTATATATATGTCATATGTATCTAATAATTCTTTGCACAATGCTGTGAACAAAATGACTACAGATTTGTTCACTTTCTCTTACAAGCACATAATTAAGCCACATTTTGTTTTTAACATTCCGCCAGATGAAGCTCACGAGCGTATGCTTTCCTTCTGCAAAGTAAGCGAGCGCATTCCAGGCCTTATGTTCCTTCTCGACTCGATGCTAAATTACACAGATCCTGTTTTAGAAACTCAGGTTATGGGCGTAGATTTTGCTAATCCTTTCGGTTTAAGCGCTGGACTCGATAAAAATTGCGATATGGCTACTGTTCTTGACCGCGCTGGCTTTGGTTTCGAAACTGTAGGCTCTACTACTTCTAGGCCTTGCGAAGGTAACGCAAAACCTTGGTATCATCGTTTCCCTGAATACGATTCAATACTTGTTCACGCTGGTCTTGCTAATTATGGAAGCGACGTTGTTATTGAACGCGCAGAGAAAGCTTGGACTCGTGCTAAGCACATGAATATGTCTGTTTCGATTGCGCGCACGAATGATAATTTGTGCGGAGATATTCAGGAAGGAATTGAAGATTATCGAATTTCTCTTGAACGCGCAGTCGGACGCACTTCTATGATCGAAGTGAATATTTCCTGCCCTAACACTATGGTTGGCGAGCCATTTAGCCAACCTGAAGCATTGGATAAGCTGTTTACTGAGCTTGATAAAGTTGAGCGTCCGCAACCAACTTTGGTAAAAATGCCGCTTAATCTTCCAGGAGGATGGGAGCAGTTTAAATCCCTTCTCGATGTTCTTGCTGAACATAAGGTTGATGGCGTTAGTATTGCTAACTTGTGCAAGAATAGAAGCGGCTTAGACGTTCCTAAAGATTTACCTGGCGCGCTTTCTGGAGGCCCTACTTACCGCGCAAGTAACGAGCTTATTCGTAGAACTCGCGTTGCGTTTGGCGATAGGTTTGCTATTGCTGGAATTGGTGGCGTATTTACTCCTGAGCAGGCTTACGAAAAAATCCGTTCCGGAGCAGATTTAGTTATGTTTATTACTTCTCTTATGTATCGCGGACCGCAGCAGATTACTACTCTTAAACGCGGTTTAGCTAATTTGCTTAAAAAAGACGGTTTTGACAACGTTTCACAAGCTGTTGGCATAGACGCAAATATTTAAAATTTAAGTAGATTCTATAAAACAAGTTAAGGCTGGGATTCATTCAAGAACCACCAGCCTTAACTTTTATTTAACTTCTTTAATTTCTTATTTAATTACCATCAGTATTTACATCATTCCCAGCATTAGTATTCGTGGAGTTGCTATCTGTAGAATCATCCTTGCGAGGGAAATTATACTGACCGTACTGATCCTTCTGCTGGCTAAGCTGATCGAGCTGCTCTTTAGCTGCTTCCTTACGAGCATCTTCATCGCGCTTATCTTGATCTTCTCTAGCAGTATTACCTTCTGCCGGCGAAGAGCTTTCGTCGTCATACATAGGTCCTCCAGTCATATACTTTGGATCTGGGGTGCCGTACGTATCATCGTTAGGAATATTTGCATCTTTCAGATACGTATTCATAAACGACTTCCATGCAGGAGTTGCAATATACATACCGTACCAAGTGCGCATCTGACGGCCGTTAATCGTCATATTTTTAAAGCTCTTCTGAACTTCAGCATTACCAACCGCAACGAATGCAGCAACCTGATGAGGAGCAAAACCTGCAGTCAACATGTACTTATCTTCGTTAGTACCAGTTTTTGCAAAAGTTTTACGACCGCCATCTAACTGTGTTGTTGCAGCCTCACCTCCAGGGCGTACAACACCCTGATTAAGTGCGTATGCTACAGTTTGCGCAACTTCCTTCGGAATTGCTTGATGGCAGTGAGCGCTAGGAACCTTCAGCTTCTTACCATTTTTATCGATTACTCGTTTAATCGCTATTGGGTCGCATGCTACACCATCAGCACCTATTGTTGCGTAAACGTTAGCAACCGTAAGAGGAGAAGCCTGAACAGAACCAATCGTCATAGGAGGGTTAAGAGAATTAGCAGAGTAAACGCTTTCCTGACCTAAAGGCGAATTATGGTATCCAAGAGTTTTAGCAGCATCTGCAATTGCACACAACTTTATTTGTGATGCCATAGCAGCCTGAGTTGTGTTGTGAGAACGTATAAGACCCTGAAGAGGAGATTCTGAGCTATAAAAAGCTCCGGTTGAGTTCTGCACTGACCAGGAACCGAATCCCTTATACTTGGCGCAATTAAACTCAGAGTTGCTATAGTGCGTAGCGTTGCGAATAGGCTGATTAATAGACTTTCCTGCCATCATCCAAGCCACAAGGTTAATTGGCTTCCATGTGGAACCAATCTGCCAACCAATACCACCACCGTCTCGCTCATCTACAGCGTAATTCAAAGCCGTATGTGTATGATCAAGCCTTGCAGTATCTGTAGCATCATAAATACGGTTGCTACCAAAACCAAGAACCTCTCCAGTTCCAGGTTTAATAGCAGCAATAGAAACTTCGAAACCACTCTTATCGTTTACAGGAATAGTCTCACGAGCCGCTTTCATAGCCGCTGCGCTGGCTTTCAAATCCATTGTGGTATAAATATCCAAGCCACCTTCGTTTAACAGCTTCTGACGTGCCATTGCTGTTTTTCCAAACTCAGGAGAATTAAGTATTTTCTTGGTTACGTAGTCACAGAAGAATGCCGCATCTCCAGCAGCCTGACAACCAATTTTTGAAACTTCATTCTGAATATTTAAAGTACTTTTAAGAGGTGTTGCTACAGCACTATCATGCTCTTGTTTATTAATAAAATTCTGCCTGAGCATAAGATCAAGAACAATATTCCTCTGCTTTTCTGATTCCTTCTGATTACTTTCAATAGAAGGATCATAGTGAGAAGGATTTTTAGTTATTGAAGCAATAGTTGCAGCTTGTACTAGATTAAGTTTCGCAGCACTCGTATTAAAGTATCTGTGAGCTGCAGTTTCTACACCGTACAAATTATTACTACCAAACTGTGCGATATTTAAATATCCTTGCAAAATCTCAAGCTTTGAGTACTTCTTTTCCATTTGGATAGCAATAAGCATTTCTCGCAACTTACGAACTATTGTGCTCTCCGAAGCATGATATTCAGCAATAGGATCATTATCTTCATGAGCTTTAATCATAAGAACGTTTTTAACGTACTGCTGTGTAAGAGACGATCCACCTTGCATATCGTTCTTCTTAACGAATGTTTGCACAAATGCTCGCATAACACCTTGAACGTCTACGCCTGAATGTTCAAAAAATCGACGATCTTCTCGAGCTACCATTGCCTGCTGCATATATTTTGAAATACTACGCAATGGCACAACAGTGCGGTTTTGAGCGTAGAAAGTAGCAATAATAGTTTTCCCGTCAGAAGCGTAAAGATGCGTTTTCTGCGGCAAAGCCGTAACATCAAAATCAATACCGTCAACTCTTAAAGAAGGTACGACTGATTTAATAACACTGTTCACTGTCATAACGCCAGGAACAAACAGTACGCTTGCTGCAACACCGCCAGCAACGCATAATGTAATGTACGTAAGAAACAGCGCTAATACGCGTCGAACGGTAAGAGAATTCTTTTTCGGCATGCGACCTATTCTAAAGGTTCGTCTCTACCGTTCAGCGCGGCGAATAAGCATACCGGGTTCGTAAATAATAATTGAACGTCCTTGACGCTTAATCCAACCTCTATTAGCAAAATCCATTAAGGCTTTATTAACTGTTTCTCTTGAAGATCCAACTAGTTGCGCAAGCTCTTCTTGAGTTAAATCATGCTTCACAAGTAAACCTTCATGAACAGGCTTACCAAATCGTGAAGCTAAGTTTAGTAACATTTTTGCTAAACGTGCCGGCACGTCCATAAATACTAAATCTGCTATTCTTTCATTATTTGCGCGCATGCGAGCCGCTAAAACTTGAAGCATGTCTATAGCAACACTTGGATGCTTACCTAACCAACTAAAAAGCGCAGTATGCTCTAACACAAGAAGATGAGTGTGCGATTCCATTGCTATTGCAGAAGCTGTGCGAGGACCTCCTGCTGGATCAAAAACTGGTATTTCTCCCAAAATTTCGCCATAAGTGTGAATACTTAACAACTGCACTCTGTTATCTCTGGAATGACGAACTAGTTTTACGCGGCCGCGATCTAAAATATACATTCGGTGATCAGTGTCACCTTCGTTAAAAATTGCTTGACCTTTTTTAAACTCTACTTCTTTAAAATGTACTATAAGCTCTTTGGCTTGATCTACAGGAACTTGCTTAAATAGAGCTGTATGAATGAGCGTCATATTGTCTTTCGAACAGTCGCTCGTCTTAACCTTAGTCATACAGGCCTCCCCCACGCATTGGTAGCTCATCGTCGTGCTACATAAATGCTGAATAACTAGTGCTGACTAACTAGTACACTCGCGAATCATGCAAAACAGTACATTCAGCATTGCTATCTAGCATACAAGTGTAACAGACTAAAACAAAACTATGAAAATCTCAAAACTTTACGATCTTTTAAAAACTTCCGAAAGATAAGGCAGTATTGCTTCTTTTAAGCCCTCACCATCAGGAGACACAAAAAACGGAACTCCATGTAATGTTCCAACGCAATTTTTAACCTCAATAGTGCGCAAATTTTCTACGCTAGAATCTTCCTTTAAATCAAAATCATCTTCAGTACTACCGGCAAAAGTGTATGCGGTATGAGATGAGCTTAGTGCCATTCCAAAATCGCGTATGCAATGCTTTCTAAAGTGATCAACAGTATCGTCAGAATGTAATTGTCTAATAGCAACAGCCAACACGCGACCAGGATATTTTCTAATAATATTCGCGTACGTTAAAGGATCCTTCTGACCGTCATCTCCTATAAGCACAAAACGCATATCTGGAAAATCATCCATCAGCTGGCTAGCAAACTCCATTTTGTGCTGAGGACCGTTCGGAACAAAAGTTTTTGGTCGCGGATCAAGATCTCGAAGCAGCAAAGGTCCCTGCGGAAAACCTTCTCTGTCAATAAAATGACGAATTGAAGCTTCAACATTCCAAGGAGATGTAGAAAGATAGAAGAACGGCGAGTCTTCAGAAAAATCTTTAATAGCAGCAAATAATGAAGCCATTCCTGGAACTCTCGAGCGGTGAGCTGGGTTCATAATAAGAAGATTATATGCTGCACGAATAGGCGAAGGCGCTTGAGTTACCATAATAGTGTCATCTACATCTGAAATAACACCAATTGATGCAGAAGAAGATATTGCAAATAAGCTAGATTTAACAGCATCACGATTATTCACAGTGTAAGAAACAGTGTGTTGACCTGCACAAAGCGCTCTTTCAGTTACCAAATCCAAATAACCTGCGCGATCAGAAATGCAGTAATCTACTGAAGATACGCCAGCAGACTCAACCTTGTCGTAGGTTTCGCAGTCACCAACCTGCACTTTTTCAAGCGGTATACCATCTATTGATAACGTAACTTTTACGCGAACTGCAGGAACTACAAGCATTGCGTAAATACCGCGCTTTAATGCAGAATGATGCCCTCTTGCAGGAGCGTATACTGTGCGGCAAATAAGCCTAGCGTAACGGTCAGTTCCATAACCAATATACGGTTCAACACTAGGAAACCAGCCAGCACGACGAGCCACATAACTAGCAACGCGCATCCACAATCCAAAAACAGCAGTAACACCACGCCTAGCGCAACGCACTATGTAAGGCTTATTATCAATAAGCTCATCGGGTGCAGGAGCATCAAAAAGAGTAGAAGTAACATGAACAGGTATTGGCATGCTACTTACGCGACGAGCCGTACTAGCTGCACTAACCTGGCTAACCTGGCTAACCTGGCTAGAATCTTGTGAATCCGCAGAACTAGCAGTTTTAGAAAAGAAAGTTTTCTTAGAATTAGACATTAACGCACCGGACCGTCTGGCGTATCGCCAACTACCTGCACAATAGTTCCTCGCGGACAATTATCGTAAATCCAACGAGCATCCTGCTCATACATGTTTATACAACCGTGAGAGCCGTGATTAGCTGGATCTCCAGAAGCTATACCAGCATAATTCCACAAAGCAGTGTGGAAGCCTTCTCCGCCATGATAGTAGCTAACCCAACGCACGTTGTGAGTCAAGTAAGGAGAACCGTCAAAATTAGTTCCGCGCATATCTTGAATATCGTAATGCAAGTAGATGAAGAAAGTTCCGCTATGTGACTCACCTAATCCTGTACGTCCAGTGCAAACTGGGAAAGTTTTTACAAGCTCATCATCCTTGTAAACAGAAGCAGTTTGCGTTGACTTATCTACTACGATTCGCATATCAACAAGATTGCGCACTACACTAAATTTAGTAACTTTAGTAGGAACTGTAATATTCGCATCAGCGTTATTATTAACAGCGTCGGAAATCTTCTTCAAAATATCGTTTGAATACTTAATTTCTATACCGTCGTTGCCTTTGATAGTTGTGAAAATTACTTTCCCATTCTTGTCAACAGCATCTTCCTGATCAACTTTTTGCTCGTTAAGTTTCTTAGGCAATTCGCTAGAAAGCCATTTGTCAGCAATCTGCTCGTCTACAGCAAACGAAAGCTTTTTGTGAACGATATCAGCTTTTACTTTAATCCAAGATGCAACAACTTCTTTTGGTATTGTAAAATCTTTACCATTTCCGTTATCTAACTTAATTTTTTTCTTTAAAACTTCGTTTAAAGTGTCAGCAATCTTTTGAGCGGCTTCTCTTTTAATTGGAGCATCCGTACGTCTAGAACTGATTGAAACAGATACTGTGTTACCAGGCTTCTCAATTAAACGCTTAACAGCCTCCCTAACTGGCATAGTTTCAACACTTCTACCAGGAACACCATCTTTAACTACGAAAGATGAAGATTTAGTGTCAAATACTGCAGTGTATGGCATTGCGCGATCTCTTTTATGGACGAACTTATTAACAAGATACGCATCCATATCAGAATCTTCACGATGAGCTTCAAGATTAATAGTCTTATTCACCCACGGCATTAGCATTGTGGCAATATTTGAACGCTTAGCGCTCATAATCTTATCTACTGTAGAAGAGGTATCAACTTTTACACCCAACTGATCTAAGCTTGCTGTAATAGTGTTGCCGCGGTCGTCAGTAACTTTAACAAAAGACTGATAAACTGCCCTTTTAACAGCCTTCTCAACATCATCTCTTTGATGTCCTGAAATGTTTTGAGAAATCTCAGCAACACCAAAATTAACTCCAGGAGCTACACGATCGTGGAAATACCAGAGTGAAGCAAAAAATCCTGCAATCAAAAGAATCACAACAACAAGAACCGAATAGAACAATGCTAGAGCTGAATGCTTAGCGCTATTTTTGCCTTTAGAATCGTCCGATATTTCTTTAAACGATGTGGTTGCAGTGTAATCGGCATTGTTGGCTTTTACAATATTCATTGCAACCGTTTCGTCTGCTGCTTCAGCTGGAACTGCATTTGCTGACTGATATTGGTACGCAGGATTCGCTGCACTACTGTAGGTGGAATTATTTACTCCATTCACTTCGAAAGAACCTGTATCAGCGTAGTCGCTAACATCAGCGTCAGAAACATCGCCTAAATTTTCTTCAAGGCTCTTTTCAGAGTTATGATCATCAGTCATTTTAATTTCCACCATAAATGAATACGAAACGGTTTGTATGAATTTTAGGTTTCATACTGCGCATTATCACAAGTAACTGTGCAAGTAACTGTGCAAGTAACGTTCTTGAAAAGACTAGCAGCAAGATTCGCAACAAAAAACTTAGAAGTTTATGATGCAATCCTCCCATACTTAATCTCTGCATAGTGAACGCATGTGAAACACGCACTCGCACAGTTTACCACTAGCGACGCACCTGTGCTAGCACGTCGAATAAGGCTTTTGCAACCTCGTCCGGATGCTCTGTAGCACTAAAATGTCCACAATCGTCGATCTCAGTAAAAGATACGTTACTAGAAGCACTAATTTCTTTAACATAAGGCTTCATAACTGTAGGAGAGCTGGAAGGATCTAAATTACCGCTTACTATCGCAACAGGTGCTGTAATTTTCGCAAGTTGATCAGTTAAATCTTCACGTCCTGCTGCCATTCTCTCACGCCACGCAATACCAGCGGTTGGCTGCTGAATAATCCAATTTTCAAAACGTTTACAAAAGTCGGCAGTTTTCTTTATTGATGAATCAGTTTCTTTTGCTTCCGCAAAGTGCATAACAGGATCAAAAGTGTGCAACTGCTCGCAAATATGCGCTATACGAATACGATCAGCCCTATGTTCAGCATTATCTGCAGTAGATTTTGTATCACATAATGCGATTGCTGCAACAGAGTCTGGGAAAAGTTTTTGTATAGCGAGCGCAACGTAACCTCCCATAGAAAGACCAACCCAAAAAGCACGTTTGTATCCGGAATCTAAAATTAGTTTTACGTATGCTGCAGCAACTTTATCTAAAGCTTCAGTGTATGCGCCGTCTTGTGCGATTGCGCCTGTTTGTTCCGAAGAAGGAATTTCACTCAACCCAGCTCCCGGCATATCTGGAGCGAATATTGGAGTATCGTAGTTTAGTGTTCCGGATTTTACTGCATTATCAATAAGTTTATTAAGTTCTTGAGCGCACTCATCCCACATTCTGTGATCAACAGGGAATCCGTGAATAAGAACTATTGGAACTACTTGCTCTTTTTTACTGAAACGATCAGTATTTGCATTTCTGTAAATAGTATTGTGCAGTACCGGCACGTGTGAAAAAGCGGTGATATTACTTGAGCCGCTGTTTTCGTTTGTATTTTTCGCAAGTTCCATATTAGTTAATCTCTTTATTTGTTGATTTTTTAAGCTTTTAAAACGCTACTAATCCTACAACCGCGTAAAGAAAGAAAAAACGATTTTAATCAACTTCTAGAAAAAGAATTATAAAAGAAAATATAAGCTAAAATTACGAAATGCATAAAAGGTACGAAATGTGCATAAAATGTTAAATATTTCCTCAGTTTTAACCCAATATTTCTAATATTGTGCAAGAATAATAATTATGCAATATATGCCAGCTCAAGCGACTCTTGTACTCATGGTGATTGTTTTTGCTCTTGTACTAGCACCTTTTATCATCATGATTGTTTCGCGTGTGCTCAAAAAGCATCATTTAGCTGAAAAATTGTCTCAGCGTAATGGTGACTCAGTTCATTACGCTTTTATTATTAATCCTTCAAAACCGCAGGCAGAGCAGTATAGAAAAACTATAGAAGAATACTGCGAAGAGAATAATTTGCCGTACGAAATTATCGACACTCAGTTAGATAAAGACGGAAGAGAATGTGCTTTAGAAGCTTTAGATCACGGAGCAAATGTTGTTGTTGCTGTTGGTGGAGATGGCACAGTTAGAACGGTTGCTAGCGCAGTAAGCGGAAAAGATCATGCAATGGGAATTATTCCTATTGGAACGGGCAATCTTTTCGCACGTAATATGGGCATACCAATGAACGATGTCCATGCGGCTCTTAAAGTTGCAACTTCTCATGGGTCAAGAAAAGTTGATGTTGGTAGAGTTGCGCTTTTGGATAGTGTAAATAAAGATCATGCTCACGCGTTTTTAATCATATCTGGAATCGGATTCGATGCTCTTATGATTGACGACACAAACCCACATCTAAAGAAAAATATTAGTTGGCTCGCATATTTTGTAGCAGGTGCAAAACACTTATTTATGCCAAAATATCGCGCAAATATTATTTTAAAGCGCACTGACGGCAGCGAGTATAAAACAAATGGCGTAAATTTCCGCACTTTTATGGCTGGAAACTGTGGGCAAATCCCAATGTTTTCGCTTATGCCGAACGCTTCATACGATGACGGCGTGTTAGATTTTGAAATTATTGACACAACAGGCGGAATTATAGGTTGGGCAAACGTATTCGGTGACGTACTGCATCAAACTTTTACTGGAAAAGCTCAACAAAGTCCACTTTCTACAAATTCTAAAATTGATCAATATCAAGGATTGTGGGCGCAAGTTCAGTTAGAAAAAGCAGCTCCAGTGCAGGTAGACGGCGATATTTTAGGATATACAAAACTGTTGCGTTTCACTGTAGAAAAGCAAGCCTTGTGCGTAAGAGTTCCAGAAAGTAAGTAAAAATACCACCGCCGTGGCAAAATAAAAAATTATGGTAGCAAAAAATGCGGGAATGCCCGCCACCCCAGAAGATCTAGTCGACGTCGACGCTTTGGTTGGCGCTTACTATGATGAAGTTCCAAATTCCAACATTCCAGAACAGCGCGTGATTTTCGGCACGTCCGGTCACCGTGGTTCCGCTTTGAAAACTTCGTTTAACGAAGCTCATATTGTGGCTATTACGCAAGCTATTGCTGAATATCGCAAGAAGGCTGGCGTAACTGGCCCTCTTTATATTGGTCGCGATACTCACGCTCTTTCTGAGCCTGCTCAAAAAACTGCTATTGAGGTTTTGGTTGCTAACGGAGTTCACGTTCGCGTTGATTCTCGCGGCGATTTCGTGCCAACTCCTGTTGTTTCTCAGGCTATTTTGACTCATAATCGCGCAGCCGACGGCACTCAGCGTTTTAGCGGAGACGGCTTGGCTGATGGCATTGTTGTCACTCCTTCACACAATCCTCCAACCGACGGTGGTTTTAAGTACGATCCTGTAACAGGCGGCCCTGCACCTGCAGACGTAACTAATGCGATTGCAAACCGCGCAAATGAATTGCTTGACAACTACAAGTCAGTTAAGCGCGTGCCTTTCGAAGAAGCAATCAAGTCTGATTTGGTTGAAGGCTTCGATTACCGCGAACATTACGTAAGCGACTTGGCAAACGTAATCGACTTCGACGTGATTCGTTCCAGCGGCGTACGTTTGGGAATTGACCCACTCGGCGGCGCAAGCGTAAACTACTGGCCACTTATGAACGAAAAGTACGGCCTGAACATTGGCGTTGTGCGTCCAGAAGTTGACCCAACTTGGCGATTCATGACTATTGATCACGATGGCAAGATTCGTATGGATCCAAGCTCCCCTTACGCAATGAAGGGCTTAGTTGATCAGCTTAACGCTGGCGCTTGGGATAAGTACGATTTGGTCGGCGGCACCGATCCAGATGCTGATCGCCATGGTATTGTGTGCCCGAACTGGGGCGTTATGAACCCGAACCACTACATTGCAGTGTGCGTGGAGTACTTGTTCGGCGGCGCTCGCCCAGATTGGCCAAAGAATACCGCTATTGGTAAGACGCTTGTGTCTTCTTCCTTGATTGACCGCGTGGCTGCTTCTATTAACGCTAAGCTTGTGGAAGTTCCTGTTGGTTTCAAGTGGTTCGTTGACCCACTCTTTAGTGGCGAAGTTGCTTTCGGCGGCGAGGAAAGCTCCGGCATGAGCTTCTTGCGCAAAGATGGTCGCGTTTGGACCACCGATAAGGATGGTTTGATTCCTGATTTGCTCGCTGCGGAAATCACTGCAAAGACTGGCAAGAACCCAGCTCAGCTTCACCAGGATCAGGTTGCTCGCTTTGGCGAAAGCTGGTACAAGCGCGTTGATACTCCAACCACTCTTGAGCAGAAGCAGAAGTTTGCAGCTTTGAGTGGCGACGATGTTGAAGCAACTAAGCTTGCAGGCGAAGATATTACCGCAAAACTTACGGAAGCTCCTGGAAACGGCGCAAAGATTGGCGGCTTGAAGGTGACGACTAAGAACAATTGGTTCGCTGCTCGCCCATCTGGTACCGAGAATATTTACAAGGTTTACGCTGAGTCCTTCGTTTCTCCAGAAGCACTTGACAAGGTTCTTGAGGAAGCTACTGCCGTAGTAGATAAGGCTTTAGCGTAACGTAATAATCTTTCGTAAGTAAAGAATCTACTAATTGCGCTGGTTGCAATCTGCAGCCGGCGCATTTTTGAAAGGTTTTGTAATGATTGTTGTTTCTACCGACGGTTCAGCGCTTGGAAACCCAAACGGCTCAATGGGTTGGGCTTGGGCAGATCACACTGACGAGTCTGGCAGCGCACACGAACACCATCATTCCGGCAACGCGGATGCCGGAGGCGCTACTAATGGCACGAATCAAATCGGCGAATTATGCGCAGTTTTGGAAGCTTTGCGAGCGCATCCTGGAAGCGAGCAGCTAACAATCGAAAGTGATTCGCAATACGCTATCAACTGCGCAACTACGTGGATCCGCGGCTGGAAGAAGAACGGTTGGAAGAACTCTAAAAACGAGCCTGTTAAAAACGCTGATTTGATTCGCGCAATCGACGCGGAACTTACTAAACGCGAAGGCTCCGTAAAATTCGTGTGGGTTAAGGGGCACGCTGGAAACGCTGGCAACGAGAAAGTTGATACTTTAGCGCGCACATACGCAGAAGATTGCCGAAGCGGCGTGAAAAGCGGATACTTGCCTTTAGAAGGTTGGAAGTCGCTACTTTCTTCGCCTTACGCAAGTGGAACTGACGTTCCAGAAGATGCAAAAGCGCTTATGGAAAATAAGATTTCTTGCGAAGAGTATCATATTGGCCGCTCTGTTGGAGAAGATACGAATCCAGAATTTGCGAAAATCAACAATAAGCAGGAAAAGCAAGAAGCTGAAAATATAGAAAAACCGGAAAGTATAGAAGAAACAGATAGTATAGAAGAAACAGATAGTATAGAAAAAACAGATAGTATAGAAAAAACAGAAGAAACAGAGAATAAGCCAGAAAACAAATCAGAAAACAAACTTCAGCCAGTTCCAGGATTAAGTGTTTCAGGAGTACTGCAGTTTACTCCTCCACCAAACACAAGCCCAACGTTTAACGGCCAGCCGCGTTTTATTTCCGGCACAATTAACGTAAGCGGATACGTTGAACCAGATGGAACGTTACGATTTGATCCAACCGCCTTCTACCTTTCATAGGTTATTTTTTAATGTAGCCCTCCAAACGCGAGAAATCTATCTCGCATTTGGAGGACTATTCGTTGCGTAGCGCTCCAAACGTGCGCAACTTCTCTCACTTTTGGAGCGTGCGAGCGTTCTAACTCAGTTAAAAAAATCTGCACGCAGACTAATATGGAAATGTACGAAAATGAGGCACACATAAAAGCATAAAGCCTCTCCCGCAAATAGCGATGGAAGTTCATCGGCGAACTCGGGAATAACAAAACAAGAAAGCAGGAATAATGGATAAAGCACAACAAGACGCGCTTAAAAAGGCAGCAGGCATTGAAGCCGCAAAGATTGTAAAAAATGGCATGATGGTTGGTCTTGGCACCGGCTCTACAGTGCGCTTCTTGGTTGACGAGCTTGGCCGCAGAGTTAAGGAAGAAGGCTTAAGCTTCACGGGAGTTACCACTTCTCGCCGCACGCAAGAGCAGGCAGAAGGTTACGGTATTAAGATTCTCGACATTAACGAAGTAGATCACATTGACGTTACAATCGATGGTTCTGACGAAGTTGACAAGAATTTCAACGGTATTAAGGGCGGCGGCGCGGCTCTTCTTTGGGAAAAGATTGTGGCTATTAACTCCGACCGCATTGTGTGGATTGTTGACGCAAGCAAGGTAGTTGATACGATTGGCAAGTTCCCACTTCCTGTTGAGGTAATTCCATTTGGCTCCGCGCAGGTGATTCGTAAGTTCGAAAAGCGCGGATATAAGCCAGTTTTGCGTCTTGATGCTGACGGCAAGGAAGTACGCACCGACGAGAACAACTTTGTGGTTGATTTGCATATGGAGCGCATTGATCATCCGCAGGAGTTGGCGAAGGATTTGATTGAGACTGTTGGCGTTGTGGAGCACGGCCTGTTCTTGAACATGGTTGACACTGTGATCGTTGGCGATCCAAACGGTCCGCGCACTCTTACGAACCCAAATAAGTAACACAAAATCTTACGAATAGAGTCCGCAAACGCGGGCTCTATTTTTTATACTGCGCGTTTTTATATTTTATTTTATGTGAAGGTGAGGTGTAGATGTTACTTGTCTCGCAGCGCTACGCTCTTATACCATATTTGGACTTAGATTTTGCATTGTTAAGTTTAATTGCTTACTAATTTTCTCTGCAAAAACAGTAATCATCAAAAAGATATTACTATCGCTCCGCTTTTATATTGCTCGACCAAGTAACATCCACATCTCACAAACGGAGTTATATGATAAAAAATATAACAAAAAAGCGCCGGAAACCTCCGACGCTTTTAAAAAGTCTTACGTGCCTAAACGTTCAGACACGCATCAACGCATAAGCATAATTACTTGCGCTGGTGACGAGTCTTACGCAGCAGTTTGCGGTGCTTCTTCTTGCTCATCCGCTTGCGGCGCTTCTTGATGACAGAACCCATCTGAAGCCTCCATTCATATGTAAAAGTGTGCAACTTGCCTAATGGTACACCGTTTTAACGACTTTGCTGAACGCAATACACTATTTTCATATCAGATAGCACTATTTGCACATAATCTCCACGTAAATCACATAGGGAAAGTGCGGTAGAAGCGTTCTACTGATTGTCTAGATCCACTCACCTCAAAAACAGCGGTATCGTTCTGCCACAAGGCTTTAGCACGTCTTTTGTCACCTTCGTCTGAGCGAACAACATAGTTGCCAACAGCCTTATCGGCAATCATAATTTTGCCACTAACAATATCGTCACCTTTAAGCGAGTCATATGCAGATTCATACTGCTTGTTCGCAGAATCGCGGGTTGACCATTGCGCAACGGTTAAAGTAACCTCTCCATCAGCTTCGCCAGTATCGTATTTAAGAGTATATTCTTCCAACGGGGTTGCATCGCTCCAATTAGCACTTGGTACCGCGGAAACTCTCGCAAAATCAAGCACACTATCTGGCATAGATTTCAGCAAAACAGTTGCGTTTGCTGGTAAAGCCTTAGCTGGAATTGACGGCGTCTTTGGAGACGATATATGACTTTTAGCTGGAACCACTTCGTGATTAAAAGCCCAACCCGGCCACACGAATGCTGAAATAAGAGCCAGCAATACTATGATACCTGCTGAGGTAATTACTACTAGAAGATTGCGATGAGAAGCTGCATTCGCATCTTGCGTACTCATATTCGACATACTGTTATTCTCTCACATAACAGTGACTCTACTCATAAGCCGCGTTGATTTTGCGAAATACGATTTTTAATAGCAATTCTTGCGTTTGTCGCAGAAGAAAGATAGCGTCTAATCATGGCTGCAAAATCTCCCGTAACTTACTTGTGCTCCGAATGTGGTTGGAGTGGAGCAAAATGGTATGGCCGCTGCCCAGAATGCGGCGAATGGGGAACTGTTAACGAGTTTCGCGAGATTCGTCTATCTGGAGTATCTAAATCAACTCGTTCCGGAAAAACTGCTGCGCGTAACGTTGCGCACAATGTTCCACGCAATGTTTCACACAACTCTGCTCTCACTAAAACTAGCGCTTATACCAACGTAAATTCTCAAAATAATTCAGATAATAAAAATGTTACGTTTTCAGAAAACTCTTTTATACGCGGTACTTCGCAACTTGACGTACAAGCCCAGCCAATGAGCGCTATTCAAGCGGATGATAGTATGCGTATTCCTACCGGATTTTCTGAATTTGATAGAGTTTTGGGAGGCGGCCTTGTACCAGGTTCCGTAACTCTTATTGCCGGAGAGCCTGGTATAGGAAAATCAACTTTACTGCTTGAAACTGCAGGAAATATTGCTAGAGCACAAGAAAACTTAACGCAAAAACTTTCAGAAGCAAATTCAGAAACAAATTCACAAACAAAAGCACAATATCCTGCTCCCGTTCTGTATATTTCCGGAGAAGAATCAGCAGCACAAGTTAAATTACGCGCGTCAAGAATTAACGCAGTAAGCGATAATTTACTTCTTGCATCCACTACTGATCTTGACACAGTTTTAGCTTTAATCGAGCAGTATCAGCCTATTCTTACTATCGTTGATTCCGCACAAACAATTGTGTCTAACGATGTTGATGGCATAACCGGCGGTTCTACTCAAGTTCGCGAAGTTGCGAGCGCACTTATAGACGTTGCAAAATCTTACGATATTCCTGTTCTGCTAGTTGGACACGTTACTAAAGATGGTTCTATTGCAGGCCCTAGGACTTTAGAACATTTAGTAGATGCAGTATGCCAATTTGAGGGTGATTCTCAAACTGCTTTGCGCTTACTTCGCGCTGTTAAGAATCGTTTTGGCCCTACTGATGAAGTTGGCTGCTTTGATATGAGCGGCGACGGCATAGAGGAAGTACCAGATCCTTCTGGACTTTTTCTTTCTTCTAACGAAAATCAGCAAAATGATGGTACTTGCGTGACTTTTACTTTAGAAGGTCACCGCAGTCTTCCTATAGAAATTCAAGCGTTGGTTACTAATTCTGCACTTCCTTCCCCTAGAAGAGCTGTTTCTGGAGCGGATGCAAATAGGATTGCTATGCTTACCGCAGTCTTGTATCGTCACGGGAATGTTAATTTGCTTTCGAAAGATATTTACGTATCTACTATTGCAGGAGCTGTAGCTAAGGAACCTGCTTGCGATATCGCAATTGTTGCGTCTCTTGCTAGCGCTGCAACCGGTCGCAGTATTACTTCCTCTACTTGCGCTATTGGTGAGATAAGTCTTACCGGACAAGTTCGCCCTGTTCCTCGTCTTGAACCTAGATTACGCGAGGCTGCGCGTATAGGATATCGTCGCGCAGTAGTTTGCAGTTCAAGAAAGAAACTGCATATTCCAGGTTTGCAAATTGTGGAAGTTGCAAACATAAAAGACGCGTTGCGTGAATTAGGATTATAATTTATGCTCCTGAATGATAAATTGTGAAAATAGTATAGAAATTATACAAATTTCAGCTAAAGTTTAATCTCCAAAAAAGTGAAAATAAAAATGTACAAAAGCCTAAAAAGCATGTACAAAATATTGGAAATATCGCATAAGGGTAAAAATGAGCGTTGATAATTTAGGTGCTAAAAATACAGAAAACTCTCATAGCCGTAATAGCTTTGCTCAATGGGCTGCAACTGTTTCACACCATACGAACCGTTCTTTAGCTGGATCTCGCATATATTTGAACGATTTTTCGGAAAAAACTTACGAAAACAGCTTCGTAACATCTGCACAAAATTGGGGAATGATTCCAGTTAATTCTGCTTCAGAAGCAGATTTCGACGGCACTACTTCACACGAAACGTTACGAAATACTCTAGAAGATGCCACAAAACTTTCCGGAAAAGATGCTATAGATTACGCTCAGTCTCATATGCCTGTTACTCGCACTCTTCTTAAAAATCTTACAAACAGTAAAAAGCTTAACTTGCAGGGGCTTCGCATAGCAGTTTGCTTAGTTTTAGAACCAAAAACAGCGGTTCTTTTACGAGAGCTTAAATCAGCTGGAGCCGAGGTTGGAGTGTTTTGCGCGCCTGAAGAAACTGATCAGCGAGTAGCAGATCAGCTTGTTAATGAAGGAATTGTGGTTGAAGCAAATGTTAATTGGAATGCTGAAGAAACTCACCAAGGCGCTTTAAACTTACTTGACACGATTAAGCCGCAAATTATTATCGACGACGGAGCAAGCTTTGCTCGCTTAGCTTCACTAGAACGCCCAGAAATAGCGAAAAATCTTATTGGTGTTGCTGAAGAAACTACAAGCGGAGTTCGCGCTTTTGAAGCGATGCAAGAAGCTGGAAAACTTACGTACCCTGTTGTTGCAGTGAACGATAGTATTATGAAAACCGGTTTCGATAACCGTCACGGAACCGGCGAAACTTGCGTAACAACTTTGCAAAATATTATTGGATCTGAAATTTTTAATAAATCCTGCGTAACTGTAGTAGGATACGGTCCGGTAGGTCGTGGATTTGCTTTACGAGTGCGCGCGCTTGGAGCAAAAGTTATTGTTTGCGACACTAACCCAATAGCAGCTTTACGAGCAGTATTTGACGGTTTTGAGGCACTCGATATTGAAAAAGCTCTTGAAAAAAGCGATATTGTTATTTCTGCTACTGGAGTGAGACACACAATTACTTTGCAACATCTTTGTGCTATGAAAGAAAAGACTATTGTTGCTGTTATTGGCGGAATTGCTAACGAAATAGCATTGGATGACGTTCCTGGTTTTAAACCTATTCCAGGATCTGATATTCGCGAAATAAATCTTCCAAACGGAAAATCTATAAAACTTATTAGTGAAGGAAACGGCACTAATTACACTAGCGGCGGCGGAAATCCTATTGAGATTATGGATTTTAGTTTTGCTGTACAAATAAGCGCACTCGAGTATCTTATTAAACATGCTAATTTAGATTCTTTAGATTCTTTAGATTCGAGATTAAATTCTTCTCTACCTGCAAACATATATTGTCTTCCTGAATCTTCAGATAAGCAGATAGCAAAAATCGCACTTGAAAGCCGAAACTACAGCAGTAGTAGCGCTGTAGAAGATAACGGTTACCACTGGGATCTTACTCGTTTTGCTGAAGAAGCATCATGAAACATGTTTATTACAAAAGGTAAGTAGAATTTTATATAAATTCAGTTTGTATGAACGAAATTTATAAAAACACGATATTTTAGCTAAATAAACCAGAAATAAACCAAAAAATAAACCAAAAATAGTGAGGAACCTTCAGGTTATGCTTCAAGATCCTATACGTGCGCTTGCGCACCCAACTCCGCTCAATAATGTTACTTTATATAGTGCTTCAATGGTAATACCTGTAACTGGTCCTATTATTCCAGAAGGCGCTGTTGCTGTAGCTGATGGTCGAGTTGTTCACGTTGGCACAAGACGTTGGGTTTTGGATTCTCTTCGAGATGAAATGTCTGAAGAAGAACTCCATAAAATGCAAGCAAACGAGAAACATTGGCATGGCGTTATGACTCCTGGTCTTATTAACGCTCATACTCATCTTCAATACACAAATATGACTGAAGTTGGTCTCGGAACTTACAGTAATTTCCGCGGCTGGGAAGAGGGTTTCAATGTTGTGTATGAAGATTTGCAGAACCAGCAAAAGCAGAATCCTTGCGAACAAATTTGGAAAACTTCCGCAGAACGTGGCGCACGAATGATGGTTGAGTCTGGAACTACTGCTGCTGCGGATATTGTAACTGATTTGGAAGCTGTTGGCGCTTTAGCTTCTCAGGGACTTCACGGCATATCGTACTGGGAGGTTATGGGTTGGAAGAACGTTGATTGGAAGGAAGCCGGATACTCGGAACTTCTGAGCCGTTTAAGCCAAATGATGAAAGACGGTAAAGTTCCTAGTATAGGAATAAGCCCTCACGCTCCTTACAGTTTGGAAACTGCTCCTTTTGTTGATTTGCCAGATATTGCTCGACAGTTGAATATGCGTCTTCATATTCATTTGGCTGAAACTCCTATGGAAGCTGGAAATCATGCTGATACTCTCAGCACGTATTCCGCACCCGATTGGAATGCCAGCATGTGGTCTAGTTATAACGATTTGAAATCTCATGGCATGACCGCTTCAGCTATTCAGTTTTTGGATCAGCTTGGCTCTTTGGGACCGGATGTTCATATTGCGCACGGCGTTTGGGCAGATGGAGAAGATAGACGAATTTTACGTCAGCGTGGTGTTGGAGTAGCTTTGTGCCCTCGTTCTAACAGAATTACTGTTACCGAACGCGACGCACCAATACGAGAATACATGGAAGAAGGTAATCTTCTTGCTATTGGCACTGATTCACTTTCAAGCTCGCCTTCTCTTGATGTTCTTGACGATGCTGCAAAAGTTTATGATTTAGCTACAGCTCAAGGCTATCGTAAGGATGATTTAACACATCGTATTATTCGAATGCTAACTCTTGGTGGCGCTAGCGTTATGGGCTTGCACGTAGGGCCGCAGCGAATCGGACAAATTAACGCAGGTGCCACTGCAGATTTAGCTTTCTTTGATATTCCTACTGATGCATCTTCTCCGCAGGGTATTGAGGAAACTCTTCACACTTTCGTCCGTCACGGCGCTGGTACTGCTAGAGCTACTGTTATTTCAGGTCGTCTTGCGTACAACAAAAACGCTTTTTAAGCTCAAAATACAAGTAGATTAACTAAATCAAATACGCGCATGGAGGTTTTATGAGCGTCAAATTAGAAGACATGAGCAGTTGGGCTTCTAACGTAGTTAAAAAGCTTAATCTCGAAGCACATCCTGAAGGAGGATGGTACAGAAGAGATTGGCAAGCTACTGAGCTTTACAGCCAAAAATCTAAAATCGAGGCTGATTGCGAAAGTAAAAACTTGTTAAGCTTAAACGCAAATCACTCTTCAGAAAACTGTTCAGCTAGCGAACCTAGACCACTCGCCTCCCTCATATACTTTTTGCTTCCAAAAGGCGACTCTAGCGCCTGGCACAAGGTTGATGCAGATGAACTGTGGCTTTGGCATGGCCCATCTAATCTTATTCTTGAACTTGGCGGATGTGGGGAAAAGCCGTGTGAAGAGGAAAAGTGTACGAAAATACTGTTAGGAGCAGGAATTTCAGACAGCAGTTCAATTTTACAAACACCATGCGGCCACGCTATAGTTCCAGCTAACGTGTGGCAGCGCACAATACCGGGAGATGGAGATACGCTTGTATCTTGCGTAGTAAGCCCTGGTTTTACTTTTTCTGGTTTTAATTTGGCATAAATATTTGTGTAGCGTATTTGCTTAGTACGCTTATTTACTGCGGTTCTATAACAAGCTATAAGTAACTAACATAACGACTCGGCTTTCTATGCCGCTATCTTCATATAGACTTGTTTTTCGCAGCTTGCTGCAAGTACCAACGCACGTACATGCCACAGGTACCTGCTGCACAAGGTATAAAATTTTAATAAAAATATTGCGATTATCAGCCAATACGCATGATATAAAGGAGAGAGTATGACTATTCGCAATCGTAAAAAGCTGATTAAGAATGCCATAAAGTTTGCTACAGCTATTTTAAGCGTAGCAACTTTAGTAGGCACTGCAGCATGCGGTGAAAGTAAACCTGCTGGTCAAAAAACCGTAGACGCAAATGTTCTAACTATTGGCACTGCTCAGCCTGCTTACGAGCCTTGGATTCACGATAATAAGCCTGAAAATGGTGAAGGTTTCGAGTCAGCAGTCGCATATGCTGTTGCTAAAAAACTCGGATACGATAAAAACCGTGTTAAGTGGGTACGTACCACTTTCGACTCTGCTGTAACTCCTGGTCCAAAAGACTTTGATTTCAATATTCAGCAGTTCTCAATCACTGAAGAACGCAAAAAAGCTGTAGACTTCTCCCCAAGCTACTACAACGCGACTCAAGCTATTGTTGTTAAAAAAGACGGAAAGTTTGCTTCAGCTAAGTCGTTGGCAGATTTGAAGCCTGCTGCTGTTGGCGCAATGGTTGGAACTACAAGCTACGATGAAGCTAAGAAAATTAAGGGAGATATTCAAACCTTTAATGACAATGATGCTCTTGCTCAAGCTTTAAACTCAGGTCAAATTGATGCTCTTGTTATAGATACTCCTTCTGCGTTTGTAATGGTACAAACTGACGAAGTAAAAAACAGTACTGTAGTTGGTCAAATAGCAGGTTCTGAAGATAAGGAAGGCATGGGAATTGTGCTTCCTAAGAATTCAAAACTTACTAAAGATGTTACTAAAGCTCTAAACGAACTCAAGAAAGACGGTACTCTTAAGAAGTTGCAAGATAAGTGGCTTTCTGAGTTTACAACTAAAGTTCGAGAGTTGAAGTAAAACAAAATTTACGCTAATTAATATTGCGTAAGTGCAAAAGTTTCGATTTTAAGCGGTAAATTTAGGTGTGGAATCACTTTTATTTACCGCTTAAATAATTTAAATAAAGCACATTTATGTTAATTAAACGACTCGAGCGTTTGAAGTACTTGGATGCTCGAGTACAATAGCTAGGGAATGTTCATCGCGTCGAAAGGCTTAAGACTACCGCCCATGACAGTACTTACAGGCAATACTGCTGAAACCCGCACGAATAAAACAACGTCTGCGCAAATCTGCACTACAAATACCGTAAGTGAAGTAGAACAGAGTCGTCGACTTATAAGAAGACAGCAAAACCTGCGTTCTGTGGGAATAAGTATTCTCAGCACTGTTATTCTTATAGGCATTGTAATAGTAGCTTTGGCAATGTCTCCAGGCTGGCCTCGAGTGCGCGAAACCTTCTTTTCTGGCAAGTACTTTATGCTATCTCTGCCACAAGTATTGCAAGGTTTGATGCTGAATTTACAAGTACTTTGCTTTGCTGTTGTTGGAGTTGCTATTTTTGGCACTTTGATTGCTATTGTGCGCACAAGCATATCTCCTATGCTGTTTCCGCTTAGAGCATTAGCTCAGATTTATACTACTGTTATGCGCGGCATTCCTATGCTGGTTGTGCTGTATATTATTGGCTTTGGTATACCTGGTTTGGAAATTTTCGGTCGCATTTCTCCGGTACTTTTAGGCACTATTGCTATTGTTATGAGCTACTCAGCTTACGTTGGAGAAGTTCTTAGAGCCGGTTTTGAAGATGTTCATCCTTCTATGAGAGCTTCAGCAAGATCTCTTGGATTAACTGCTGGCCAAACGGTAAGGCTTGTTGTGATCCCTTTGGGATTAAGAAAAGTTGCGCCAGCTTTAATGAATGATTTTATTTCTATGCAAAAGGACGCTGGTCTTATATCAGTTTTGGGTGCAGTTGATGCTGTACGAGCTGCACAAATTTCTGTAGCTAGCACATACAATTTCACGCCTTATATTGTAGCTAGTGTTGTTTTTATAGCTTTAAGCATACCTTTTATTATTTTGAACGATTGGTACACTGCTCGCTTGCGTAAACGCGAATTAAACGGAGGAACAGTATGATTCCCTCACAAAACGCAAGTAATGAAAAAAGCGCAACCGCAAACGTGGAGTTGAATATGAGTACTTCTTCTGAAGAAAAAAATACGCCTGTACTACGTTTAGATAATATTCGTAAATCTTATAACGGAACTCAAGTTCTTAAAGGTATATCCTTCAACGTAGAACCTCACGAAGTTGTTGCTTTGCTTGGACCTTCTGGTTCTGGAAAATCAACTCTTATGAAGTGCATAAACCTGTTGGAACGCGTTGATGATGGGCAAGTTTGGCTTGCAGATACTGATATTACTGATCCTCGCGTAAACCAAGATAAAATTCGTTCACGCATTGGCGTAGTTTTTCAGCAGTTTAATTTATTCACGCATATGAACGTGATTGATAACGTTACGTTGGCTGCTAGAAAAGTACACAATTGGAGTAAGGATAAAGCTGAAGCTCGCGCAATGGAATTGTTGGAGCGCATAAAATTAAACAATAAAGCTAAGGCTTACCCAGATCAGCTTTCTGGCGGACAGCAGCAGCGTGTGGCTATTGCTCGCGCACTTATGACAAGCCCTCAGCTTCTTTTGCTCGATGAAATTACTTCAGCTTTAGACCCTATGCTTGTCGGAGAAGTTTTGGATTTAGTGTCTGAACTTAAATCTCAAGGCACTACGATTCTTATGGCAACTCACGAAATGCATTTTGCGCATACTGCTGCAGATAGAATTGTTCTTCTTAGGAACGGTATTGTGGCCGAAAATGGTACTCCTCAGGCTGTTATGGATGAGTCTGATGATCCAGAAACGCAGGCTTTCTTCCGCTCTTTCCGCCACTAATAAGCTATAAACTATAGTGAAGTTTGTTTTGTATCGTTTTGTATCGTTTTGTATTTGAGAATGTTTCCACTCTCAAATACAAAACTTAATACTAGAATACTAGCGTGGATTAGCGTCTGTAATAGCGCGCACTTCTTCAACATTGTGAGCAAGCATATTCTTTAAATCATCAACAGATTCGAAAGCTTGCTGAGGGCGCAAGAACCTTGAAAACTCAATGCAAACGCGATGTCCGTACAAATCTTTCCACTCATCGCACAAAGCATACGCTTCTACTGTGCGTTCCTCAGGATTCTCTCCGTCTTTTGCAAAAGTTGGCTTATTACCAATAGATATTGCAGCAGGCCAACGCCATGGAGAGTGAATTCCTAAATGCAACTCATCTCTACGAAGCATTCCAACGCTAGGAATAAGACTTGCGTGAGCCATACCAGAATCAGCCTGCTTGTCGTCAGCGTCGAGGTCAACAACCCAGCCAGCATACACGCCTTCTACAGGCACATAACCGTCTATACGGCCGCCAAGATTTACGGTTGGGAAACCAATAGCACGACCACGCTCTGCACCGTGAACAACCGTTCCTTCTACGCGATGAGGCTGATCCAAAATTTCACTTGCTGCTTGTACTCGACCAGTAGCAAGCATCCAGCGCACATTGCTTGAACTCCAAGCGCGCACTTTGCGATTAGGAATACTCTTACTCCAAGCGCGATATTCAGCCTTATTCATACCGTCTGAAGGATCTTGCGGTTCACCATTTTCTTCAGGAGCTGTTGGAACTATTGGGTCTGGTATACGAACCTCACCTGGACCACAATCGTCAACAACTACAAGCTCAAATACGCCTGTAGCCTGAGAAAGCTCTTTAATAGCGTTAATATCACCAGATCTACGAGCACCTAAAGCAGCATCGCTTCCCAAAACAAGCGCTCGCATACCAAGCTTTCCTACCAACTGTCCTAAGAAGAAGCGGTAAGATTTCGCTGCAAAAGCCAAACTGTATCGCACTACAATAACGTGATCAACTTCCAGCTCAGAAAGTACTCGTAAACGTTGCCTTACGCTTGTTAATGCTTCTGGATCGTACGGAACTTCCGGATCCTGCTCACCAAAATCATCATAAGTGTCTGGATTCTCATGAACTATGCTTGGACGTGGATCAAACATAATAACCACAGAAAATGCGCCATGACGATGCGCAAGGTCTACCGTGCGACGAATCACTTCACGATGTCCAAGATGCATACCGTCAAATACGCCTATGGTAACGACTGCTTTGCGCTCAGCGCTTAGTGTTGGCCAATTAATCATGCCGTTGGCATCTGGTCGAATGTCGATGACCTTCATCATATCCTTACTATCCGCGTGTGCGAGATTATTACTGCAAAATACTAGACTTCTTTATTTTACCAGGCTTCTCGCCTGCCGGAAATACCACAATAGGTTTGATTTGCTCACAATTTTTATTTTTTACCTGTTCTACCACGCTTACAACATCATATTCGCATGTTAATTCATCATAAGAGTATGCAATTGCAGGATAAGAATCTAAATTATTAAACGAATCAGTAGAATTTAGGCAAATCCAACGTCCAAAACGCAAATCTTGAGCCTGATTTTTATCAACCAAAAAAGTTGGAAGAGTGTGCTCAGCTGCTTGCATCATTGTTAGCAAAGACTTTGGTAAATCTTTTTTAGTATCAAAATTTGAAGGCGGAACAGCTTTCGAACGCTTTTGTACAATACCATTTCTATCAGTAAATTCACGTGTTTCTGAGTTAAGACACAAAACTTGCGTACTTTTTACAGAAAAATCTCCAATACTTGTGCGTCGAAGTTTTACTAGATGCCCTCCAACGCCTAGCAAACGACCTAAATCGCGTGCTAGAGCGCGAATATACGTTCCACTGCTGCAAGAAACTGTTGCTGTAACGTCTAGTACTTTTCTTCCGCTTACTCCTGTAGAAATAAGCGGATTAGAAATATCGAAACTGTATACGTTTATTTCTCTAGACTCAAGTTCTACAGTTTTGCCTTCACGAGCTAAATCGTAGGCGCGCTGACCGTTAATTTTAATTGCAGAAAATGCGGTTGGCGCTTGCATAATTTTGCCAGTTAAGTTTTCTTTAATAACTCGCTTAATTCGTTGAAAAGTTTTATTTAACAGTTCGGTTTTAGTATTAGAATTTTGCAAATTATTTTCAGAAAAATCAGTCTCGAATATTTCAGAAAGTAACTTATCTTTCGAGTTGATTTTCACTCCCGGCCCTAACCCAATTACGCTTTCAGACAATACTTCGCCTTCTGCATCGTCTGTAGTAGTAGCCTCTCCTAGGCGAATTACAGCTTCATAGGTTTTATCGTGACCTAGCATGTAATTCATGAGCCTAGTAGCGTAGCCAAAACCAATAATCAACAAACCAGTTGCCATAGGATCTAAAGTTCCAGCATGCCCAACTCGTTTTGTATGCAAAAGATGGCGAGCACACGCTACTACATCGTGACTTGTTACACCTTGCGGCTTATCTACAAGTAGTAGCCCTGAATCTGGTATACACATAAGTTAATTATCTGTTATTCGAGATTTAATTATCTGCTTCAGATTCAGTTGAGTCATCAAAATCGTCGTCTTCGAAGTCATCGTCTTCGAAGTCATCGTCTTCGAAGTCATCGTCTTCGAAATCGTCATCAGTTTCTTCAACTTCGCGAGGCTTCTTATACGGATCGACATCTCCAGCATACTGAGCGTTTTCGCGCGCCTTAGCTAATTCTTCATCTCGTTTTCGAGCAGCTACAAGAATATCCTCAATTTCGTGCGCTTCGCTAGGAACTTCGTCATACACGAACTGCAATTGCGGCGTCAAACGCAAGCCAGCTTTAGCACCAACAAGCGAGCGCAATCTGCCGTGAGCCTGCTGCAAAGCCTGGGCTGCACGCTGACGCTCACCCTGCTCTTTTCCTTCGTGACCAAGTTGCGTCCAATAAACTTTTGCAATCTGCAAATCGTTCGTAACACGCACTTCCGTAATAGTTACGCTAGAAAGACGCTTATCGTGCAAATGCGATTCCATATTAGACGCAATAACACGTTGGATTAACGCCGCTATTTTCGCAGCCCTAGGATTTGTTCCTGCCATAATTACTTACGCTCAATCTGCTTCATTTCAAAGGTTTCGATTATATCGCCAAGCTCAATGTCATTGAAGCTGCCGAGATTAATACCAGCCTCATAACCTTCGCTAACGGACTGCACATCATCCTTGAAACGACGCAAGCTGGAAATTTCCAAATCGTTTACAGTAGCAACACCGTTGCGCAAGATACGGCACTTTGTACCGCGCTTGACTTCACCATCTTGAACCATAACGCCGGCAATATTGCCAAACTTGGACGAGCGGAAGATTTCGCGAATCTCAGAATGAGAGGTGACAACCTCTTCAAATTCTGGCTTAAGCATACCCTTCAAAGCAGCTTCAATATCTTCGATTGCCTTGTAAATAACCGAGTAGTACTTAACTTCCACGCCTTCGCGTTCAGCCAAATCAGCAACCTGACGGTTTGGACGCACGTTGAAGCCAATAATCACAGCCTTATCGACAGTTGCCAAGTTCACATCATTCTGAGTAATTGCACCAACACCACGGTGAATAACCTGGATTCCAACTTCTTCAGAAACCTCAATCTTCATCAAGGAATCTTCCAAAGCTTCCACAGAACCAGAAGAATCACCCTTAATAACGATGTTCAGCATATCAACTTCAGACTTAGCGAACTGTTCCTTAAGGCTTTCAAGAGACACAACCTTGCGACGCTTAGCAAGCTGAGCTGCACGTTCGGTAGCTGCACGCTTCTCTGCAATCTGACGAGCAGAACGGTCGTCAGAAGTCACCAAGAACAAGTCGCCAGCGGTTGGAACTGAAGTCAAACCAAGCACCTGAACAGGCGTTGAAGGAGCTGCATTCTGCAAATGCTTACCATTTTCGTCGAGCATTGCACGCACACGACCATAAGAAGTGCCGGCAACAATAGAATCACCAACGTGAAGAGTGCCTTGCTGCACAAGCACAGTAGCAACAGCACCACGACCCTTATCGAGTCGAGCTTCGATAGTTGCACCACGAGCGTCCATATTTGGATTTGCTTTAGGATCAAGCTCAGCGTCAGCGGTCAACAGCACAGCTTCAAGAAGCTTATTAACGTTCGTACCCTGCTTTGCGGAAATATCCACAAACATGGTGTCGCCACCGTATTCTTCAGCAACCAAACCGTATTCAGTAAGCTGACCGCGCACCTTTTCAGGATTAGCACCTTCAACATCAATCTTGTTTACAGCCACAACAATTGGCACGTGAGCCGCTTGAGCGTGGTTAATCGCTTCAACAGTCTGAGGCATAACGCCGTCGTCTGCTGCAACAACAAGAATTGCAACGTCCGTAAGCTCAGCACCGCGAGCACGCATAGCAGTAAACGCTTCGTGACCTGGGGTATCGAGGAATGTAATCTTACGAGGCTTTCCTTCAAGATTTACAGTCACCTGGTAAGCACCAATTCGCTGCGTAATACCGCCGGCTTCGCGATCAATAACATTCGACTTACGGATAGTGTCAAGCAAGCGAGTTTTACCGTGATCAACGTGACCCATAACGGTAACAACAGGCGGACGAGGCTGCAAATCGTCATCTTCTTGCAACTCTTCTTCGTCCAAATCAATATCGAACTGCTGCAAAAGAGCCTTATCCTCTTCCTCTGCAGAAACAATACTGATATTCCATCCGATTTCTTCACCCAAAATCTGGAATGTAGACTCATCCAAAGATTGTGTAGCAGTTGCCATCTCACCCAAGTGGAAGAGAACAGTTACCAAAGCTGCTGGATTCACATCAATCTTTTCTGCCAAATCAGAAAGAGTTGCGCCCTGACGCAAGCGAATCGTAGCACCGTTTCCGGAAGGAATACGCACGCCACCAATAACTGGTGCTTTAAGCTCTTCGTATTCACGACGCTTTGCTAAACGATTCTTACGAGCCTTAGAAGACTTGCCTCCCTGACGTCCGAATGCGCCTGCTGCTCCTGCGCGACCGCGACCACCGCCGCGCGATGGGCCACCATTTGGCGCACCTGCAGCCGCAGCCTGGAAGCTAGCGCCTTGTGCTCCAACAAAACGAGATTCAGCTGACTGACGAGAATTGGAACTTCCAGCATTTGAACGATGCGAACCGCTCCACTGACCGCCTTTTGCTGCTCCAGAACGACCACCGCGACCGCGTCCGCCGCGTGCGTTTCCATTACCAGAGTTTCCTGCACCAGCTGCAGCACCCTGAGCGCCTGAACGTCCACCACGACCAGCTTCTGCGCTGCCCGGGCGTGACATTGGATGAGGGCGAGGAATATCACCAGGAGTAGGTGCTCGCATACCCTGCTTGCGACTAAACGGATTATTACCTGGTCGTGGCGTACCAGCGGCACCCTGCGCTCCTTGATGAGGACGAGGGCGTGGCGGCATCTGCTGAGAACGATCAGAACGACGCTCAGAACGTTCCGAACGATCAGAACGCTTAGAATCACGAGATGAATTTGGTGTATGAACACCAGCATTGCCAGGATGCTGTGGACGAGGGCGAGCGCCAGCACTTGGTTTAGGAATATCATGCTCACGTTCAGCAGATGGCTTAGCAGAAGCGTTACGAGTGGATTGTGCAGGCTGCGCAGGATGGTTTACTACTGCGGTAGGCTGTGGCTTTGCTTTAGAGTTATCATCTACCGGTTTAGCAGTTGGCTTAGCAGTTGGCTTTGCTGCCGGTTTAGCTGCTGGTTTAGCAGAATTTTGATCATTTGCTTTTGCTGATTTCATGCCGTCTGCTGCCAACGCAGTTTGCAAACGACGAACTACTGGAGCCTCAACTGTAGAAGAAGCGGACTTTACAAATTCGCCCATGCTCTTCAAACGCTCCAACACGGTTTTACTGTCTACACCAAATTCTTTGGCCAGTTCGTACACGCGCTTTTTTACCACTCAGTGTTCTCCTCTATTTGTGGCAGCGCTTAAGTACGCAGCCACGTTACATTATTGCGAGTCTATGCATTACTACGCGATATCTCATCGTGCGATATCTCATCGTGCGACCATGATGTTGTACCTCGTCTCTATCTAACCGTAAACAGGCATAGAAAAGCTGCGGACGGCTAGAATCCTCTTGCAAGCATACTCGAAACATAGGATTGCCGGGAGTGTCGTTTATATTAACTAATTTCTGGACTATCGCAACAAAAAGCGTCGAAGTAAAACATACTCCGACGCTTAGTAAAACAATCAGCTTAAAGAAACTGCAAAATAATCTAAATCATTCAGCAGAAGCAGATGTATCAGCAGCCTGTTCCTGCGCAGCTTGAGCCGCAGCAACCTTCTTAGTATGCTCTTCAGCTGATTCAATACCAATCTTCCAGCCCGTAAGTTTAGCAGCCAAACGAGCGTTCTGACCTTCCTTACCAATAGCAAGCGAAAGTTGAGAATCATGAATAAAAGCAATAGCAGTCTGATTCTTTTGGCTCACAACATGCACCTGCGTTGCAGTAGCTGGAGAAAGAGCAGCAGCAACAAACTTCGCTGGATCGTCAGACCAATCAACAATATCTATTTTTTCTTGGCCTAAATTCTCCATAACAGCACGAACACGAGAACCACCAGGACCAATCAAAGCACCCTTAGGATTCACACCCTCAGTATTTGCACGTACTGCAATTTTTGTACGAGCACCAGCCTCACGAGCAATAGCCATAATCGAAACTGCTCCAGAAACCAACTCAGGAACTTCACGCTCAAAAAGACGACGAACAAGTTCAGGATGAGATCTAGAAACTACGATTTCAGGGCCACGAAGACCACGCGCAACATTTACGACATAAACGCGAATACGCTCACCATGACGGTAACGTTCACCTGGAACTTGCTCTCTTCTAGGCAAAATTGCCTCAACGTCACCAACAGCAACATGAATATTAGAAGGATCTTTAGCATCCTGCTGCACAATACCGTTAATCAGCTTCCCCTTTTGGCCAGAAAACGCGCCAAATACGCGATCATCTTCAGCCTTACGGAAAATCTGACTAATAACTTGACGTGCTGTAGCAGCAGCTAAACGACCAAAATCGTGAGGAGTGTCATCATATTCCTCACCTAAAGTTGGCGCAGGATGAGGATTATCCTCAGTAGGCTCTCCTGGTATTTCATCACGTGCCCATACCGTAAAAGCACCAGCACGCTCATCCAACTCAACACGAGCGTGCTTAGCTGGATGAGAAGTCTTCATATACGCAAGACGCAAGGCCTCGGCGAGCGCCTCGTCAAGCTCTTCGGCATTAATCCCCTGCTGAGCCGCAAGCTGATGCATTCCCGCCAAATCCAGTTCCATCGCGCACATCCTCCCCATTTAAATTCACTTATAATTATGATTATTAATATATTGTCCAAATAAAACCAACGAGAACAAACAATATACGTTAGCTATTAGAACAATCACACTACGGCATGTGGTTTAAAAATGCAACACCACATTGGTCATAGTGATTGACTATTTTAGTTTATTATGCAGACACTTCTTGTTTTCTTTAGAGCTAAAAATATGAAGACAAAGCACACTATAAAAATGTCATCTGCACTTATGCTAATCGCTCTTATTGTGGCAATGTGCACAGCTTGCGGAGGAATGAAATCTTTGCAATCTGTACGAATAGATCAAAACAGGCACACTACTATTAAAGAAAACGGTTGCGCAAAAGCATATAGGCTAGCGCAAAAAGAACAAAATAAAATAGATGATGCTAGAAGAAAACAAAGCACGGAAAATAATAAGAATTTAATAGATACTAATACTCTTAAAAAAACTTCAGAAAATTGGGATACAGTTGCGAAGAAATGCCCAACTAGATTGTCTGAAGCAGTAACTTATAGCGTTCAAGACAATTGGCAGTATCTTCAAGAAAGCGGCCAAATATCTGATAATAATATTATAGAAAACGAGCGTGAAGCATACTATAAGCTACTTGAAGTAATGCAAAATAATGAGAATGTACGATGGACACATAATCCATTAGCGCAAGCTGCCGTAGCAGAAGACAAACTCTCATTCATACTTCAAACATTGGCAGCTAAAAAAGATAAAAATATGTCACTAAAATATAGCGATATGGCTGCAAGTAACGCAAATGCTCTTATGCACGCAGCTGGAAATGGCGCAGATTTACGCGGAAAAGTTTACGAAATACCGCAGCAAGCTTTACAAAGTGGTATAGCAAAAGATATAGCAAGCGGAAAAGATTTGCCGATTGCGGCAATAGCCTATATGGATTGCGCAAGAGAAGAACTCGCTGCTTTTAATCAAGTAATAGTTGTTGAAGAAAATAATCAAAAAAACGACGCAAAAAATAATAGCGAAACAAACTACGAACACTCTACTAATCAAGCGAATAATGATTTCAAAGACGCGGTAATAAAACTGATCACTTCACGCTTATTGCGCGCTTACGAACTCGGATATCCTACAGACGCAAAATTAGTTTTGAAGTAAGAAATTAAAAAGTTGACTACACAAAACTAAACTTTTGAAACATATTAACTTCTTGAACGTATTAATGTAGCTATATACTTTCAAAGACGCATGAACCTTGTTGTTATGCTATTGTGCAGCGCAAAACAGTTGCGCAGTAAAACAAGATTGATCGCTCATATCACCAAAATACATGTCAAAACTCTATATACTGGGAGGCAATAATGGTGACTATGAAAAAAGCAATAACTGCTTGCTTAGCCACTGTCATGTTGTTAGGCTGCTCCTCATGTGGTTCAAGCTCCATGAACTTTGGTAAAAAAGTAAGTCTAAACATTCAGGCACCTGAAAAACTCTTGAAAAAGGGTGGATGGATTCAAACTATGGAAGCTGCTTTCAGCCAAGAGAATCCAGGCGTTTCGTTTAAAAATACACCTATCAAGCAATTTAATGATCCAAATTCGTCTTCAGGTAATAAGAATTCTTCAAAAATCTCAGCCGACGTTTTTCTGTTCCAAAGTGATAGAACAGGTGACTTGGTTAAGTCAAAAATTCTTGGCGAATTAAGTGAAAAAAGTGAAGAGCAGATCAAAAAACAGAATCCTCTGCCATTACTTAACTCAGTATTAGAGGTTAACAAGTATTATGGCGTGCCGTACACAAGTGATGCTTGGTTTATGTACTACGACAAGTCTAAGCTCTCAAAAGATGATGTGAAATCTCTCAACACCATATTGGAAAAGCAGAAAGTTGCTATCAATCTAAGGAATAACACCCTTCTTTCAAGCTTCTATTTTGATTCATGCATTACTTTCCTTCATTCTAACCCAGGAATGAATAATACAAATGGTTCAAGCTCTAACGAGAACTGTACTTCTATTACTAAATTCCTTAGAGTCCTTTCTAATCAGCCAAACTTTATTAATGCCGTAGAGGATACCGGTATTAATGCTTTAAAGGATGGAAGCGCTGCAGCATATTTCTCTGGAATTTGGGACGCTAAAGAAGTCAAAAAGATTTTAGGTAAAAACTTTGCTGCTGCACCATTGCCTAAAGTTCGCACGGATATGATTAATGACTCCGAAGAATATGTTGGCGAACCAGTCGAGTATCAAATGAAACAAAACGTTTATTCTCAAGCTATTGGCTATAATGCAAATTCAAAACATCGCGACTTAGCAGAAAAATTCGCCGTATTCCTTGGATCGACTCAATCCCAGAAAAAGGCGTATGAACTGCAGCAAATCGTACCAAGCGATAAATCTTTGAAGAGTTTCGTAGCTAAAGATCCTGCCACAAGTGCTCAAATGCAAACTGTGGAAAAATCTTCAATAACGCAACCACTCAGCGATAACGAGCTTTACACGATTTCATACACTTTCCATCATCTAGGTGATTCATTATACAGAAAGAGTACTGATGAAAGCATCTATGAAATGACGGAAAACATTGAAGACGGTATAAATGATCAGCTGCTCAAACAGAGCAAAAGAAACTCAAATGATCAATAGTCTTGTATAGCAAATTTAAACAGACAAATAAATAGAAACTATCAACCTAATTAGCTGTATTAACAATAAAATAACCTTATTGTATTGCTCAGAACTTATACATAACGTTATTTATACATGAACGAAAGAAGGCTATTATGAAGCGTTTTGCTAAAGCACTTCTGACCTTCGCATGCGCTGCAAGCATTGTAATAGGGATCCCTGCTTTTGCGCATGCTGATGAAGGGGACGAACAAGAGCCAAAACCAAATGTTATCTCATCTATGATGGACATAGACAAAGACGTAAAATACAAATACTGGCTAGGACAAAATGACGCTGCAAAAATCAGTAACGTGAAAGTTACAGATATCGCAGCTCACAGCGCAAAAGTATCCTTTGACTATGAACTCTTTAATGTCAAAGATCTTAAGAGGCTTGCTTTCATTGTTTCCGTAAGGAAATACTCCAAAATAATGGTAACTGCAGATACTCTTTTAGGTCGCTCGTTATCTTACGATGAGAGTGATATTGATCCTCCTGATCCTCAAGATAACAAAACAGACGAAGATAAGAAAAAAGATTCCGAAAATGGTGATTACATTCCAAAAGAGTTTAATATACATTTCTTTAGCGATACACCTGGAGGATATGTTCGCGGACTAGATTACTACAACTACGATTTTGCAAAGAAACTTCCAACAAAGAAAAAAGGACATGCGCAAGTTATAGTCACCACTAAGCCAACAACTACATACACAAATACGGAAGGTGTTGGCTATGTAGATGGAGTAGTTCGTGTTGAAAATGGCAATATAAAGAAGCCTATTAAGCCGTTTACTAGCACACCAGAATTAATACGTTTGATAGCTAAGCAGGTCGACAGCTTTGATGGTAGTAATAGAGACAAGGCCATAGATATTGACGTTAGCTCTACTTATGTTGGTCTTCATGCGGATTATAAAGACGGTACCTCAATCTACTTCAACAACAATGCTGTACAGGTGCCAACCTTTACGACAACGAAAAAAGATCCGCCGTCACAATGCTCACTTGGAAAAAACAAAAAAGATTCCAACAAAAATGGTAAAGATGGCGATAAGGAAACTGCTAAAAACGCATCAGGAAAAACTTCTGGCATACTGTTGATGGTGGAGCACACTTTCAAAAAGAACCCAGCGTTGTTTATTATTGCTGTTCTAGTGGTAGTGGTGCTTTTAGCAACATGCGTTGTTACACTGGTAAGACTCAGCCTGGTCAGGAAGAGAACTATTGCCAATAAAGCAGCTGCAGGAGCTGACGGAACTGCAGATGCGGAAGGTGCGGCAAACGCTGAAGGTGCGGCAGACACTGCAAACGCAGAAGGTGTAGCAGACATAGCAGAAGGCGGTGCTGAAGTAGACGCAGCTGGAAATGGCGTAACTGCAGCAGACGCTTCTGAAGGCAACGCAGCTGAAGGCAATACAGCTTACGCTGATTTACCTGAAGGCGGTTTTGATACTCCGGCAGCTACTGAAGCTACTGGATATCCAGAAACTACTGCAAATACTGAAGCTACTGGCTATCCAGAAACGCCTTCAACAAGCGAGCAGCCAAAAGCCTAAATTAGCTACACTGCTCAATAACAAGCGATAATCCAAGAAGGGCCTACTACGCAATAGCTAGTAGGCCTCTTTTATATTCAAAATAGATATATATATGCTAGTAAAGATAAATATAGTCAAAAAACGTAGTTTCTCTGATATCATGCGCCTGTATACAGCATAAACTGCTTACACGCTTGCCGCCCTAGCTCTGCACTTTATTCGTTACTCGCGCAGTACGCTTTCTGCACTAGTGTCTCATTCTGCCTGTTTTGGGACACTCGCGCAGTACGCTTTCTGCACTAGTAACGCGCTCGCTACATACGCCCTAAGTCCACAAAAACATGGTAAAGTGCGCGCGTTTGCGCGACGACCTGCTTTCGCGCGCAAATGTGGACTCACCCCCCCCCAAAAAACGTATTTTTTGTACATCGGATGTACAATTTTTTGTACATTGAATGTACAAAAACCACGACTTTTATGTATACTTATCTTTATGAGCGCATATTTTCCTAGACCAATTGCTGACACTATTCTTCAAGCAAAACGAAAAGTCGTAATTCTCGAAGGCGCAAGAGCCGTGGGTAAAACTATGATGTCAAAGCGTCAACTTGTGCCTAAAGGCTTCTCTTACGTAAGTCTCGCGGATGAAAATACGTTTGCGCTCGCCTCAACAGATTTGTATGGTTGGTTAAAAAATCTCAGTACTCCAGTTGTTATTGACGAAGCACAAAGACTATCAAACTTGCCGCTTGCAATAAAAGAAACAGTAGACAATTCAACAGAAAACAGTCTGCAGTACGTTTTAACAGGCAGCGCACTTATAAATCGCAATGGACTAGACGGCCAAGATCCTCTCGCTAGACGCGCTCAACACTTTACAATAAGCCCATTTACACAGTGCGAAATTAATCAAAATAATACAAATATAGTGGATAGTCTTATAGAAAGTAATCCAAATCTTAAATATGAAAAAGAAATAAGCAGAGAAGAAATATACAGAATGATGGCTGCTGGCGGCTTCCCAGAATACCATCAATCATACGATTCTTACGAAACTTGGGAACGCGAAGATCTTGTTGAAAGCGATATTCTTGCAGTATTAGGAGATACTATTCTTCCGGGAGAACGATTAGACAGAAGCATGGCCGTTAGCATACTCAATAAGTTGCTGTGCTTTCCCGGCGGAATTCTTAACACGAGTTCAATAGGTCAGGATCTTGCTTTAGACAGGCGAACAATTGAACGTTACATTAGCGTATTCTTACGCAGATTCTTAATAAACGCTCTACCGAATATAAAAACTGCGCCAAATCGACAAACTTTTGCTAGAGCAAAAATACATCCGATTGATACATCTTTAAGCGTTCAAACAATGATTAGCAAGGGGCATAATCCTTCGGAAAATCCCGTTATGTATGGGAATTTGCTAGAGAGTTTTGTTGTGAATCAGATTATGCCTGCTGTGCAATGGTCTAAAACGCATCCGGACTGCTTCTACTGGCGCGAAACTGGTAGCAGCCCTAAAGAAGTTGACCTTGTGTTAAGTTTCCGCGGAAGCTTAATCGGTGTGGAAGTGAAAAGCTCGAGCATGGTGAATCGCAACGATTTTAAGGGGCTTGTAGCTCTTGCACAAAAACCTGAATTTAAGCGTGGATACGTTGTATATTTGGGGCAAAAAATTATGCAGTGGGCGGATAATTTGTGGGCAATACCGTTAAGCGCACTGTGGGAAGGCAGTGCGTTTAACGCTGAGTAAAAACGGCACTGACTGTACAACCGTAACGAAACTACCTCACAAACGCGCTGCAATTTATACGTTACTCGCGCAGTACGCTTTCTGCACTAGTGTCTCATTCTGCCTGTTTTGGGACACTCGCGCAGTACGCTTTCTGCACTAACAACAAAAAAGCTTCAAGCGCAAAATGCAGCAACACAAACCTGACACACTACGTTGAACATACTAGTCAACACTTTCTGCGTCAATCGAGACGCAGAAAAACCTCGCTTGCGTTGGAAGCACACCGTGCTTCCAACCCTGAGCAAGCTCGGCGAATTAAAAAAGCCTAAAGCAATTTACATGCTTTAGGCTTGGTTAATTCGCGGATGAAGCGAGATTCGAACTCGCGGAGGATTTTACCCTCACACGCTTTCGAGGCGTGCTCCTTAGACCGCTCGGACATTCATCCACTTGCGATTTGTCACAACAAAAGCGTGCACAAACGCAACTTTTCAATTGTAAACCATGCTGCGAATATAAATTTATGGCGCGTTGAAACGCTACAACTCGGCAGAATCACGGCGAGCGCGAATCTTCTCAGCTCGCACACCTAGCTCACTATCAGGCGGATATGCCACATACTCAAGAGTTAAACCTTGAGGCGCAATCGGACCAGTTGACCCCTCACGAAGAGGAACACGTATTTTTTGGGAGAACCACTCAACGCTTCTTTTCCCACTACCCACCTGTACGCAAGCTTGTACAAGAGAACGAACCATATTATGAGCAAAAGCATCCGCAACAATAGTAAATTCAAGTAGGCCATGCTCAACTTGCGGAACGCATCCTGTACTAAGCACGTTGCAAGTCGCATCTTTTATACGAACCCAACTTGCGCTTTTAACATCTCGTATAGTAGTACCGCCAGGATTTGGACGAGCAAAAGAACCAAAATCATGCAAGCCAATAATCAGGCTTGCAGCATCGTTCATAGCATCAATATCGAGAGCATTGTCAACATGAAAAACAAAATTACGCATACGAGGATCAACTACTGAATGTGCATCGGCTAAACGGTACACATATGTACGTTCAAGAGCAGAAAATCTAGCATCAAATCCTTCTGGAGCAACACTCACACTATGTATGTAAATATCTTCCGGAAGAACATGACGTAACCTATACTCTAGCGCCGAAACGCAATCAAGTCCTGTGTGGCCTACACAGCGAATCAAAACGTCTTCAGAAACGTCAATATGACAAACCTGGTGTGAAGCATGCACTCCTGTGTCAGTACGCCCAGCAACAGTTAAGCGCAAAGGTTCTTCAGCGCTTGAAACCGGCACTCTTAAAATCTTATGAAGCGCATCTTCTACTTCTCCTTGCACAGTACGCAAAGCAGGCTGTTTAGCCCAACCGTAGAATTTGCCACCATCATAAGCTAAGTCAAAACGAAGTCGCATCACACAACCTTCCGCAATATCACACATAATGCTACTTTTATTCCTCACCGGTTACAAAATAAGCATACTATTTTCCACCAACGCCGGCAGCTGCACTAACAATTCGACGAATCAGATCGTAGGATTTTGCATCTAAATGTGCAGCCATACCCAAAATTTTCGGCAACAGTTCAGACCAATGAGCTGCCATTTGATCAAAAGTAGGGTATCCAAGACCCGTTAATTCGCAGTATACTGTCTCGATTCTGCGTTTTCGTTCATCAAACGGCAAATCTTGCATCCAACTATTTACAGCTTTTGCGATTCCAACAGAACGAGCGGAAGGCGCATTGCAGTAGTCAAAATCTCCGTTTTTAACCTGCCAACACATACCAAAATGTTGAATAACTCCAATAGATTCTGCTGCTGTAACTTTGTATGGAGTGCCATTATCCATAAGTAGCCCTATAAAAGCGGATTGTGGAACTATTTTTTCGACTCGGTTTATTACATGAGAGAAAACACTAGAATCAACCACATCAGATGCAAAACCTGGTCCATCCATAGAATATATTTTCGAAACCAAATTTCCTAGTTGAGTATCTTCCGCATCTAATCTCATAGTCGCGTAAGTTGCCATATTTCCGCCTTTTGAATGGCCTACTACAAGTAGATTGGGATTGTCGCTATAGTAGCGGCTATGCTGATTCTGCTTTGTTTCACACGAATTTGCGTGCAAGCGTTTTTTAAAAAGATGAGTAAAGAAATTAGTTAAAGATTTTTGCAGGAAATTTTTATTAGCCAAAGAGTAGCGTGAAGCACGTTTCGCAATAGAAGATAAGTATTCTGCAGCAGACTCCTGAGACGGAACTGGGCACTGAAAAGCCATATTAAAATCTTCCTTCCAGCCAACAAGAGTATTATCGGTTCCTCTAAATGCGACTACAAGAGTACGAGAATCTTTTAAAAGATTTTCACTAGAGGATGCATTAGAAGATTCGCTAGCAGATTCGATAAGATTCACTTCGCTTTTTGATGAATTAAAGGATGAATTAAAGGAAGAATCAAAAGAAGAATTAATACCATAGCAATCAGTAAGGTCGAAGGTAACTCCAGCAAATTGCTGTTCACTATTTTCATCCACTTTAGAATCATCAAAACGTTCAAGTACCTCGCCTACTCTTAATCCCCTATATCTTGGGCTTGAAGCAACAGCAATTAGTAATTTTTTGCGAAAATCATCAATTTTTTCGGAACCGAAAACAAACATTGATGGAAAATTCTCAGCGCGAAGCAAATCAGAAATTGGTATAGTAGACAAATTTTTTGAATTAGCATCATATTTTGGTACAAAATCCGGCATACAAATATACGCAAGTTCACAAAATACCAGAGCATCTACGGCATTAAACTTTCTCTGCGCGAAAGTTTGAAAATCACTGCTCACTAAATCAAGAATATTCGGCATAACTTAATAATAATTGATTCACAATATTGAAAATATAATATTTAAACATGCAAACTACGAACTAGCAAAGAACGATCTATCAAAGAACGATCAGAAAATAGCAGCATAATAGTTTGTACAAAATACAAAAACGGGTCGAAGATAAAACTCCGACCCGTTTCAGTGAGATTAATACAGCAGATACTTTCGAAAAGCTCTACTCAAATACTCACCTTACCGATGCATAAATCTGATTTGATTCACTCAGCAGCTTCTTCTTTAGCTGCAACCTTAGTCGCTGCTTCAGCTTCCTTAACGACAGCCTTCTTTGGGCTTACCGGCTCAGTAACGAGCTCGATAATTGCCTGAGGTGCGGTGTCGCCACGGCGAGCAGCAATCTTAACGATGCGGGTGTAGCCGCCTTCGCGCTGCTTCATCTGCTCAGCAATTTGCGTAAATAGCACATGAACCACGGACTTGTCGCGGATCACACGCAATACGCGACGACGTGAATGCAAATCGCCACGCTTTGCGAATGTAACCAAACGCTCAGCAAGTGGACGAAGACGCTTTGCCTTTGGCAATGTCGTCACAATACGACCGTGCTGGAAAAGGCTGGTAGCCATGTTGGCCAGCATCAGGCGCTCATGCGCTGGGCTAGAAGCCAGACGAGGGCCTTGTTTCGGTGTAGGCATTATTACTCCTTATTGCCACGGAATTCAGGTGGGCATCAACCCGAACATCCGAAAACCGTGACGCTTGGCGATGGCTGTATCTTACTCGTCTTCAGGCGAGAAGAAAGTGCCACCTTCGAGATTATTGGCGTCAAAGCCAAGCGGTGAAGCCTTCAAAGACAATCCCATGGACTGCAACTTTTCCTTAACTTCATCGATTGATTTCATGCCGAAATTACGAATATCGAGCAAATCCTGCTCAGTGTGAACAACCAGTTCTCCGACTGTATGAATACCCTCACGCTTCAAGCAATTGTAGCTACGCTGGGTAAGATTCATATCCTCAATCGGTATAGCCAATTGGGAATCAGCTTCATCTTGTGATGGAGCTGGTCCAACTTCCACACCTTCGGCGTCAACGTTAAGCTCACGGCAAAGGCCGAAAAGCTCAACAAGAGTTGAACCTGCAGATGCGACTGCATCACGTGGTGAAATAGACGGCTTGGTTTCCACATCCAGGATGAGCTTATCGAAGTCCGTGCGCTGTTCCACGCGGGTAGCTTCGACCTTATAGCTCACCTTCAAAACTGGTGAGTAGATCGAATCCACAGGAATGCGGCCGATTTCGCTGTTCTCCTGCTTGTTCATCTGAGCTGGTACATAACCACGGCCACGCTCAACAGTGAACTCAATCTCAAGTTCACCGTCCTCTGCAAGTGTGGCAATATGCATCTCAGGATTAGCAATTGTGACACCAGCTGGAGGAGTAATATCTCCAGCAGTAGCTTCACCCTTGCCATTTTTGCGTAGATACATCACTACTGGCTCGTCGTACTCGCTAGTGAGCACGATGCCCTTAATGTTCAGCAGGATTTCAGTAACATCCTCTTCAACACCTGGCAGAGTCGTAAACTCATGTAGAGCACCGGAGATGCGAACCGAAGTAACGGCAGCACCTGGAATAGAGCTCAACAAGGTACGACGCAGCGAATTGCCGAGCGTGTAGCCGAAACCTGGCTCCAACGGCTCAATAGTAAAGCGAGAACGCTGGGGATTCAGTGATTCCTCGGTAAGTGTCGGACGCTGTGCGATAAGCACTTTGGTATCCTTTCAGCTTCTGGTCGGTGGTGCACTCGCCGCCCATAAGCGGGTTGGATGGATGGATTCGTAAGAGTGCTCAGACGCGGCGACGCTTTGGTGGGCGTACGCCGTTATGCGCTTGCGGGGTGACGTCGGTAATAGAACCAACTTCAAGACCCGCGGACTGAAGGGAACGGATAGCGGTTTCACGACCGGAACCAGGACCCTTAACAAACACGTCGACCTTCTTCAGGCCATGTTCCATTGCCTTACGAGCTGCAGCTTCAGCTGCCATACCAGCTGCGTAAGGAGTCGACTTACGGGAACCCTTAAAGCCGACATCACCACCGGAAGCCCAAGAAAGGACTGCACCGGATGGATCAGTGATGGAAATAATCGTGTTATTGAATGTTGACTTAATATGCGCCTGCCCAACCGGTACCGACTTGCGGTCCCGGCGACGCGGCTTGCGCGAGGCTTGCTTTGCAGCTGCCATTGACCCTCGTTTCCTAATGACGAATGAGTTGGTATGTCTAGACGATGGGAAATCATCCCGTGGCCTAGAGCCGACCACCGACTACTATCGGGTGGCCTTCTTCTTCCCGGCGACAGTACGCTTCGGGCCCTTACGGGTACGAGCATTAGTCTTAGTACGCTGACCACGCACAGGAAGACCCTTGCGATGACGCTGGCCTTGATAGCAGTTGATCTGAATCTTACGACGGATGTCTGCATCAATTTCACGACGCAAATCACCCTCGATCTTGTAATTAGCCTCGAGATAATCACGTAAAGTGATCAGCTGTTCATCCGTAAGATCCTTGACGCGGGTATCCGGATTAATACCGGTCGCGGCAAGCGTTTCCTTAGCGCGAGTGCGGCCAACACCGAAAATGTAGGTGAGGGCAATCTCAATGCGCTTCTCATTGGGAATATCTACTCCGGCAAGACGTGCCATTGTAATTCCTTTACTGTTACGCAGGTCGTGCACCAAGTCTTCCGTAATTTACGGCCTGGGCCTGCGCACCCAGGGTTCAGCTTTCGCTGCGACTCAGCGCCTTATTCCTTTATATTCCGCGCTGGGAATCTACTCAGCCCTGACGCTGCTTATGACGTGGGTTGATGCAGATCACCATGACGCGGCCGTGACGGCGGATCACACGGCAATTTTCGCAGATCCTCTTCACGCTAGGGCTGACCTTCATGGTTTTCCTTTGCTTGTACCTTTACTTATAACGGTACGTAATACGTCCACGGTTCAAATCGTAAGGACTCATCTCCAACACAACGCGATCCTGCGGCAAAATACGAATATAATTCTTCCTCATTTTGCCCGAAATCGTTGCAAGAACAATGTGCTCGTTCTCAAGCTGAACACGAAACATCGCGTTTGGTAGTGCTTCTACTACCTTGCCTTCGACTTCAATCACACCGTCTTTTGCCATGAGCCTCGTTCCGTTCCCTGGACATACTACTTCACGTATCCGAAGACACGCCAATCTTCTATGATACAGTAAATGCGCTATATACAACACTCGGCGTGTCGCAATAGCGCATTTAAACAGTTAAATTATCAAAAGCTCTGCTGATTTTATGATTTCAGAACAGTACTAATTCAAAGAGTCGATAATGTGACCATTAATCTCATCGATATCGCCGACACCATCAACAGAAACAAGCTGACCGCGAGACTCATAAATGTCAAGCAAAGGAGCAGTTTCTTTTTCATAAGTGTCCAAACGCTTAGCAATAACTTCTGGAGTATCATCAGAACGACCCTGTTCAATAGCACGCTTCTGCATACGCTCAAGAAGCACTTCACGCTCAGCTTCAAGAGCCACAACGTGATCGAGTGGAGTATTAAGCTCCTCTAACATGTGATCTAAAGCCTGAACTTGGGAAGCATTACGAGGATAACCGTCAAGAATCCAACCGTTCTTTGCATCATCCTGTGCAAGACGATCCTTAACAATACTGTTAGTCAACTCGTCAGGAACTAACTCTCCCTTATCGAGATAGCCCTGAACTTTTTTACCAAGTTCAGTATGGTTCTTCAAGTTGTAACGGAAAATATCGCCAGTAGAGATAGCTGGGATACCATAGTGCTCACTTAAAAGAGCAGCCTGAGTACCTTTTCCAACACCTTGTGGTCCCATAATCAGCAATCGCATATTGAAACTCCTTGAGTATTTACATCAACATGTGCGCAAACTATGCAGCCTGCGCACATGCGAATACATTATATTATTTAATTAATGGTCACTATTCGTGAACTTGATTACTATTTAGCAGACTTTTCGGTCTCAGCATGATTAAATAAGAATCCAGCATACTGGAACTGTTCAGTCTGAGCCTTTGCCTGCCTCAAAGTATCCAAACCAACACCGGCGATAATCAGAATTGTAGTACCGCCGAATGGAAGCTTCATGTTTAAGTGCAAGGACATAATCAAGACTGTAGGAATAAGCGCAACGAACAGAAGATAAACAGCACCAACAGTATTAAGTCTGTTCATCACATAGCTCAAATAATGGCTTGTGGCACTTCCAGCACGTATACCTGGAATAAAACCACCATATTCCTTCATATTGTCTGCTGTCTCATCTGGATTAAAAGTAATCTCAGTGTAGAAGAAGCAGAAGAACACAATCATCAATGCATAAAGAGCAATATACCAGGCAGAAGTCGAATTAGCTAAGTTAGTTTCAATCCAATTGACCCAGCCCTTACGTTTATCGCCAAACTGTGCGATAAGCGTCGGAACAGCAAGAATAGACGAAGCAAAGATTGGTGGAATAACGCCACTCATATTAACCTTAAGAGGCAAGTAAGTGGAAGAACCGCCATACATTTTGCGGCCAATCATACGACGAGTGTACTGCACTGGGATACGACGCTGAGCGAGTTCCACAAAGTCAACAAATATAAGAATAACCAGAAGAACACCAACAACGATACCGAACTTATTCCAATCGCCGTTATAGCCGTTTGTTCCCCAGCCAATCTCCCATAACTTCGGAAGGAAGCCAGCGCAGATAGACATGAAGATTAATACTGACATACCTTGGCCAATACCTTTATCGGTAATGAGTTCTGCCATCCACATGATAAGACCAGTGCCGCCAGTCATGATAAGAACCATAACTACAAGGCTCCACATGCTTCCGTCTGGAATAACATTTCCGCACTGATAATTAAATAAAGCGCCGGAACGAGCAGTAACCAAAATCGTTGTGGACTGCAATATAGCCAAGCCAATGGTTAAATAACGAGTGTACTGCGTAAGCTTTGTCTCACCAGACTGACCTTCCTTGTGCAAAGCTTCAAAGCGTGGAATTACAACTCGCAACAACTGGATCACAATGGAAGCAGTGATGTAAGGCATAACACCAAGTGCAAAAATAGAAAGCTGCAAAAGGGATCCGCCAGAGAACAAGTTCACTAAGCCTATAAAGTTTTCGTTAGAAGAAGCCAACTTTACTGTGCAAGCATGAACAACTCTATAATCTACGCCTGGAATCGGGATAAATGAACCAATGCGGTAAATGATAATCATGGCGAAGACGAAGAGAATCTTATTCCTCAGCTCCTTCGTCCTGAAGGCCTGGATTAACGTTTTCACTTGGGTTTTCCTCCCTTTTCTCGCGCACTCCAAGGCGCAAACAGTGCAAAAAACAAACTCTGAGGCAATAGTTTATCTCACGGTACATACCGAACTATGCCGCAGTGAGTCTTAACAATAAAGTAATCCCCCTAGCCACTAAGCTAGAGGGATTACATATAGCTTTAATATCGCTTTAATTTCGCTCAAGCAGAGTAAAAACTACTCTTCGCTTACAGAGCCGCCAGCAGCTTCAATCTTGGACTTAGCGGAAGCAGAAGCCTTAACACCCTTAAGCGTCAAAGCAACAGTCAACTCACCATCGCCCAAAACCTTAACTGGATAGCCATCACGTACAGCGCCCTTAACTACCAAGTCAGCTACGGTAACTTCGCCACCCTGTGGGAAAAGTTCAGCAAGAGCCGCAACATTAACGACCTGGAACTCTTTCTTGAATGGGCTCTTGAAGCCACGAAGCTTTGGTAAACGCATGTAAAGTGGAAGCTGGCCACCTTCGAAGCCTGGACGCACTTGGTAACGCTTCTTTGTACCTTTGTCGCCACGGCCTGAAGTTTTACCCTTAGAGCCTTCACCACGACCCACACGGATGCGATCCTTCTTAGCTCCTGGAGCTGGACGCAAAGTGTGCATGTGCAGCATTGGTTCTTCGTTAGCCATAATCAGTCGACCTCCTCTACGCTCACCAAGTGGCGCACGGCCATGACCATGCCACGATTGACGGGGGTGTCTTCGCGAACTACGCTGTGGCCAATTTTATAAAGGCCAAGCGAATGAACATTTGCGCGCTGACGCTCGGTGGTGTGAACCAAACCGTGCACCAGAGTGATCTTCAAATTCGCCATCACTCACCATCCTTTGCTTCTGCAGACTTTGCAGCCTGAGCTTCTTCACGAGCTTTACGTGCTTCAGCAATACCGGTAGCACGCTCACGAAGCAAAGCATCAGGTGCGACTTCCTCGAGGGAAAGTCCACGACGAGCAGAAATCTCTTCTGGCTCTTCGAGCTTCTTCAAAGCATCCACAGTTGCACGAACCACGTTTACTGCGGTCGCAGAACCCATGGACTTGGTGAGAATATCAGTGATGCCTGCGCATTCCATAACTGCACGCACTGCGCCACCAGCAATTACACCAGTACCTGGAGCAGCTGGACGAAGTAACACAGTACCAGCAGCATCATGGCCGATTACCGGATGGGTAACAGTGCCACGAATGCGTGGAACGGTAAACATATGCTTCTTAGCATCAAGCTGACCCTTAGCGATAGCAGCTGGAACTTCGCGAGACTTACCGTAACCAACACCAACAGTGCCCTTACCGTCGCCAACAACAACAAGTGCTGCAAAGCTAAAAGTACGACCACCCTTGTGAGTCTTGGAAACACGATTAATAGTAACTACGCGATCCAGAAGTTCATCGCTATGATTTTCTTCACGACGGCTACGACGTTCGCCACGCTTGCCCTCGCCCTTATTACGGCGAGAACGGCGATCGTCATTGCGCTCCTCGGCGGATGCCTGAGTGTTCTGAGTTTCTTCAGCCACTTGGGTTTCCTTTTCGTTGTCGCTCACAGTGCCAGACCTCCCTGACGGGCGCCTTCAGCAACAGCTGCGACGCGACCATGATACTTATTACCGCCACGATCGAAGACAACAGCGGTGATGCCCGCTTCCTTCGCTCTAGCCGCGATAAGCTCGCCAACCTTGGTAGCAGCTTCGGTCTTAGTGCCGGTGAAGCCAGCGAAATCCGAAGTCAAAGTGGAAGCGCTAACAAGAGTAAGACCCTTGGTATCATCCACAATCTGAGCAACCATGTGACGGTTGGAACGAGAAACGACTAAGCGAGGACGTTCCGAAGTGCCGGAAATGCGCTTACGAAGACGGGCGTGACGACGCAAACGTGCGACTTTGGTACCCTTACCGAAAATCTTAACGCTCATATCACTTACCAGCCTTTCCAGCCTTGCGCAGGATACGTTCATCGGTGTACTTAATACCCTTACCCTTGTAAGGTTCTGGAGCACGAAGCTTACGAATGTTAGCAGCAACCTGTCCAACAGTCTGCTTATCAGTGCCCTTAACGATTACTTGGTTAGGATTTGGTAACTCGAAGTCAATACCTGCCGGTGGTTGAACGGTAATAGTGTGAGAATAACCGAGCGAGAACTCAATGCCCTTGCCCTTCATTACTGCACGATAACCGGTACCGACAATATCCAAAGTCTTGGTGTAGCCATCATGTACACCCTTCACCATGGAAGCAATGATTGAACGAGCAAGACCGTGCTTTGCACGAGTTGGACGCAAATCATCAACTGGAGTCAGAACAATCTGATTGTCAGCAACTTCCGCAGTGATGCCCTCTGGAATTACATAAGAATCAGAACCCTTAGCGCCCTTGACGCTGAAGGACTGACCTTCAATCTTTACTTCCACGCCTTGAGGAATGTCGACGGGGAGCTTACCAATATGCGATGCCATCTTCAGCTCTCCTTTCTCACCACACGTAGGCGACAATTTCGCCGCCAATGCCTCGTTCGAGGCATTCCTTCTGAGTCAACAATCCCGAGCTGGTCGAGATAATAGCGATACCGAGACCACCAAGAGGCATTGGCAAAGCATCAGACTTCGCATAGCGACGTAAGCCTGGCTTAGAAATACGCTTGATGCCCTGAATTGAACGCTGACCATTGGAACCATACTTCAAAGTAATTTCCAATGTCTGTCCAACCTTGGCTTCTTTAGCAGCGAAATCTTTAATATAGCCTTCGCGCTTCAGAATCTCAGCGATATTCGCCTTGAATTTGGAGTACGGCATTTCCACGATATCGTGCTTTGCCGCGCTCGCGTTACGCAGACGTGTCAACATGTCTGCGATAGGATCTGTCATTGTCATGTTGGGCTAACGCCCTTTCTCGCCGTGGTTTCCACCGCCTGTTTTCAGGATTCTAACCTTTAAGCAGTGGACCTTCAGCGTCGATATTTACCAACTGGACTTCGTAACACCCGGCAACTCACCGCGATGAGCCTTCTCACGAAGGCAAACACGGCACAGACCGAACTTGCGATACACGGAGTGAGGACGACCACAAACCTGGCAGCGCGTATAAGCGCGCACCTTGAACTTCGGCTTAGCGGCCGCCTTGTTTTTCAGAGCGGTTTTTGCCATTTCAGTTCTCCTTGAATGGGAAACCGAGGTGCTTAAGCAGCGACTTAGCTTCCACATCGTCCTTGGTGGTAGTCACCACGGTGATGTCCATACCACGCTGATGATCAATCGAGTCAGGATCAATCTCATGGAACATTGACTGTTCGGTAAGACCGAAATTGTAATTACCCTGACCATCGAACTGGTTGCCGTTAATACCGCGGAAATCGCGAATACGTGGCAAAGCCAGAGTGAGCAAACGATCCAAGAACTCCCACATACGATCACCACGAAGGGTAACGTAAGCACCGATAGCCTGTCCTTCACGAAGATGGAACTGGGCTACAGACTTCTTAGCCTTAGTAACCTTTGGCTTCTGACCGGTGATAAGGGTGAGATCCTTAATCGCGCCTTCAATGAGCTTGGAATCACGAGCAGCGGCACCGACGCCCATAGAGACGACGACCTTTTCTACACGAGCCACCTGCATTGGATTAGTGTGGCTGAATTCCTTCTCCAAGGCTGGAACGATTTCGTCCTTGTATTGCTGCTTTAAGCGCGGAGTTGCCGGCAACTCAACAGTAGTATCGGTCATGCCAGCTCCTTTCCGGACTTCTTGGCTACACGCACGCGCACGGTCTTAACCTTGCCGTCACGAGCCTCTTGCTTGACGATCACGCCAACGCGGGTAGGCTTCTTAGTCTCTGGGTCAATAACCATAACGTTAGAACGATGGATTGGAGCCTCAGTAGAGACAATGCCCGCCTGCTGACCCTGCTGGGTAGCGCGAACGTGCTTCTTGACGATTTGCACGCCTTCGACAATCAAACGGTCGTCGGCAAGTACGCGAAGTACCTTGCCATCTTTACCGCGATCCTTACCGCGGATAACCTTTACCTGGTCGCCGGTTTTAATCTTGGCTACCATATCAGATCACCTCCGGGGCAAGGGACACAATCTTCATGAAGCGCTTATCGCGCAATTCACGACCGACTGGTCCGAAGATACGAGTGCCCTTTGGTTCACGGCCGGAGCCGAGAATAACAGCGGCGTTCTCGTCGAACTTAATGTAGGAACCATCGACACGACGATGTTCCTTGACAGTACGGACGACGACAGCTTTAACTACGTCGCCTTTCTTGACCGACCCGCCAGGGATCGCGTCCTTGACGGAGGCGACGATGATGTCGCCGATGCCGGCATAGCGTCGCTTCGATCCACCGAGCACGCGGATGGCAAGCAATTCCTTAGCACCCGTGTTGTCGGCGACATGAAGCCGCGTTTCCTGCTGAATCATTGATTCTCCTTAGCCGAGCTGGTTCTCCCCACTCACCCGTGAATATTCATATGAATAAACACGGGTGAAGTGCGGAGCCTTGCCGAACTTGTTTACTTGGCGCGCTCGATAATCGAGTCGAGACGCCAACGCTTGGTCTTGCTCAAAGGCCGAGTTTCCATAATACTCACGAGGTCGCCAATATGCGCCTCATTGTGTTCATCATGGGCCTTGACCTTGCGGGTGGAGCGAACGACTTTACCATAAAGTGGATGAGTCGAACGCTGCTCCAACTCAACGGCAATCGTCTTGTCCATGGCTTCGGACACGACGTAGCCGCGACGAACCTTGCGGAAGTTGCGCTCTTGGTTCTCAGCCATGCTTACTTCTCCTTGACCTCAGTGGCGCCCGGCTCTTGGCTGATGCCGAGTTCACGCTCACGCAGGACAGTATACATCCTGGCTATGTCGTGCTTGACCGCCTTGAGGCGAGCGCTGTTTTCGAGTTGGCCAGTTGCTGCCTGGAAGCGCAAGTTAAAAAGCTCTTCCTTGGACTTCTTCAAGAAGCCTTCAATTTCAGCATTGGTCTTCTCGTTTAAATTCTTGATGGTGTAGTCTGCAGTTCCGACTGGCATCAGATGTCACCGCCTTCACGCGCAATAACACGGCATTTCATAGGGAGCTTATCGATGGCGCGGCGCAAAGCCTCGCGAGCGATATCCTCAGAAACGCCACCGATCTCGAACATTACGCGACCTGGGTGAATGTTGGCGATCCAGAATTCTGGAGCACCTTTACCGGAACCCATTCGCGCACCAAGCGGGTGCTTGGTCAACGGGCGATCAGGGAACACTGTAATCCACACACGACCGCCACGCTTGATGTAGCGGGTCATGGCGATACGAGCAGCCTCGATCTGGCGGTTAGTGATGTACGCCGGAGCCAGCGCCTGAATACCGAAATCGCCGAAAGCGATTGCGGTTCCACCCTTAGACATGCCGCTACGGGTAGGACGGTGCTGCTTGCGATATTTGGTCCTCTTTGGGATAAGCATCTGCTCACTCCTTCGTTTCCGTTGCGGCAGGAGCTTCAGCAGCTGCAGCTTCAGCTGGCTTTTCAGCCTGTGCTTCAGCAGCCTTCTGCTGGTTAGCAGGACGTGCACCACGACGTGGACGACGATCGCCACGGCGACCTTCACGCTTACCCTGCTGAGCCTGCTGCTCTTCAAACTCACGCTCAGTCATATCACCCTTGTAGATCCAGACCTTTACGCCAATACGGCCGTAAGTGGTCTTAGCTTCGAAGAAGCCGTAATCGATAAGGGCGCGAAGGGTCTGCAGTGGAACGCGACCCTCACGATAGAACTCAGAACGGCTCATTTCGGCACCACCAAGGCGACCGGAGAGCTTGATACGGATACCCTTGGCGCCGGCGCGCATAGCGTCCTGCTGTGCCTTACGCATAGCACGACGGAATGTAACACGGTTCGTCAACTGTTCCGCAATACCCTGAGCTACCAACTGAGCGTCAAGTGCAGCATTCTTTACTTCGAAGATATTGAGCTGTACTTGCTTGCCCGTGAGCTTCTCGAGCTTTTCACGAACACGCTCGGCTTCAGCGCCACGGCGACCGATAACAATACCCGGACGAGCAGTGTGAATATCCACACGCACACGATCACGAGTACGCTCGATAACGATGCGGGACACGCCAGCACGTTCGAGGTCATGGCTCATTTCCTTGCGAATCTTGTCATCCTCAAGGACAAAGTCACGATAACGCTCGCCAGCTTTGTTGGAATCGGAGAACCACTTAGAACGATGATTCTCTGTAATGCCCAGGCGATAGCCGAAAGGATTGATCTTCTGACCCATCTTTAGCGTGCTCCTTCCTGAAGCGAGACGATAACAGTGATATGGCTGGTACGCTTATTAATGCGCGCAGCGCGACCCTGTGCACGAGCACGGAAACGCTTCAACGTTACGCCCTCATCCACATAGGTTTCCTTGATGACCAAGTCCTGCTCACGGAATGGTTCACCGGCTTTTTCAGCCTTAACGCGAGCATTAGCGATCGCGCTTTCAAGAACCTTGCGCACCGGCAAAGATGCGTCCTGAGGAGCAAACTTAAGAATGGTAATAGCTTCGACTGCACGCTTGCCTCGGATGAGGTCGACCATGCGGCGAGCCTTGCGCGGCGTCACGCGGACGTGACGAGCGATTGCTTTAGCTTCCATGTGTCCTAACTCTCCTTTAGCGGCGTGCCTTTTTGTCGTCCTTCACATGACCCTTGAAGGTCTTGGTCGGGGCGAACTCACCGAGCTTATGACCAACCATGGCTTCGGTAACGAATACCGGCACATGCTTGCGGCCATCGTGTACGGCAAAGGTATGTCCAATGAAATCAGGAGTGATCATCGAACGACGCGACCACGTCTTAATGACGTTATGCGTGCCCTTGTCGTTTTGCTCGTCGACTTTCTTCTGCAAGTGGGCGTCGACGAAAGGGCCCTTCTTGATGCTACGAGTCATCTATTCGACACTCCCTTACTTGCGATTCTTACCATTCGGGCGACGACGAACAATCATCTTGTTCGAAGCCTTCTTTGGACGACGTGTACGAACTTCGCCCTTGCCCCATGGAGAAACTGGCGGCTTGCCACCACGGGTACGACCACCATGTGGATGGTCCACAGGGTTCATGGATTCGCCTCGTGTGACTGGTCTGCGACCAAGCCAACGAGCACGACCAGCCTTACCAAGCTCAATATTTGCGTGATCGGAGTTACCGACTTCGCCAATCGTAGCGCGGCAACGAGCGTCCACGTTACGAATTTCGCCAGATGGCATACGCAACTGAGCGTAAGCACCATCCTTTGCTACGAGCTGAACGGCTGCACCTGCGGAACGAGCAATCTTTGCGCCACCAAGTGGGCGAAGTTCGATTGCATGAACCACGGTACCAGTTGGAATGTTCTTAAGAGGCAGGTTGTTACCTGGCTTAATATCAGCCTGAGCACCAGTCTCAATAACATCACCCTGGGCAACGCCTTCAGGAGCGATAATGTAACGCTTCTCACCATCTGCATAATGCAGAAGAGCGATGCGAGCGGAACGGTTAGGGTCATACTCAATATGAGCAACCTTTGCTGGCACGCCATCCTTGTCCCAACGCTTAAAATCGATGAGACGGTACTGACGCTTATGACCGCCACCGCGATGGCGAGAAGTCATGCGGCCGTAAGAGTTACGACCACCAGTTTTGCTGAGTTTGCGTACCAGCGACTTTTCAGGCGTAGAGCGCGTGATTTCGGCAAAATCCGAAACCGATGCGTTGCGACGGCCTGCAGTCGTCGGCTTATAAACGCGGATAGCCATAATATAGTCTTCCTTTAACTTTTCTCGGCTAGCCTTCAGTTACCAAAGATATCGATCGTCTGGCCTTCAGCTACGGTGACAATAGCACGCTTCTGATTCACACGACGGCCAAAACCGGTGCGAGAGCGCTTCAACTTGCCAGCGCGGTTAAGAGTATTGACGTTCGTTACCTTGACTTTGAAGATTTCTTCGACAGCCTGCTTGATCTGAACCTTGTTTGCATCTGGAGCCACAACGAAAGTGTACTGACCACGATCTGCAGCTGCATAGCTTTTTTCAGAAACAACTGGCTTCAAAATGACGTCATGTGCTGGGTTATGGACTGCGACCATGTAAATCAGGCCTCCTTAACGACAGGCTCGGTCTTAGCAGCAACGAAGGCATCAAAACCTTCCTTGGTGAAGACTACATACTGAGCCGTGATGACATCATAGGTGTTGAGCTGATCTGCAAAGATCACATGCACCGTTGGAATATTACGAACAGACATCCACTCGTTGATGTTTTCGCGGGAAAGCACAACAGTAGTGAACTGGTTCTTGGTCACTGGGGTGAGTGCTGCAACAGCAGACTTGGTTGAAGGAACATCCTTAATACCAAGATCAACTACAGCAATACGTCCAGCATTTGCACGATCAGACAAAGCATAGCGAAGAGCAGCTGCCTTCATCTTCTTTGGAGTACGCTGATCATACTTGTGAGGAACTGGACCGTGTACAACACCACCATGTACCCACTGAGGAGCACGAATGGAGCCTTGACGAGCACGACCAGTGCCCTTCTGCTTCCAAGGCTTCTTGCCGCCGCCGGATACGTTAGCGCGATTCTTAACTGCGTGCGTGCCCTGACGAGCAGCAGCGAGCTGAGCGATAACGACCTGATGAACAAGTGGGCCATGAGCCAACACATCTTCGTTGGAGATGCCGAAGATTTCAGCAGGAGCTTCAACAGTACCGTTGGCATTACCCTTAGTATCAGTGACGTTCAGAGTTACGTTTGCCATAGCTTCAGGCTCCCTTCACTGCCGAACGGACAAGAACGATAGCACCCTTAGGACCTGGAACAGCGCCCTTAATGGCGAGAATACCGTTCTCGACATCCGAAGAAACGATGGTGAGGTTGAGCGCGGTAGAAGTCACATGACCCATGCGACCAGCCATACGCTTGCCCTTCAAAATGCGGCTCGGAGTTGCGCATGCGCCCACAGAACCTGGGCGACGTTCGTTCTTGTGTGAGCCGTGAGTACGACGATAGGACTTGAAGCCCCAACGCTTAATAGTGCCAGCGAAACCTTTACCTTTGGTAGTTCCGGTGACATCTACTTCAGAACCCTCAGCGAATAATTCAGCAGTCAATTCCTGACCTGGCTGATAATCTGCTGCATTCTCAGTACGCACCTCAGCGAGGTGACGACGAGGAGTCACGCCAGCCTTAGCAAAGTGACCAGCCAATGGCTTGGTTACCTTGGTAGGATCGATCTGGCCATAACCGAGCTGAACAGCGCTATAGCCGTCAGTTTCCACGGTTTTTACAGCAGTTACTACGTTTGTAGCAACTTCAACCAGAGTTACGGGGACGAAGAAGCCGTTCTCATCCCAAACCTGCGACATACCCAGCTTACGGCCGAGCAGAGCGGTGCGATTCTTATTCTGCGACATTACTTTCTCCCCCTTCCTACAGCTTGATCTCGATGTTGACATCCGCAGGCAGGTCAATGTGCATCAAAGAATCCACAGCCTTTGGCGTTGGATCGACGATGTCTATGAGGCGCTTATGAGTGCGCATCTCGAAATGCTCGCGAGAATCCTTGTACTTGTGAGGAGAACGGATAACAACAAACACGTTCTTCTCGGTCGGCAGAGGAACCGGACCCACTACTGTGGCGCCCGCGTTCGTCACCGTCTCGACGATTTTCTTCGCCGATTGGTCGATGACCTCATGGTCATAGGACTTAAGCCTGATGCGGATTTTCTGTCCCGCCATTGCCGTCCGCCCTTTCTAGCGATTCGTTTACTGTTTACCAACCTGTATGATAAGGGCACCGGAGAGAATAGACACTCAAGGTCATTCCACATCAGTGCGCAGCACCGGTATTTCTTACGGCGTAAAAAATTCCGTTTCCGCGCTCGCTTTTTTTAATTCCAATATGCGAGCCTTAAAAACAGGCAACTGAACAATTAAACCATCACATGTGGATTATTAAAAACCGGGCGTGTCGGCTATTTTTCAACCGTTTTAGGCAATTGCAATACACCTTTTACAATCATCGTTACGTTTTCAATTTTCAAAAATACCAGCAAAAATACCAGCAAAAATATAAACAGAAATTGCCGGCAAAAATATAAACAAAAATGGCAGTAGCTACAATTAGTGCAACTACTGCCATTTTGTACTAAATACACGTTATTTAACGCAATTTATATTTTAAATTAAACGATTCAAATAAATACATTTAATTCGCATTTATTTAGCATTTACTTCGATTCGCGTTCTTTGCGCAAACGATGGCCTTCTTCTTGAGAAACTCCATAATACGCTGCAATAGCAATATCTTTCATATCCTCAATCTGAGGGATTCTTGGATTTGCCGGCGCACACTGATCCTCATACGCGCGCATACCGATTTGTTCAAGAATCGACCAATAATATTCTTCGTCAACTCCGCATGCCTTGAATGAACCATCCATACCAAGCACATTATCGCGATAATTTTCTACTGCGCTTGCTAATTTCTCTACTGCTTCTTCTGCACTAGAGCCGGTATCCAATCCAAGATTCTTCGCAAGCTGCTGATATCGTTCCGGAGCAACATAACGATTATACTTTGGCCAGCTCGTAGCTTCTTGAGGAACCTGACCGTTGTAACGAATCACATATGGAAGCAAAATAGCGTTCGTGTGTCCGTGAACAACATGGCACAAAGCACCAATTGTGTGAGCCATTGCGTGGCACATTCCAAGGAATGCAGATCCAAATGCCATTCCAGACATAGTTGCTGCGTTATGCATCTTCTCTTGAGCTTGAACTTTGCGCTGAGAATCTTCAGAATTTACAGAATCGTTAAGATTTTCCCAAATAAGCTTTGATGCGTGCAAAGCCATAGCATCCGTAAAATCATTCGCATAAACAGAGGTGAAAGCCTCAATCGAATGAGTTAATGCGTCGAAACCGGCATCGCAAGCTAAGCGTCTCGGCTGAGTGCGAGCCAAAACAGGATCTACTATTGCAACCGATGGAGTAAGCGCGTAATCGGTAATCGGATACTTGTAGCCAGTTTTGTGATCAGTAATAACAGCGTAAGGCGTTACCTCAGAACCTGTGCCGGAAGATGTAGGTATGCACACAAGTTTCGCTTTTGCGCCAAGAGGTGGGATCTTAAATGCGCGCTTTCTGATATCAAAGAACTTTTCTCTCACGTCTGCGAAAGAAATTTCCGGATGTTCATAAAGCAACCACATGATCTTTGAAGCATCCATAGGAGATCCGCCACCGACAGCAATAATTGTGTCTGGCTGGAACTCATCGCGCATCATTTTAGCTCCGCGCTCTACAGTTTCTACGCTAGGTTCTGGCTCTACGTAATCAATAATTCTAAACGTTACGCGATTTTCTCTAGCTCGCAATTGGTCGATAATCTTATCAACTACTCCAAGCTGTTCCATAACTTTGTCGCATACTATAACAGCACGGTTTACATTGTACATATCGCGCAAGTAGCGTATTGCATTCGGCTCAAAATATGTTTTTGCCGGAATCTTGAACCATTGCATATTATTATTCCTTCGTGCAATTCGTTTAATATTAAGAAGGTTTACTGCCTGTACATTTCCAGAAACTGAATTTCCGCCATAAGAACCGCAACCAAGCGTCAATGAAGGTGCGATTGCGTTGTAGATATCGCCTACTCCGCCTAGAGATCCTGGGGAATTCCATATAATGCGGCAGGCGTGCATGCGACTTCCGTATTCACGCGCAAGTTCTTGATTATTTGTGTGAATAACAGCAGTATGTCCAGCACCGTGAATCAGCATTTTTTCGCACATTTCGAAAGCCTCTTCTTTATTTTCAGCTTTCAAAATTGCGTGCACAGGAGCCAGCTTTTCCATTGTAAGCGGCTCCATTTCGCCAACTTCCTTGCACTCAGATATTAAGATAACTGCATCATCTGGAACTTCAAAACCTGCAGCATGCGCAATAAACTGAGGTGATTTTCCTGGTACTACAGAATTCAATTTTGGCATTTGACCTGAGTACGCTGTGCATCCAAACATATACTGTTCGAGTTTCGCTTTTTCTTCGGCATTAACGAAATACGCTTTGCGACGTTTTAGCTCGCATACAAGAGGATCATAAATGTCTTTGTGAGCTATAATTGCCTGCTCAGTTGCGCAAATCATGCCGTAATCAAAATGCTTAGAAAGCACTAAATCGTTCGCAGCTCTCACAATATCAACATCTGCATCTACGTATGCTGGGGCGTTGCCTGGTCCAACACCTAGTGCAGGTTTTCCTGAAGAGTATGCTGCTTTAACCATTCCAGGCCCACCTGTTGCAAGAATAGTTGCAATATCAGGATGTTTCATTAATGCACCGGTAGCTTCAATAGAAGGATGCTCAATCCACTGAATGCAGTTTTCTGGAGCACCTGCTTCTATAGCAGCATCTCGCACGATACGTGCAGCTTCCGATGAGCATTTCTGAGCGAACGGGTGGAAACCAAAAATAATTGGGCAACGAGTTTTTAATGCTATAAGTGACTTAAAAATAGTTGTAGAAGTAGGATTAGTTACAGGCGTTACACCAGCAACTATTCCAACTGGCTCGGCTATTTCATCAATTCCAAGAACATCGTCTTCGCGAATAATTCCTACTGTACGCTGTCCTGCTAAGTAATGCGTAATATGTTCGCATGAAAATATATTTTTTGTGGCTTTATCTTCTACTAAACCACGTCCTGTTTCATCAACAGCCATTTTTGCTAGCACTAAATGCTTATTTAATGCTGCAACAGAGGCCTTTGCTACGATATGATCAACTTGCTTTTGATCTAATTTTTCAAATTCGATTAGTGCAAGCTTAGCTTTTTCTGCAAGTTCATTAACTTCATTCTGTGCATCAGTTGCTGCTTGCTCACGCTCACCATTGGGCTTTTCTGCTTCGGCTTTTTTCAGCGCCTCAACCATTGCGTCCTCCTTGATCAAATGTTGAACCTGAGTATTCACATCAGAGTATCAACTCACTCAATTTTGTGATACAGGTCACAATTTAGTAGATCTTGTGTATTATTTCCACTTTACAGCGAGTTGAGCTTTTTATGATTGAGAGCGGTAGCCTTATGTTCGTTAATTTTGCTATTTTGTTAATTTCTATGTGAGATTTTCTAATGAACGTGCAGGAATGTTATGTTTACTCGTGCGTTGCGAACTATTTTTAACATTCAGATTTATTGATACTGCGTTACGTATACAAAAATGGCTTCCAGCCAAAGCCAGAAGCCATTGAAAATATAAATTCTGCGAAACTTAACGCTTCGAGAACTGAGGTGCACGACGTGCCTTGTGCAAACCAGCCTTCTTGCGTTCCACAACGCGAGCGTCGCGAGTCAAGAAGCCAGCCTTCTTCAAAGCAATACGGTTTGCATCGCGATCGATAGCATTCAATGCGCGAGCAACACCCAAACGAATAGCACCTGCCTGACCAGTAGTGCCACCACCGTCTACAAGCACGACAACGTCAAACTTACCCTCAAGCTTCAAAAGAACAATTGGGGAGTTAACTTCGCGCTGCAAAAGGCGAGATGGGAAGTATTCTTCCAAAGTACGGCCATTAATAGTCCACTTGCCAGAGCCTGGAACTAAACGCACACGAGCTACAGCTTCCTTACGACGACCAGTACCATAACCTGGCTCAATAGCTGAAGTACCAGTACCGGCACCAGCATTAGTCTCGGTAGTGTAGTTGGTCAGTTCTTCTTCATTTTCAAGAACCGCGGAGTTGTTGTTATCTGCCATAATCTATTCTCCTTGATCTCACTTAGCCTGCTGAGAGACCTTAGCGATCTCGAAGACCTGTGGCTTCTGCGAAGTGTGTGGATGCTCGGCGCCAGTGAATACACGGAGGCGATCAAGCTGCACCTTAGCAAGACGATTCTTTGGAAGCATGCCCTTGACGGCAGCCACGATAATACGCTTTGGATTCTTCTCCAAAAGCTCTGCATAGCTGTCACGACGAAGGCCACCTGGACGACCAGAGTGGGAATACAGTTCCTTGCTCAACTTGTTGCCAGTCAAAGCAATCTTTTCTGCGTTAATGATAATAACGTGATTGCCAGAATCAGCGTGTGGAGCAAATGTTGGCTTATTCTTACCACGCAGCAAAATGGCTACCTGAGTGGCCAAACGACCGAGAACCACATCAGTGGCATCGATAATGTACCAGTCATGAGTCAAATCTGCTGGTTTCGGTGTGAAAGTCTTCACAATCGTACCTTTTCTCTATTGTGTTTCGAGCTTGCGTTTCCTTAGGTTTTATAGGAAATACTTTGCTCATAATCCGTGGGCTCCCTGAAAGTCCTCGATGGCGAGTGGGAAAAGCGCTTTGAAGGACCCCTTAGGGAAACACAACAATCTATAAGTATATCGCCGCCTGCAGACTATAGCAAATTATTTATAGCAAATCACTAAAAAACAATATACACAGTCAACAAGCGGCGAAAATTAGCTTTTTAATTATTTAATACTCAAAACTTACGCATTCATAATCTCAGAAAGAGACTTTACTCGCGGCAAATCGAAAAGATTATCCAGTGATACAGGATTACCTTCTCCATCTGCAAGAGGAATACGCCAGTTTGGATATTCGTCGTTAGTTCCAGGCTGATTTTGCGCTCTACGCTCGCCAACAGCATCAACAATAGATGCCGCAATTAAACGTGACGGCGCAGCTTTCAAAGCTCTGTACAAAGCTTCTATAATTTGCTGCTCATGAGAATTCTCATCTTCCAATATTGCAGCATCCAAGAATCCGCCCTCTACAAGCATTTTCATCATCGCTCTGTGCTCTGCAACAGCTCCAGCACGGAAATCTTCTACAGAACCGGTAAGCAGGTGCAAACGTTCACGAATATCAACATGCTCGTATCTCAAATAACCAGCAGCAGGAGGCAAATCGTGCGTATTTACAGACGCTAAAGTCATCTCACGCCACTTACTTGGATTACGGAACACTCCATCAGCCACTTCGAACCACTCAACAGTGCATCCAAGAACTTCTTTCTTAGCCAAAGCACCCAAAGCGTTCGATGGCAATACACCTAGATCCTCACCAACTACCACACCGTTAGCGCGAGTAGCCTCAATAGCAAGAATTCCAAGCATTACGTCAGAGTCATAGTACACATATGCACCATTCTTTGGCGTTGCATTTTCAGGAATCCACCACAATCTGAAAAGTCCAAGAATGTGATCAATTCGCACTGCTCCAGCAGAAGCAAACATGCCGTGAACCATATCATGATAAGTTTTAAATCCAGTCTTCTCCAACTCAAGTGGATGAAGTGGAGGCTGTGACCAATTCTGACCCTGCTGATTGAAATAATCAGGAGGAGCGCCAACAGTAGCACCATGAGCAAATCGCTCTGGGTTCCACCATACTTCAGAACCTGCAGGATGAACACCAACTGCCATGTCTGCCATAACGCCTATACGCATACCGGCATTTTTAGCAGCAACTTGAGCTTCATGAAGCTGAGCAAAAGCAATCCACTCAAGCCAACGGTAGAATTCCAGAGTGTCTGGGAACTTTTCCATTAATCCCTTAATTTCTGGAGAATCCTTATGCAGTTGACTTTCCCAATCATCATGCCCCTTAGGAGCACCCCACTTGTCGTAGCAGAGGCACCAAACTGCATAAGATTCAAGACGATCGCCCATAGTCTTCTTATACTGTTCGAAATCTTTGCTTCGTTCAGAATTGAGACCTGACTTAAAAATCAACCAAAGTGCACGCATTTTTACACGCCACATAGCGTCACGGTCAATAATCTGAGCATCATTATTCAATGGTTCAACCTGATTATGCAACTCATCAATTTCTTTACGAGTTTCTTCATCTAATTCAGCATATTCAGGAATGCTTTCTGGATGAATATAAGTTACATTTACCATCGAACGAGCCACAGGCAAATAAGGAGAAGGAGTTAGAGGTGCTACTGGCTCACCAGCATGCAACGGATTTACTAACACAAAATCTGCGCCAGTTTTTTTCTTAGCTTCCACCAAAAGCTGAGCTAAATCAGCGTAATCTCCGACACCCCACGACTTAGAGGATCGAATTGAATACAGCTGAGCCATCCATCCCCAAAGACGCTTACCATTAGATTCCAACGAATCCAGGGTTTTGATACTTTCAGGAGCGCTTATAAGAGTAGCTTCTTCACTACGATCACCAACAGTAACCTTGAGCGTATGATATCCCATTGGTACATCTGCCGGAATAGTAACAAGAGACGTAGCAACAAAAGTGTCATTTACCGGGAAAGCAGCACTATCTTTACTTGGCTTAATAACTAATTCACCTTCGTATTTTTCGCCATTTTCCAGCGTCAAAGTAGCTACTGGATATTCAAGAATACCAGTATTTACACAAATCGTATCTTCACGGCCAACCGTATGCAAAACTGTTGGAGCAACAAGACGACCATGTCGATATTGCAAAATTTCTTGTGTTGCAGTTTCAATTGAACTTTCGGAAGTTGCATCAACGCCTAAAGCATTAAGAACAGACACAAGTACATCATCACTGACTTCGCGCTCAATACCATCAGATCCTATGGTTTTTACGCCGATACCCATAAGTTTGGCAAGATGCCTTAATGGTGTTGAAGATTCGAATTCTTCTTCTACATTATTATTCATGTGTTCTATCGTAACTATTGCTATTCCTACGACGCGACACGCTTGAAACGACTGCGAGCAGCTAAATAAACATCACTTTCTTTATCGTTACAAAGAGTTTGTAAAGTTTGTTGAGATACTCCAGGATTTAGTGCCACTGCTCTGCGAACCATTGTTGCTAAAACTACAGGAGCATTTTCTTCCTCACTAACACCTAAAGAAGCCAGATATTGCAATGTTTTTGCACCAACACCATCACATTGTGCACCTTCTAATCGCATCTTCCATGATGCTTTTGGATTACACAATGCTGCGTCTCTTACTTCTGGACAACTATCTTTAGTAAGTCTTCCAACAAGCCAGTTTTTCGCATTCGTATTTTTCGCAACAGCTAACCTTACTGCGTCAGAAGAATCTTCAGAAAGTTTCACCAAAATATTTGGGAATGGCATTGTTGTTGCTAAATAAATTCTATCTTCTTCCGGAGTATACGAATTACCCGCCACAGCCTCTAGAAGTGCCGTTGCTCTGGAAAATTCTGCTTGATTATTTCGATCCGGAAGCACTCTACGAGCAAATTTATGAAGTTCTTCAGAATCTTCAGAGTGTCTTAATTTTTCATAAACAGCAGTTAAAGGATCATATTTTGCTGATTCTTGAGATGAAAGAACTTCAGATTCTTGCGAATTTTTCGTTTCTGATATATTACTGTCATTTTCAACAGTTGCGCTAGTTTCGCTACTCAATCCGATCCCCTTCCGCTTTTATTACGGTTACTTTCTTGGAAGTATCATACGCGACTTACCGCTATTTACAAGCTTTACTGTGCCAGCAAAAGTATTTTTCACTTGCGTAACTAATTCTTCTTCTTTCTCTATTGGAACAATTATATCTAGATTTATATTTACTCCGTAAGTCTCATTTTCTACGCTTCCATCTGCTTTCATAATAAGATGCTTTAGCATACGCAAATTTTGATACTCAACAGCGCAATTTAGCCTGAAGCACTCAACTATATCCGCTATGTTTGAAGAATTTAAAGCCAAACTTGCTGCATGCGAATATGCTCTTGTAAGCCCTCCTGAGCCTAGCAAGATTCCGCCAAAATATCTTGTTACAGTAATTACACAGTCAGTTAGATCAGCTGATCTGATTACATCCAATATTGGCTTACCAGCTGTTCCCGATGGCTCTCCATCGTCGCTCATGCGTTCACAAAGCCGCCCATTTGCATCGCCGCATACCGCAGCATACGCTACATGACGAGCCTTGGGGTGCTGCTCACGAATTGTTGCAACCACTTCAGCCGCCTCATCCAATGTTGATATATGACACATATCACCTATGAATTCAGATTTTTTCTCTGTGAATGCATCGTGAGCAGGCTTTAAAGATGTGTTTGTTACTGTACGCATACTTGCAATATACCTGACGTCATTTCCAACTCTTTACGATCTGAATGCTTTGCTTTTACTACCTTTGCTTTATTTCAGTAGATTAGCGCTTAATTGATGCAGTTTAGCAAAGTATCCGACAGTAACAACAGCGCCCCAACACTTATGTTTATCTATCTTACTTATCTATCTTATATATCTATTTTACTTATCTATTATTTATCTATTAATGCTATTAAATACGTTATATTATTATTACTTTATTTCGTAAAAAATATATAATTTTCACGACTTTTCATATCTCAGTAGCCTGTCAACGACCAATGATATTTCCGAAACCTTTTCATCAGTATTCTTTTCATCATTAGCGTTTACTGCATCTTTTACACAAGTCTCAATTTGCTTCCTGGCAACTATAACAGCTATCGAACGTAAAGCTGCTGTAGCTGCAGAAAGCTGCATAAGAACATCATTGCAATACGCTTCATCATTGAGCATAGCTTCAATAGCATTAATTTGTCCTCGCACACGATGAACGCGCACTAACAAATTATCAATATCCACGTCGCACTCACTCATTTAATTCCTCTATAAAATGTTATGAATAATATAGTTCGTTCTGCATGTTATACAATTACACGACCCCCTTGTTTATAGCCGCGCAATATGCATAACAATTTTTGCATATTTTAACACTATGCAGAACAGAAATATACTACTATTTACAAGAAAATAGTAATAATTACAGTTTTTGCGAGTCTAAGCATAAAATTCAGTAAATTTTTCTTATTTTTATATTTTTCCTAAAGAATTTAATTTTACTTAAGATAATTTTTAGCGAGGACTCTTACTCTTTTATTTGAAATTTGTACTTTGCACTATTGAACACTAATTACACTTACTAATTTAATATATGAAACAATCGGCGCCAGCTGTTAAGCAAATATATAAATTTACTTAAGTACACTAGCGCCGAAATTTCTATTTATAAATTATTTACCTGATTCATTTGCAATTCATAACTCTATTCATTGCGCAACGTACGGATGTCAATCCATTTGTGCAATTTTTAAGACGAGTAGCAGCATGTGACGTATTGCGAGAACCGCTGTGTAGTCCTCTACTCACATTGCCGCGACTAGAATAACCTGCTCGACTTGCTGACAAAATAGCTGCAATTGCAAACGATGCTACTGCGAGCATAACAAATACAATACTGCTACTACCAGTTGTTGCAAGCTTGGAAGCGTGCGCAAAATTATTAGTATTAGAATCTATAAACTTATCGTTTACATCATCCTGAGCATAGTTACCGTCCTGATTATTATTTGCTTTTACAGAATTCACAGTCTTTACGGAACCAGAATTTTTATTAGCGCCAGAAGATTTACCAGAATTTATAGCAATACCAGAATCTTCAGAATCACTTACTGAATCTTCTTCTATGCGCTTACCAGATTTATCGTTATCTTCTTTTGACGTATTTTCTGCTGCGATTTCAGAATTGGTACGATTGCCAAAATTATGCTTATTAGACGATTTACCATTTTCAGCATTTTCGGACTTGTACAGTGTTTCTGCCATCGAGCGCAATATATCGTTGAAAGTAACGTTGTTCAAATCAAAGTTTTTCTGATTTTCGCTTTGATTCTCGCTCTGGTTCTCGCTTTGATTGCCTCTCTGATTACCACTATTTGAATTATTAGTTAAACTCGATCCACCATTTTGGCTGCCACCATTCTGATTAGCAACATTTTGTGCTTCACCTTCCTGGTTTTCCCCATACTGAGACTCTCCGTTTTGCGAATTACTATTTACTTTCTTATGACGAGGATCTTGTTTGCCTTGATTATTCTTGCTTCTCTTTTCAAACTCTCGCAATAAGTCATAAATACTCATCTTGCCATAGTCGTAATCATTTTCATCTTCTGAATCTGGCTGATCCGAAGAATATCTACCAGAATTATTTGTGTTACCACTTGCGTTACCGCTCGTGTTACCACTTGCGTTGCTGTTGCCGTTGCCACTAACAGGGCCTAGATTTTGAACATTACCGGCATTCTGATTACCAGCAGTCTGATTACCACCATTCTGCGTACCAGACGCAGCATTGCCAGCATTACCACCATTCTGATTACCAGTACCAGGCTTAGTTCCAGCTACACCACCAGACTGAGCACCTCCAGACTGAGTGCCACCACTCTGATTACCACCATTCTGAGAACCAGTTCCAGGCTTTACAGCACCACCAGGTTGCGAACCACCAGACTGAGCACCTCCAGACTGAGCTCCACCATTCTGATTTGTAGTACCAGGCTTAGTCCCAGCAGATCCACCACCAGACTGAGTGCCACCAGACTGAGCTCCACCACTCTGAGCACCACCATTCTGATTTGTAGTACCAGGCTTAGTCCCAGCAGATCCACCACCAGACTGAGCACCACCAGACTGAGCTCCACCAGACTGAGTGCCACCACTCTGATTACCACCATTCTGAGAACCAGACACAGGCTTTACAGCACCACCAGACTGAGTGCCACCGTTCTGAGAACCACCATTCTGAGAACCAGTTCCAGGCTTTACAGCACCACCAGGTTGCGAACCACCATTTTGATTACCACCATTTTGCGTACCAGACGTGGTACCGCCAGGAGCAGCATTACCACTAGTACCAGCACCACTAGTACCAGCACCGCTAGTACCAGCACCACCAGACTGAGCACCACCAGACTGAGCACCACCACTCGAACCATTATTCGCAGAAGTTACATAAACTCTACTATCTTTATCGTTATACCTAGATTTCAAAGCAGATACACGTGACGAGTCTGGCAAATCGTAAACAAATACATACCATCCAGATCCACTGTTATCTTTCGCAGAAATATTTACATTTTCTTCAAGAATAGCAGATTTTATCTTACAGCCAGCTGATTCAGAATTACATTTGAATGAAATTCCACCATTGCCGATTTTATACTCGCCATTCATAGCTGGAACTGTCCACTCTTTAATCAAGCGATGATGTTCATCTGCCTTAGGTTCATCAGTTTCACTAGCTGGATTGTACTTATTATTTGCTTCTTTCGTAGGATTGGTTCCACCATCGCCAACCCACCATGCACGAATATGTGCCTGAGAATCTGATTTAAACCCATAATCTGCATTGCCTTTAAATTCACCATAATCTTGAGGTAGTCCAGAAATTGTCATAGTGTTTACAATTTCTTTTCCAACTTCTACAGTATTTTCTTTTACTTTAGAAACATATTTTGGCTTAGCTTTATACGCGACTGTAGATTCTTTAGAGCCTAATTTCCCAGTTATATCACTCTCTAATAGCTTTTTACCTTTATCACTCTGCTTAGAACTGTCAATTACCCAAACCCAGGATCCAAATAATCCTGCGTCATTTGCTCCTACTTTATATTGTTCTGCTTTAGGGTCATCAACATCAGCGTCGGCAGCAGATTTATGCGCTACAACAGACACAGTTTCGCTATCTTTCGAGAAATTCGCTTGAGATGTCGCTACCTGTTTTAATCCTTCTATACCACGTATGCGCTTCACATAATCTGCTGCAGATTCGCCATTCCCACGTTCAGCAGCTTTCATGATTTTATCTAGAGAACCTACAAAGAAATAACCTTGAGCATTAATCTTCGTATCTTTATCCCAGGTTTTAAAATCTCCTGTTACAAGATCTGTAACTTCAGCTTTTACAGTATCTCCAACATTTAACTCTTGTTTATTTACTTTTGAAACGATAGTTGGCTTAAATCTATCTTTACTTACATCAAAAGTAATTTGCTCTTTAACCTCTCTAGTTAATGGAGCTCTAAAAACATCCTTGTAGTGTTCGCTCTCGAGACGTTGCGGAATCGCAACCCTATATTGAACACTAATATCAGCAACTCCATCCTCCTTAGCAGTCCACCAAATATCCGTGTCTTTATCGGTTGTAGTGAAAGTCACAGTTCCCTCAGCATTAGCGAACGATAAGGAATTGTTATTTGATGATACTGTTACAAATATTCCAGCTGCTCTTCCTTGCGAAGGATTAAGTAAACCTAAATGAAGTACACCTCTACCCTTTCCTGCAGTATATTCTGGCTTGGCGTAGACCCTAATAGGCGTATTTTGATATGCTTCATTCCACAATCTTTTCGATTCTTTTTCAACGACATTTGTTTCAATTCCATCAAATCCAATATTTCGTATGGTTCTCCAAAGATCTTTATTAATATCAAATTTTTCATGAATAGCATAACCCATAGCAGCGTGTATTAAATTATCTTCACCCAAGTAGTATTTATGCACCATAGTTGCAGCAACCTGAGCATTTACTCCTTTCATCTCTTTCCAAGTACCAAGTTCTAACTCTATTGAAGTATTCCCAGATTCCATAGAATACGTTCGTCCTGATTCTACAAACCTATCATCAGCGCCTAGCCACTCTTCTTTAACGTCATATAAATCTCCATGCCCAGATTTATACATATATCCATATCCGCCTACAACTGATGCAGAAGAAAGATTGCAGTTCATCATTGCAACTAATGTAAATACAAATACAATTATTGAAGATGTAATACTTGTAATTTTTTCGTACTTACTACTTATTTTTTTACTTCGAGCATGATAAGAACAATGCTTTATTACATGTTGTCTCATCTAAATCTCCTTATCCCAACCTGTTCACTACGAATAAATTCCGTGTGCTGAGCACCATACTTAGAGCTCATGAGTCAACTATGGAAAAAGATTTAAGATGTGTAAATATATTTTTTGCATTGTGGATACAGCCTAAGTTATCCACATTTTTATATAAATCTATGTTGATAAGTCGCAGCAAATCGCCAAAACAGACCCTGCTGCAGAAACTGTACTGCATTATTGTCCGAAGATAGATAATCAGAGGCACTCGCGCAGAAACCATACTGCACCAGTGTCCGAAAATAATCAAAATAAGTGTTAATTACCAAAATGAGCATTAGCACATTACGTATTCTGCGCGCGCTGCAAAGCGGCAATATGCACTTAAGTCTATGATGAAAAATAAAAAATCTCAGCGGAATATGAGGACATATCCGCTGAGACATCAAAATCGCGGAGTCAGAGGGATTCGAACCCTCGAGCCGCTTACACGACTAACACCTTAGCAGGGTGCCCCTATCGGCCACTCAGGCATGACTCCAGTTGCTTCATCTAACACATGTGCGAGATAACGCAACAGGTTGCAACTATAGCACCTCTTGCGGACTGCGAAAAGACCTACGCAACACACCTTATACGGTATCTACACAAAACAAATACGTAGATTTCGAAAATATTAAGCAGGATTTTTATCACCCGAGAATGTAATGAAAACAGCACACATTACTAAAGCCATTCCGAGAACATCAATCCAAGTAGGCATTTCACCAAACCCAATACCAACAAGAGCAGCGATAGCCGGGTATAATGCTTGCATTACAGAATACTTTGCTGAAGAAACTCTTCTTAAAAGAAGCTGATCAAATAATGCTGGGAAGAATGAAGCACACACAGCAATAATTATCATTAAACCAATCAGTTTCAACACTCCACCAGATTCAGCAGCCCAGGTTGCACTCTGCTTAGGCCATATAACGTGCTGCACTGCAGGTACTCCAAGAAAAGTAGTTTGAAGAAGCCATCCTATAAACGCAGCAATACTTACACGATCAATTGCATTACTTCCCTTTGCAAGCATACGTCCAGAAACTATATACATTCCCCACATAGATCCGCCTATAAGTATTGCTACAAGACCGATCAAAAAATTAGCGTTAGATTTATCATTCACAGACGCGCTAGCAAGCACAATAATTCCGCATGCAGCAATAACTATGCCTAGTCTTTCTCTCCAACTTTTTCCAGTAATAACAGCCACCATAAGTGGGCCTACAAATTCGATTGTTACTGCAACACCTACTGCCATGCAACTTATAGCAAGATAAAACATAGTATTCATCATTACTAATGAAATACCGACCGCAACTACAATAGCCCATTCTTTAATAGTTTTCGGCAAAGAACTACGCTTATTCTTAGAAAATGGTCTTCTCCATGCGAGTAAAAGTAACGACATAAATCCAACTCGGTACCACACTGAGTAAAGTGGATCAAGCTGACTAAACGCAACTTTCGCTACCGATGTCGCTAAATAAACCATAGCAGCTTCAACAACAACTATAAGTAATACCGGCATGCGATTTAGTATGCTAACTACCATTCGCTTCATACTGAATACAGTACACGAAGTCAATACTTTTACTAAGAATCGGTTGTTACGTAATAAATTTTCTGAAAGTTTTGCAACACGCAGTAGACAAAATCGAACGTTTGTTCTATTCTCAATATATGAGCACAGCACCTCGAGTATCTGCAGCAAAACGTGATTGGGGGCATGACACAACTGGCTGCACAATACTCCACATCGATATGGATGCATTTTACGCGTCTCTCGAAGCTGCGCGAAACCCTGGGCTTAGAGGGAAGCCCTTGATTATTGGAACAGGTAATCGTTCTGTAGTATCAGCTGCTAGTTACGAAGCACGAAAATACGGAGTAAATTCAGCTATGCCTACAGTAAGAGCTAAAAGCCTGTGCCCAAACGGCATTTTTTTACCGGTAGATATGCCGTATTACCGTGCCGTTTCCTACAAAATTTTTCGGGAAGTTCTCTCTCTTATAACCGACAAAATTGAGCAGGTTTCGGTTGACGAGTGTTACATGGACGTACGCTCAGCACTACTGCGCTGGCATACGCCCGTCGCCATTGGGGAGTGGATAAGAAACGAAGTCGCGCGAAAGTTTCATATCACTTGTTCAGTGGGGATCGCTTCCAATAAACTTATTGCAAAAATGGCGTCTACAAACGCAAAGCCTAACGGCATGCTACTTATCCCCCAAAGTCGCAACTCCGACTTTGTGTCGTTAATGCCATTGCAAGCAATACCGGGAATTGGACCATCATTAACTAAAACACTTGCCACATGGGGTATTAACAGTATTGAAGATTTGCGAAATACCGATGAGACAACATTGATGCGTATTGTTGGGTCAAAAATTACCGCACGAACACTTTATTGTATTTCACGTGGTATCGACGACCGACAAGTCATGCCCTACGCACAAGAAAAATCAATAGGCACAGAACAAACTTTAGAAGTTGACACAACAGACATTGCAGCAGTGCAGCGACTGATCAGACACTGCTGCAATGATGTGGCTCAACAATTACGAAAACGCGAGCTTATGGCTAGAACTTTAACATTAAAAATACGCTTTAGCGATTTACATTATGTAACTCGTTCAAAGACTTTGCGCAATCCTACCGATATTGCACATGAAATGTATAAACGGGCTAGCGCACTTCTAAACGACGCAAATCCTGTTGTACATAATTATGCTATCGGAGGCGATAGCAAATGTTTGCTAAGCCCTGTAAGACTTGCAGGAATAACAGCAAGCAATTTAGTTTCAAGCAAAACTACACTTATACAACCTTCATTGAACGATATTCTTGAAGAAGATGATAGAAGTACTAAATCTGATGCTAGTGCATTAGTTAGCGCAACTGCACTTAATTCAACTACGCGCATGAGAAACGCTGAACACGCACTAGACGCAGTAAAAGAAAAATACGGAGAAAAAATAGCTCAGCTTGGTATTTAATTACACAATCAAATAAAAGCAGTATTAGATATTTTGCACAAAATTAGTAAATTTGCAATTTTTCAAACTAAACAGTCACTAAACAAAGCCACCGAACAAAGCCACCGAACGAAACTATATTACTTATCTTCTTTACTACGCTTAGGCAACGCAGCAACACGATCCTCATCCCAACCAGAAGGTCCTGCATCTGATGCTCCGCCAAGATCACCAAGCTTGTCGAAATAGTCCTCTGCAGCATCTTTATACCATGCCCATTCTTCAGGCACATCATCCTCGTAAAAAATAGCCTCTACAGGGCAAGCAGGTTCACAAGCTCCACAATCAACACACTCGTTAGGATTTATATAAAGCGTGCGATCTCCTTCATAAATGCAGTCAACTGGGCACTCATCCACACATGCCTTATCTTTTACGTCAACACACGGTTCTGCAATAACGTATGGCATAAATGCCCTCCTTTCTGCTTTTATTTTTATGCAACTTTTCTATTATAGAACATTTTTTAAAAGTCTATAACACAAAAAGTCGGCATACGAATATAACCGTATGCCGACTTCTTGCTAAATAAATAATTTATTAATTTTGATTATTTTGCGAGGACGCAGCAGACACCTCAGCTTGAACTTCTGCACGAGCCTGCTCTTCTGTCTCTCCTTCAGCTACCTTTTCTGCAGCGGCAGCATCTTGAGCAAACAATGTTTCTACAGGAACACCAAGCTGCTTAGCCTTTCGTATTTGCCTACCAAGAAGCGAATTGCGGTAAGAGTATCCGAAGTACACAGCAAAACCAATTGCCAGCCACACTGCAAAACGAATCCAAGTCAATACAGACAAGTTAAGCATGAGCCAGAATGTAGAAAGTGCTGCAAATAGCGGAAGCCAAGGATTGCCTGGAACGCTGAACGAACGGTGCAAATCAGGCCTACGCATACGCATAATTGGCACACCTGCAGAAACAAGCAAGAATGCAGAAAGCGTACCAATATTCACCATATCTGAAAGAATGCCAATATCGAGAGTGGAAGCAACAACTGCCACAACAATACCAGAAGCAATCTGAAGTCTTGCAGGAATACCACGCTTACTTACCTTAGAGAAGCTGCGTGGAAGCAAACCATCACGACTTACGGCGAAAATAATACGAGTAAGACCAAGCAGAAGAACCATTACAACGGTTGTTAAACCAATAACAATACCTAGAGAAATGATCTTTGCAGCCCAAGTAGCTCCTACAAGTTCGAAGCTTGTTGAAAGCGATGGAGAAGGCTGATTTGCTAAATCTTTGTAGGAAACCATACCGGTTGTTACGACTGCGACGAGAATGTAAAGAACAGTAACAATAAACAAACCAAGGCCGATACCTCGTGGAATGTTCTTATGCGGATCTTTAGTTTCTTCTGCAGTAGTAGCGACTACATCAAAACCAATGAATGCAAAGAACACGAGTGCAGCACCAGAAAGAATACCTGGAATGCCATAAACAGCTGGCTGCATTCCAGTTATCCACTGCCACAAAGGCTGGCTCATAACACCAGAAACTTCTATTCCCTTAACACTGGCTGGATCTTGAGCTGGAGGCACGAATGGAGTGAAGTTAGAAGCTTTAATGTAGAAGAAGCCCACAACAACCACGAACAAAACAATACCAATCTTCAAGATTGTTAAAGCGCCGTCGAAGCGTGCAGAAAGCTTGGTTCCGATAACAAGCATAGTTGTAAAGAATGCAACGATTATGATTGGAGCCAGATCAATAGTAAAACCACCTAAATTAAAACTGGTAGTCATATTTAATCCAAATAGCTTCATTAAATCGTTAAGATAAACACCCCAGTATTTTGCGATTACTGAGCCGGCCATCAGCATTTCCAGGATCATATCCCAGCCGATAATCCATGCAATAAGCTCGCCAACTGTAGTGTAAGTGAAGGTATAAGCAGATCCAGCTACCGGAATCATTGAAGCAAATTCCGCATAGCACATTGCTGCAGCGCCACACACAATACCTGCAATAATAAAGCTAATAATTACAGCAGGACCTGCATGGAACGCAGCTGCTTGTGCACCGACCGAGAAGATACCGGCACCAACAGCAACAGCAACACCCATAACTGCCAGATCCCAAGCGTTTAAAGTTCGTTTCAGATGACGATCGCCATCCATCGTCTCTGCGATAGTCTGTTCAACAGACTTTTTTCTTAATATTTGCATAAGCTTGCACTTTCGTTAAGGATAAGTGGTATATAGGGTTTTTAATAAGATTAACCGAAAAATACAAACACGGGCACCAAAGTAGCGCCCGTGCCGTAATTTTTACGATATTAAATATGCATACTACTGTGATAACCGTAAATATACAACTAATTATACGAAAATTATCAGAAAAATATTAAGTATTTAACTTTAAATTATTTTGTATTATCCTTTTTTATGTTTAATTGCATACCTATTATTACGGGTTCTGGCACTAATGTTACGTTAAAAACTCGCTTAACTCCGAAAATAATTATATTTGCTAAATTTTCTATATCTTTTGCAGACGCACACGATCTATTTGTTAAAGCCAAAGTGTGCAACGAAGATAATCCTGCAGGAGAAACACCACAGACGTGTTTTTGACAACTAGCATCATCCTCATCAGATTCAAGCCTAAATCCTTTATGGAATCCGGCGTGGTCGATAAGCCAAGCTGCAGAAGTTTTTATTCCATGAGAACCATCTTGCGTTATTGCATCAAATTTTGGAGCATCTTCTGGTAAAGCATCGGCTTCAGCAGCACTAAGTATTGGATTCATAAAGAAGCTGCCGCAACTGTGACGATCACTATAAATATCATCACCCTCATGCCATACACCAGTTACATAATCCTCTTCTTGAAGTTTAATAGCGTTTTCTACACCCAACTTACTTTTAGCACCACGCATATATTCATTTTCATAACGAGTAGCATCTTCTAGCATTCCTTTTGAAGCTCTAACACGCAAAACTTCACGACGGATTGAATTTGTACTCATTCGTGAGCCTACTTCTACTCCTAACGCTCGCGCAAGTTGACTGTGTGCCACTGTGCCCATTTGACTATGACGCAGACGGAATGTTACTGATAACACAATGTAGCGCGGTGTAGGAAAATACTCATTATTTGGCACACCAGGTGTCTTATACATACTTTGTTTAAGACTCGAAGTGCGGTATCCAAATTTGAGATCTTCACTAGACATTTCGCACGTAACTTTTGATTTACGATCCCAAACTTCCACAGAAACAACACTTTGAGACACTTCTTGGCCATATGCACCAATATTCTGCACCACAGACGCACCAACAGTTCCTGGCACTCCAGAAAGCCCTTCAACTCCCTCTAAACCAAGTTCTATTGTGTGAGATACAAAATCATCCCAATTGCATCCAGCTTCCGCATTAACTTCCACAATATAAGCACCAGTTTTTGCGTCAATTCTGTCTTCTGCAGGTAACGCTTCGTCTAATACGCTTATATTTCTGCGAGCATCTCTTACGACTACTCCGTTAAACGAATCATCACTGACGAGCATATTAGAGCCACCGCCAATAACGCATAATGGTAAACCAGATTCATCTGCTGATTCTACTGCTTCAATTACTGCGACTCTACTTGTTGGTTCCACAAAATGCGCAATACTACCGCCGACACCAATAGTTGTTAAATCTGCAAAAGTTGGATTCTTACCAGAAGATTCTTGCATAGCCATGGATTCAATCCTAACAGCACTAAATAACAAAAACCCCGCACAAAGCGGGGTAATAAGTTTCTATCTGCGAACCGCCTAACTAGAAATATAACTGAAGCGGTTTAAGCTCTACGCAGTAAGCTGAAAGTTTCAGCGGGTCTCGCGATGAAGCGTATGCTTACCGCAACGTGGGCAGAACTTATTCAACTCAAGACGATCCGGCGTATTACGACGATTCTTCGTCGTGATGTAATTACGCTCCTTGCACTCCGTGCATGCCATCGTAATGCCCGGACGGATATCGGCGCTCTTGCTTGCCATTTCGTTCACCTCTACAATTCATTGTTGGCCAGCCAGTCTCCTACTGGCCGTTGTAGCGAGGAAGAGACTCGAACTCTTGACCTTACGATTATGAGTCGTACGCTCTAGCCAGCTGAGCTACCCCGCCAGAGAGCCTCGAGTGAGAATCGGACTCACGACCTCTTCCTTACCAAGGAAGTGCTCTACCACTGAGCTATCGAGGCGTGGCGGGTAGTGGATTCGAACCACTGAAGCACGAAGCGGCTGATTTACAGTCAGCTCCCTTTGACCACTTGGGAAACCCGCCAGCAGTCTCCGTAAGAAGTGAACTTCAAACGGCAACTTTGTTATTTTGCCACGAGAACGCGACTAATGCAAGTCTAAGACACGCCGATAGACGCACATAAACCCACTATTTTCAACAATCCCTTGCAAAATAATTTAATTATTTTAGCGAAAAACCGTCATTTTTCAGTTTTTGGCACACTTTAATTACTCGATCATTCGCCTCAACTTCTCCTAGAGAAATACGAATGCCGTCTCCAGGAAATGCTCGAACAGATAATCCAGACTGCACGAAATACTCATTTGCACGCTCAGTATCTGCGCCGAAAGGCATCCAGAAGAAGTTTGCGTAAGGATCAGCAATATTCCACCCCTGCTCTCGCAAGGACTTAACTACACGCTCTCTCTCGCCAACAATTGCATCTACACGCTTATGCATCTCGCAAGTAGCATCTTCTTCCAAAGACGCCAAAGCCGCAACCTGCGCAATCTGGCTTACACCAAACGGAACAGCAACTTTACGCATACCTTCTACAACTTCAGCATTTGCAACAGCGTAACCGATACGCAATCCTGCTAATCCATAAGCTTTAGAGAATGTCTGTGCAACTACAACGTTTGGATACTCTTTATACAGTTTTATGCCGTCAGCCGTGCCTTTTGAAGTGTTGAACTGTACATAAGCTTCATCCATAAGAACAAGTACATCTTTTGGTACTGCTTCAAGCACTCTGCGAGCATCTGCATCGCTAAGAGCATTAGAAGTTGGATTATTTGGATTATTTAGAATAACAAGCTTCGTGTGCTCATTTACAGCATTGATAATTCCATCAATATTATGCGAACCATCTGCAAGATTTGGAACCTTAACACTCGTAGCGCCTGAGCCAGATACAATAATCGGGTATGCTTCAAAACTTCTCCACGGATACACGACTTCGTCGCCAGGACCAGCAACCAAATTTACAAGCTGAGTAATAACTTCGGTAGAACCACAGCCAAGTACTACCTCGTCAGGAGTAACACTGTAGAGTTTCGCTATGCGCTCAACTACATCTATACCGCGCATATTTGGATATCGATTAATAACATTAAGCGCTGTTTTGCTTATCGCTTGCTTAACGCTATCTAATGGTTCGAATGGATTTTCATTACTTGAGACTTTATATGCGCGAATACCATCTAATTTAGGAGCCGGACGACCCTGCTTATAACTAGGGATAGTATCTATTACGCTTCTGTGTTTGTATGTCATACTTCTCTATGATACTCACGAATCATGTAATAAATAAAGCGCATTGCATAAAGAAAACGCTGGAAACTACATTATCGTAATTTCCAGCGCAAATAAGTTAACGTTCGCAGCCTAAACAACTATCTTAAATAGAAAGCGAAAAGGCAACTGACAAAACTATTTTAATTAGCCAAGAATAGCAAGCACATCACGCGAAGAGACGATCAAATAATCCTCACCTTCATAGTGCACTTCTGTTCCGCCGTACTTGGAGTAAAGAACTTTATCGCCGACTTTAACATCCATAGGAATTCGCTCGCCCTTGTCGTCGCGACGACCTGGTCCTACAGCAAGAACTTCGCCCTGCTGTGGCTTTTCCTTGGCATTGTCTGGAATGTACAAACCGGAAGCAGTTTGGGTCTCCGCCTGAGCCTGCTTAACAATAATCTTATCTTCCAACGGTGTGAGCTTAATCGACACTGTCGCCACCTCTTTCTTACGAGAGATTAATCCATTCGCGCAAACACAAACTCGATGAGGCTGACGATCACATCTACTTCATATTTACGCTCTGTGTCTCATGGTACCGCGAAATTAGCACTCTGCCAACTAGAGTGCTAATTTTTTATTAAGAAATTTATATTATTTATTTACGCTACCTGCGGCGGCTTGCTAAAACCTCACGTAAATTGGCAACTCCGAGCGAATCTGCAGAACTATCTGGAGCCTCAACCTTAGCTTGTTTTTCGCTATTATGGAACTCTTCTACGGACTTATCTGCAGAATTAGCTGCAGACACAGCTACAGGCTTACTAGGAACAGCTTTTGCAACTTGCTTAGTTGACTTAATTTCTAAGCTTTCTGGAGCACTACTTGCTGCTGATTTTTCTGTTTTCTCTGAATTTTCAGCAGATTTAGAATAATTAGCAGAGGATTTTGAACCCAGAGAGAAAGATATTAAATCCTGCTTTTCAGATTGCGCAGAAGCTGCTAAATCAAACGCGTCTAAAGCTTTAGAAGCTCTAACTTCACTAATCTCGTTAGTTGAGTCATCATATGAAGTCTTCTCAGACTGCTCAACATTCTTAGTCTGCTCAACCTCATCTTTATTACTACTCTGAGTAGAATCCTTCACCGACGAAGAATCATTAGACTCAGAAGTAGAAAGATTAGAAACAGGCACTTCATTTGATTTTGCCGCGTCAGCAACGTCAATTACTTCCATATTTTCATCGCTACGCATAGAAAGTCCACGCTTACGAAGCGCTTCTTCGCGATCTTTCATAGTGCGACGCAACGCAACGCGAATCTCACGCGCTTCCATAATAGAAGTTTCTGTGCTGTCTCTTACTGCTTGGCAATCTTGCACATAATTCTGATTGCTATAAGAAGAATTTTCGTATGAAGCATTATGGTAGCCAGTATTTCCACTACTGTAATCTTCGCGATTTTCTTTTACGGGATGAGTTTTATTAATAGTCTTGCCGTATTCAGATTTCTTTGCATCAATAAAATCAGAAGCACCAGCGGTAATAGCTTTTACCGTGTTCACAAAGCTATTAACCATGCCAAAACGATCATCATTCTTGGTTATAACTTGCTCACTAACATTAGTAACATTTGCTGTTACTACACCATCAGCGTCTTTTTTTCGCATACTTGCCACGCGCGCTTCCCAAGCACGAGCATGTTTAGAAGCACGAGCGCCACAAACCAACACAATCGCTAAAAATGCTAACGGTATAAGCGCAAAAGCTGGAGAATACAATCCTCCAAAACCAACCAAGGCAACGAGAAAAGTTAGAACCGATAAAGCCAACACAAGCATGCAACGACGACGCACAGCAGCACGCCTTAAACTACGAATATGATTTATATACTCTTTTGTAAATCTTTGTTTACGCTCTGTTTTTTGCTCAGTAGGTTGCATATCAACCCCTTTCGCCGTAGTCCTGGTTCCATCACACACGCGAGTGGCACTCCACTCATCAACAAGATGCAGTGAAGGCGAGTACCTATCCTCGCGATGTTCAAGTATGCTTTTCATACCATTAACCGTGTGCTTAGGCAACCACCCAAACCATAAGGCTACGAGGATGATCAACACAAGCAAAGCACTGACCGATTCATAACCCATAGATACAAATATAAGTAGTGAGCGGGATGTGCAAGCTGTAATAGGAATCGGCGTGTCGCAATTTATATCATCTTTAAGCGTGCCGAACGTATAAGCTGTCTTATTATTGACTAGGATATTTGAAGGAATAGAAAGTTACTAATACTTACAGATTTTGCTTTTGTTAGTTAAAACATTTCGCAAAGTCGTAACTGATTTTTTGATTATAAATGCATATCGGAGGAACCGTTGCCTACTTATCATTACCGTTGCAAGCAGTGTGGATACGATTTTTCGGAACATCAGGATTTTTCAGATGACCCTATTACTATTTGCCCACAATGCGGCAAAGAAACAGTGCGTAAGATTTATTCAGCACCTCCTATTAATTTCAAAGGTAGTGGATTCTATCGCACTGATAAATAATAAAAATAAGTAATAAAAAATAATTTTTTTAAGAACGCTTATATTGATCCGCAAAAGGATTGCAATATAAGCGTTTTTAGTATAAATACCCTGTATCCACAATGCATATTTTTTATTGCAATAGCTCGAAACATACGAGAAGATGCTTGCATGAGTATGAATTTTTCTTTATTTACAGCAGAAACTAGTCCTCTGAAAACAAATGGACTTGCGCGTAGACGGCAACGTGCCTTTCTTCGCAAAATAATTATCGTATTTTGTGCAGGAATTATGAGTTTACTTGTTATCTCAACTATTATCTCTTCTCAAGCTATACAAACTATACCAATTGCAATTCGTCATATTGCACAGGGAGAACATATAAGTAAAAGCGACATACAGTATGTACAAGTACCACAACACTCCGTTTTTAATAATGTTCTTTCCGAAAAAGATAGCTATAAGGATTTGGTAGCAACTTGCGATATTAAATCTGGGATGCCGCTTTTTAGAAACACCACAAGTAGATCTCCAAAAATACCGAAAGGATTTACAGCACTTGACTTAAATTTGGCGAGCGCAGATCACTCTCTTGTACCTGGAAAACGTATAACTATTGCTTTTAGCAAAGTAACTGCAGATACATCTCAAGCAAAAAACGGCAATACTGAGGATGATCAAGACGACGATTTTAAAGAACATGAGGAAGATAATCAAAGCATAGATGACGAAAGCAACAGCATAGACGAAAGGTATGTTGAAACAATACGTCACGCTCTTGTAGTCTCAATAAGCTACCAGCAGCATCATAGTCAAGCAACTCTTGCTATGCCAGCTAAAGATGCTCTTAAAGTGCTAAATGCGCAAGCAATAAACAGTTCGCTATCTATAGTTGCAATACGAGAGTAAAAGCAATATTAAAAATCAGCTTTCCACTCAATACTCAAGTACAGAATTATCTTCCTCGCTCAGAAAACACAGCCCAGTGAGGAGGTAGTTCGCCTAATATTCGATTATCGTCATCACTCTGTTTTTGCTCAACAGTTTGCATATCGGAAGGCTCGAGCTTTACGCCATCTGCGTCGAAACGTTCAGAACCTTTGCGCACTACGCGAGTATGTTCGCGAGGTGAACGTCGATTTGGATTATAACCACTCACTGCTCGTCACCGTAAAGCTCTCCGAGTCTAGAAACTACTCGATCTACTTCTTTTTCAGGATTTACGAATGCTCCAACACTCCACACGTTCATAACAGACCATCCGAGTGATTCCAAATCCTGAACCATTATGCGGTGGCGTTCACGAGTAGATTGCACGCTCATAAACTGCGCATCGTCAGTCAAAATTGCTACAGCAAAAGGTTTATTTGAAAGACCAACGGCCAGCGGTATACGAAGTCCACGATCAAAACCGTAATTTAACGCTACTTTCAATCCGCGAGCGCGTATACGTTCCGCTAGATCTGAGAACAGAACGTTTCCTACAGCTGCGGCTTCAGCTTTAGCAGTTACTGCAGCAAATCCTTCTTCATCTTCTGGTCTAAGAGGATCATCACCAAGCTGTTCTGCCCAAATAAGCAATTCTTTAAGAAGTTTTGGACCTTCCTGATGAATTCTGTCATCTTCCATATCTTTAGAAGTAAAGGCACATACAATATCCAAGTGACGTTTAGCTAAAGCCAAAGCGTCAAGAAGCATTCCACTGCCGCCTTCTTCTTCCAAAATGCCAAACTGTTGCAAAAGTCTTCCGTGAGATGTTTTTGCGTAGCAAAGTGAAAGTATTACATCAGTTGCTACAGCTCCTGGAGCCTCATGAATGCTCACTAGTCGCACATGGCGTAAGAAGCGAGCCATGTTGTCATCTTTAATAGCAAGAGACTTTAACTCTGCTCCTAGTCGACTACGGAACACGTTTGTAAGTGTTACTACTGCAAGAACGTAGCTTGATGGAACCACGGTGAAAGTTTTCGCACGTTGCTCAATGAGTGAAACAACTTCATCTATTTCTCGTTGACTACTCTCGATCAAACCAGTTGACATTACTGGCACACCAGTAGCTTCAATCTGATGCAAACGAACTTTTCCTTGCAAACGCTCAACAGGAATATCGTGTCGAAGTAAACCATATCCGTGTTCTTCAAGGAAATTAGCTAAACGCAGCGAACGCCTCGATGCGCGAGATTCTACTGTAACATTCGGAAGAATATTAATCAGCGCATTTAAACTTTGCGAGCTAACAGTCTTTTTATGAGCTAACACAACTACTTGCTTAGCGCGCGCAAGAATAGAAAGAAGCTCAAGATTATTCATATGCTCTGCGGCATCTATTATAACCGTGTCAACAATTGGACTGCACGATGTGAGCATTACAAGAGTAGACGGCATAGCAACAAGAATTGGCTTAGCTGCTAACACAATATCTTTGTGATTTTTAAGTAGATTTTTAAGAGTAATACCAGCTCTGTTACTTGCGAGCATAGTATGAAGCTGATTAGCTTCTTGTGTACGCGAAAATAGCAAATCACAAAGTTTCTTCATGCTTTCCTGTTGAATCATAGGACCAACAGAACGAACATGCTCAGTATCGACTTGTACGAAACGGTCAGAAGCATCTTGTAAAGCAGAACCATCTTGATTAGAAATAATCGCTGAAGAACTAACGATATCTTCAAAAACAGTAGTCCACCATGCTAAGTGAATTTCTCCGTCCAATGCTTCACCAGTTACTTTACGATGACGCAAATCGTTTACTAAATCAGATAAACCGACGCTCTTAAACTCACTTTCGAGCTTGCAGCGTCCAGGTAAAGTATCTAAAGCAGCGCGATCATCATGTAGGTCTTGCAAACGGTTATCGAGTTGAGCAAACTCAATATTTTCAAGATCTGCACCAAGTTTTGTAGTTGCAAGTACTGTATCAAGTGCTACAAGGTGACGAGCAAGCATTTCTTGAGTGCTAACTATTTCGTCTAATTTTGGTGGTAGTACAGGCCAGCCTCCATGAGGTACGAACATGCGCCATTGATCTGCCTGCTGTGACACGATTTTCAGTGCTTCATGAAGATCGTCGACTTTTGCTCCAACTCGTAGCATATTACGAGCTTCTTTAACGTAATGTCTACGCTGCCAGAAGCCCATAACAGTACCCTCAGCTTTTCGCACAGCTTTAGGCTTGCTTGCCTCTATCATAGCGTCTAAGTCACGCTCAAAAATTTCAGGCTGGAAAACGTCCAGAACTCTACGCAAATTTTTAAGTACACTAACCTGCCTTCCCCATTCCCGAGCAGTAGAAGGAACTGGGAATCCACAGCTTTGTACAGTAGTTTTTACTTGTTCTCTAGTTGCAGGAAGAAGTTTAAGAAGCAAATCAACTACACGCTGATAAACTGCTACAGCTTCGCCTTCATCAAAAACAGACGCACCAAACCAAGGTGTATCATCAGGCTGAACCGTAAACTCACCAAGCTCATCAGCTTCATGAAGTTTTTGTACCCACTTGTCAAGATCATTAGCAAGAGACCTAGCAGCGTCAACATCTAAACGCACATGAGTAGAAGGATGTGAAGGGAGCATTGCAATAGCAGCCAAATTTTGCATAGTCTGGTATGCGGAAACGCCCCAGCTCTCATTTACTCCATGCAAATCACCAAGATATCTTGTTAATCGAGAGCGAACTCCTACAAGCTCATCAGCAACCTGCTCAAAACGAGATGTTGCTACACTTTGCCGCGCACCTACTGCAGCAATAAGCTGTGAATCAATATGTTTTGCAGCATGACCGTCAGATACGTCAAGAGAAAGAGAAGAAATTTCGTTATCGCTTAAAGTACGCCTAAATCTGCGTTGCTGTTCTATAACATTTGGCACGTAAAGCACAGAACGTCCGAGAAGAGCCGAATGTGATGCTATTGCACTAGCAACATTAGTGGAATCCGATCCTGCATCAACATCAATAAAAAGCGAAGTTCCTTTTGCAACAAGATCCGCAGCGTAACGCACACTGTTATCAACATCTCCGACTTCGTACTCATTGTGAGGATCCGCATCGAACGGGCTGTATTCTTGTTTATTTTCCGCCTTAAGTTCATTTGCAGCGTACTCATCACCAGCTAAAGCGTCAATTACTGTGTTACCTACACTTCCAGCTTGTAACGCTTCAAAAATTTTGTCACTTTCTGAAAGGAATCTTGAACCTGCGTCTGTAAAGCAGCCGAGAATAATATCTCTTTCAATATCAAAATCTGGGAACGCACGACGAGCCTGCTGGCAGATTGCTTCAAAAACTACTGAAGTTTCTGGCGTTCCACTCTCGTAATTAGATCCGTCAAAAAGTACTTCTTCTCGCAAATCAATTCCACGCTCTTTTAGCCTTACTACAAGCGAATGGTTAAGACCAACGTTGCCAGAGAAGCAGATTGTTGCAGCAGTCTCATCTTTTGCAGTATCTCTTACTACGTGCACAGGATACGTAAGTACAGGAACGTGATTTCCATTCCAAGAAGCTACGCCAACTACAAGCGATAGTTCAGAAACGCCGCTTTCATGCGCTTTTGCATCTCTATCTTCAAAAACTCTCTCAAGTCTTCTTCCTGCAGCTCGCAACATTCCAGCATCTCTGAATAACGCTTTTAATGTCACTTTTCCGCTTGCAAAAAGCTGAGCTATACCAGATGGATGAGCATGAGTTAATTCCAACTGTGCCTGCAGTTTTGTGATATCTTCTAGCGGAGAAGGCGTAAGTTGCAACTGGTACTGTTTACGCCACTCTTGTATGCGCTGCAACGCTTCAGCTCTAGCGGCAGACACTGACTGCCTGTTAGATTCATCCCTGCTTAGAAATACATTGCGTTCTGTTGGCGAAGCATTTCTATCTTGCAAATCTTGTGGAGAATTATTCAAATCTTTTGCTTCGTTCATACCATTAATATTGCTCATACTGATTCTCTCACTTTGTTGCACTCATCGTCACTTGTAATCGTCTAGTTTTAATAATATCCACGAATCACTGGCCTATAGCTTTACGGTAAGCACTATATCCCTCATTGTGGGCTAATGCTTTTTCTACATCACTGTTACCAGAAGCTGCTAGCCAAGCATACAAATCATCGTATAATCCCGTATTTTCTGCAAGGAATGGAAGTAGTTCGCGATATTTTGCCATCTCAAACTGTTCCGAAAAATCTGCACTATTTTTAGCTTCTTCAGAAGTAAATCCTCCTGCTTCAACTAAATCTTGATGAGTATCAAACTCGCCTTTTGAAACTTTATCAAATACAGATCCTGGTTCAAAAGCTGGTTTATAAGCTGTATCAATATCTTCATTATCAACGATTCCTGCGGTTTCTGCAGTTTCAGCAATTTCTACAGATTCCGGAGATATTTGAGATACTGGATATGCCTGAGACATTTGCGCTTCCAGATCAACTTGTTCGTCACTTACTTGTGCGTTTGCTTCCGGAGTAGTTTCTGCATTTACTTCAGTATTTACTTCAGTATTTACTTCAGAATTATTATCTCCTGCATACTGATTGTCATCATTTTGACCGTACAAAGATTCAGACTGAGATATTGCAGCATTAGCAAACATTGCTGCTTGCATCATATGCTCATCTTCCACGTTATCATTCTGATTGCTGTAAGTGTTTTCAACAGATTCAGTATGCTCTGACTTATCCTGAGAAATCTCAGCTTGAGCATCATCAAAAAGATTACGAGGCTCAACAGGTTCCTCTTTCTGTTCCATAACTACAGGAAGAGTTACATTATTATTTTCTAATAAAGCTCCAGAATTCAATGCCGCATTTACTGCAGAATCTGCACCATTATTATGATTCCACGACAATCCCGGCTGAGAAACAGACTGCGCGTGGAATATTCCCGTAGGTTCTCCAGCTCGCAAATCAAGTATTTGATCTACAGAAAGATCAGAAGCATCCGGTTCCTTACGAGCTGAATCAGTAGCATAGGAGAACAAATCTTTTACATGCTCTCCAGAATCAGCATCTTCTTCGATATGTACGAAATCTATAGGAACATCACCGAATTGCATTCGCATAAGAGTATCTGGGAGCTGGAAGTCCACTCCTGATTCCAAACGCATCAAATTACCATTATTGCCAACTACATAAGTGCCGTTTGTAGAATCAAGATCGCGTATAGTCGCAACTCCCTTTTTATCTACAATAAGTAGTGCGTGACGCTTAGACATAGAACGCTTGTTATCTACTATGTCTATGCGCTTGAAACCATCTTCGCGCAAAGGACGTATAGGCTTTCTACCTATTTCTACTGACTCACCAGCACCTACTCGTGCTTGCTCTACTCCGCCCACGGTAATCATCCAGCGCTGCACGGTTTGTCTCTCACTCACCTAACCTGCTCCCTTCAAAAAACACACTACTTACTATTGTGTCATGCTTTATGTATATTGCGCTAGTTTTTATCGATTTTATACACAAGAGCAAGAAGTCTACCCTCGTGAGATTTTCCAGCTAAACTAGCGCGCCGATGAGAATACCAGAGTGGATTTTCAAGAGTACACATTGCATTCTGCAATTCACGCATACGATTGGATAAAGATTGTCCCTCTCCATCTACTTCGCAAATTGTTCGCAATTCCTCATCTTCAGATAAATATTGCGTTGCAGCTGTAACTCGCGGTAAAGCATCAACAATATTCGCTACTCCTGCGAGCGCTAAATCTATTCTCGCAGCTTCAGCAATATCAATACCGATTCCACCAAAACGCGTTTGTGTTACAGTTTGCGGATATCTTTTTTCAAAGTCTCGTGCTATTTCATCACCAACTTCGTAACAATTTCCGCAAATGCATGGACCGAGCACTGCTGTTATGCGAGAACGCTCAGCTCCCTTTTCACACATTGCGTCAACAGCAGAATCAAGCACGCCAGCCATCAATCCTTTTCGTCCGCAATGCGCTGCTGCAATAATTCCAGCTTCATCATCAGCAAGCAAAACAGGTAAACAGTCTGCAGCAAACATTCCTAAAGCAAGCGAGCAGGCTGTAGAAACTTGTGCATCCGCATCAATTCTCAATGTAGAATCTGCGAAACCTGTTGCGTCAAAACCGTAGCCTGTATTCCATGAATCAACTATGGTGTCTGCATCAAATACGTTCCTGCCATGAACTTGGCTAACTAAGCATAAATCTGCTTTTATAGCTCTCTGCAATGCGGCTCTATTACTGGCGACTGCTTCTACGCTATCGCCTGCGCGTCCACCTAAATTAAGTGAAGCAAATGAACCTTCAGATATACCTCCTAGTCTCGTAGTAAAAACTGCTTGTGTGCGAGACCCTAAGGCTACTGGGATTGTTACTGGTATTGGTAGTCCTTTATCATCCTCATGCGGAAGTGGCATACCTGTTACGCTTGTTTCTTGCATTTTAGTGTTTTCTTTCAGCCTAAATAAGCCAACTCTTCATTACTTAATTGCAAATCTGAAGCTTTCAAACTATCTAAAATTGTGGCCGGTCTGTGTGCTCCAGGAATTACAAATACGTGATCGCCTTTAGCGAGTTCCCAAGCCAAAACTACTTGCTGATAACTTACGTTATGATTTTCTGCAACTTTGCGGAATGGATCGAAAAGATGCTCATCATAAGGGTGACGGAATCCACCAAGAGGACTCCAGCAAACAAAAGCAATTCCAAGCTTTTCGCAATATTGCAAAGTATCTTCATTCTCTAAATGAACTGGAGAATATTGATTTTGTACTGCTACTAGCTTTTCTCCTAAAATGTTGCGAGCGATATCGATTTGCTCTACAGAAGCGTTAGAAATACCGATTTCTCGAGCAACGCCTTCATCAAGCAACTGCTGCATTGCTTCAATAGACTCATTGTATGGAACTTCTGGATCTGGTCTGTGGAAGTAAAGCAAGTCAATAGTGTCAACTCCTAAAGCCATTGCGGACTCTTTGGCATGCGCAATCAAATGCTCTGGTTTGCCATCCTTACCCCATGTTGGTCGTCCGTCGGTAAAGTTACGGAAGTGACCGACTTTAGTAGCAACCAGAATAGAAGATTTGTCACCCTTCCAGCTTTCTAAAGCCTCACGAACAAGTTTTTCACCAGTTTGTTCCTCGCCGCCAGAGCAGTAATATGCCCAAGCTGTGTCAATATGCGTACAACCTGCATCAAGAGCCGCATGAATTGTTTCAATACCCATGTCATGGCCAAGATTGTTTTCTATTGTTAAAGGCATTTCGCCAAAACCAATAGCAGTTGTATCAAATGAACCTAACGCACGATGCATAACCATAAGTCACCCCTACTTTGACGGTAATTAAAATTTCTTATTTTAACCTATGTTTTTATAATATTTTATTGCAGAGATTGCATAAAGCATTATTTACTAGAAATGCCCTCAAAAGCAGACGCAATTTGAAGGCATTTCTACAAGTTATTTAATTATTAACTATCGATTAGTATTTAGCTTTTTCGATAAGTTTTATGCGATTAGTCCTCTTCAAATGGATCAAAATCGCGGCGAACACGACGGCGAGGACGCTCAGTACGTTCTTCTCGAGCTGCGCGATACTCGTCATAATGATCATCGTCAGCTGCGTAACGTGGGTTGCGATCCAAGCGACGATCTCCCGAACCACGGCGAGGACGCTCATCGCGATCGGAACGATTAGAACGGTCATCTCTATGACCGTCATAACGGTCGTCACTAGAACGGCGGCGAGGACGCTCATCAAAATCATTGTCATCATAACGACCAGCACGATCCGAACGCTCACCGCGATCATCGTTTCGATCTTCATAACGATCAGAACGGCTGTCGCGATCAGAATATCTGTCGTCACGACGTTCATCGCGCATGCGACGGCGAGGACGCTCATCACGATCATCTTCACGACGGTCGTCACGCATACGGCGACGAGGACGCTCATCACGATCAGCGTGATCGTCACGATCTGAACGAGAACGACGATCGGAATTATCAGAACGCTCACCGCGATCATCGCGAGAACGACGATCATTGCGATCTGCTGGAGCTGATTCTTGATTCTCAAAACCTGGAATTGCTAAGGATATCTTTCCGCGCTCATCTACGCTTTGTACGATAACTTCAACGCTATCGCCTTCTTTAAGAACATCCTCAACAGTGTCAATACGTTCGCCGTTTGCTAAATTGCGAATCTGCGAAATATGAAGCAAACCGTCAGTTCCAGGAGTCAAATTTACGAAAGCACCAAAGCTAGTGGTCTTAACTACCTTACCGGTGAAAGTTTCGCCAGCCTTTGGCACGCGAGGATTTGCAATAGAATCGATGATTTCCTTCGCCTTCTCGGCAGCTTCTCCACCTTCAGAAGAGATGTAAACTGTACCATCATCTTCAATAGCAATCTCAGCACCAGTTTCTTCCTGAATCTGGTTAATCATCTTGCCCTTAGGACCAATAACTTCACCGATCTTATCTACAGGAATTGTGGTTGTGATAATGCGTGGAGCGAACGGGCTCATCTCAGCTGGGCAATCAATGCACTCGTTAATAACTTCAAGAATCGTTGCACGAGCTTCGTGAGCCTGCTGCAAAGCGGCAGCCAAAATATCAGCTGGAATACCATCAAGCTTAGTGTCGAGCTGCAAAGCAGTGATGAACTCGGAAGTACCAGCAACCTTGAAGTCCATATCTCCGAAAGCATCTTCTGCGCCGAGAATATCAGTCAAAGTCTTGAAGATATGCTTTCCATCAACATCGCCAGAAACCAAGCCCATAGCGATACCAGCAACTGGAGCCTTCAAAGGCACGCCAGCTGCAAGCAAAGAAAGCGTAGAAGCGCAAACGGAACCCATAGAAGTAGAACCGTTGGAACCAATAGCTTCAGATACCTGACGAATAGCGTATGGGAACTCTTCGCGTCCAGGCAATACTGGAACCAAAGCCTTCTCTGCTAAAGCACCGTGACCAATTTCACGACGCTTTGGAGAACCTACACGACCAGTTTCACCAGTGGAATATGGAGGCATCTCGTAGTTGTGCATATAACGCTTAGTTTGTGGACCAGAAAGCGCATCAACCTGCTGCTCCATCTTAAGCATGTTCAAAGTAGTTATGCCCAAAATCTGGGTTTCACCGCGCTGGAATAAAGCAGATCCGTGAACGCGAGGAACAACATCAACTTCTGCAGAAAGTGTACGAATATCGCGCAAACCACGACCATCAATACGATAGTCTTCAGTCAAAATGCGACGACGAACGATCTGACGCTGCAATTCCTTAAATGCGTTGCCAAGTTCCTTTTCCTTTTCGGCTTCGTCCATATCAGTGAACTCTTCGGCTATTGCAGCACGCACGCCTTCTTTAATTTCCGCAATGCGATCCTGGCGTGGAAGTTTTTCTGCAATTGAAAGAGCCTCATCCAAATCTTTATGCGCGATTTCGTCAATACGTGCGTAAAGTTCGTCAGTATACTCTGGGAAAAGCTGGAATTCCTTAGTTTCTTTAGCTGCTATACGCTTCAACTCATTCTGAGCGTCGCAAATAACCTTAATAAATGGTTTAGCAGCTTCCAAACCACCGGCAACAACTTCCTCATCTGGCTTAGTTTGACCCTCATTGTAGATCAAGTTCCAAGCGTTCTTACCAGCACCAGCTTCAATCATTGCGATTGCAACATCACCGTTTTCAATAACGCGACCAGCCACAACAATTTCAAATACCGCACGCTCGCGCTCGCTCCAGCGTGGGAATGCAACCCACTGGCCGTCAATCAAAGCCAGACGGACACCGGAAACTGGGCCTTCAAATGGCAAACCAGAAATCATAGTAGATGCAGAAGCTGCGTTCAAAGCAATAACATCGTAGGCATCATCCGGATTAATTGCCAAAATTGTTTCAACAACTTGTACTTCGTTACGCAAAGTATGTGGGAACAATGGACGTAACGGACGGTCAATAATACGGCATGCAAGAGTCGCTTCGTTAGAAGGACGTCCTTCACGACGGAAGAAAGATCCTGGAATCTTACCAGCTGCATACATCTTCTCTTCCACATCAACAGTTAATGGGAAGAAGTCGTAATTTTCCTTCGGGCTAGAACCTGCAGTCGTTGTCGACAAAATCATGGAATCGTCATCCAAATATGCAGCAACAGCACCATCTGCTTGTTGCGCAAGTCGACCAGTTTCAAAGCGCAATGTGCGCTTACCAAATGAACCATTATCAATAACGGCTTCTACAGCCTTAATTTCGGGACCCTCCACGGGTTCCTCCTTTTCTTAACTTACCTAATCAACCAACATGCGTAATAACATTGGCGACTTCGCATCATTACCATCCATGCGACTATTTGCAACATTTGCAACATTTGCGCAAACGCCAACATTTCATTTCGTAGTGTTTTTTGTTTCGGCTACTTCAATCATCCGTATTCAGTTATATTCACATCCTATGATGTGCTTTTCTTCTTCAGTTATAAACTCTTATTGCGATTTACATGCAACTTTAATGCACTTATTATCGTACTCGCATAATTGATTGGCTACTCACTTACCAATTTTCATACTTTTCTTCACTTGATAATTGCGCTTACCACAACGTAATTTTTACTGCTAAATTACACAAACATAAAGCGAAACTATATAAAATAACAGAAATATTTAGTTATAAAAATACAGAAGCCCGAGCTTATGCCCGGGCTACAAAACTATCGACGCAAGCCGAGTCGTTCAATCAAAGAACGATAACGATTGATGTCAACACGCTTCAAGTAGTCAAGAAGACGACGACGATCACCAATCATGAGCATCATGCCACGACGAGAGTGGTGATCATGCTTGTGCTCCTTCAAATGCTCAGTAAGGTCAGCAATGCGCTTGCTCAACAATGCGACCTGCACTTCTGGGGAACCCGTGTCACCCTCGTGAGTCGCGAATTCGTTGATGATGTTCTGCTTATCTTCAGCCGTCAATGCCACGGCGTCCTCCTTAAATCGCTGCGCGGTGCCACAACCTTATGTTGTAGCGCTCTGAATCCGCGGGCGTTACACGCCAAACGTCAATGTTACATCACATGTAGAACAAAACTCTCTGCAACATAATTAAATAATTTTCCGCAACTTTCCTCATACCTACATACATACCTACTAGCAGCAACTGATACTAGTGATTCTCACATTGCTGTTATAAATCCACCAAATAAAACAACAATTAAAGACATAACTTCAATAAAGAAGAACATAATAAAAGATGCCCAACTTTTTGTAAGTACATTTAGGCGGGAACGTTTTGGTATAAGAACAAGCAAACCAACAAAAAGTACCGAATAAATTATTACGCCAGAACCTGCAGAGATAATACCCAAATTTGCTGCATTTGCCTGACCGCTTGCAGACCCGTACATAACGTACGTGCCGTACCAGAAGTTCATATTAAGCAAGCATAATCCTGCAATAAACTGTTCAAAAGATAAGAAAACAAGAAGTAGCAATCTCCAAAACCATTTGCTTGACTCTATTAACGCCATTGCAATGCTAGTAAACACTAGTACTGTGATCATCCAAGATATGAATACAATACCTTGTGAAGAAAAATGTGAGCAGTAATCTATAACTGAATAAGTACTGCGCAAAGCAAGAGTACGTCCAGCCCAATAAGGAAGAACTATTGCCATTAGTAACACAATTAAGTACACTACCCAACGTTTTGGTTTTGCGTTTTTTCTAGAAATATCCGCTATCGACAAATCTGATTCGAAAGATTCAGTTTCATAGCTTTCATACACATCTTTTTTTGATTTTTTTACGCTTACTTGCTTCTTAACAGCAACTTCGTCGTTACTTGCAACTAAATGTTCGTCAGCGCACGCTATATCTGAGTTTTTTGCGTGATCCTTCTCTACATTTTCCGCATCTTTATGCGCATTATCGCTACAATCAAGATTCTCAGAGGTTACAGCCTTACCCTTCGCTGTCATTTACTCACTCCTTTTGAACGTCTCAAAATTTGAAATAATTTTAAAGACGTTTCACGAAATATACTTCCAACATTTACGTGCTTTTTATCTATTTTAAAACATGATACTCAACCATGTATCCGTTTATACTGACTGCTACTCTCTTATACATACAGTTACAGCTACGAATGTGTTGCAATACTTACTTAATCGTACATGTTGCAGACATTCCACGCGCATTTATGACAGGAATTTTCATGGGATTTGTTCAGTTTATTCTTCACCTGCTTAAAGATCCTCGCTCGGCCATAGCCAGCTGGATTGCGATGGGCACAGCCCCAGCACTCGGACTTATTTTCCTTATTATTTTTATAGAAACAGGCGTAGTTTTCTTCCCATTCCTTCCGGGAGATTCACTTCTTTTTGCATCAGGATTCTTCGCCGCAAAAGACTCTACTGGGCACAGTCCACTTCCTCTGCCTCTTCTACTTGTTGTAGTTTGGCTAGCACCTATTATTGGTGATCAGTGCAATTATTTTATTGGTCATTTCTTCGGTCGCAAAATTGTAGAATCCGGCAAAGTTAAAGCTTTAACTCCAGATCGAGTCGCTAAAACAGAAAAAATGATTGACAAATGGGGACCTTTAGCGGTGTTCTTAGGACGTTTCTTCCCATTTATTCGCACTTTCATGCCGTTTATCTCTGGAATTTCAGGAATGAAATGGTCTCGTTTTACTCCTTTCTCTATCCTTGGCGGCATTGTATGGTCTACTTTGTTTACTCTTCTTGGATATTTCTTCGGTAATATTAGTTTCGTACAGAATAATTTTGAGTTAGTAATCGTTGCGATTTTGCTCATTTCACTCGTTCCTACTTTTATTGGGCTATACAAAGCACATAAAGCAAAGAAAACATCTAAATCAGCTAAAGCAGCTGAATCAGATAAAGCAACAAAATAACTGATAAATCCGAGAAAAATAAATAAATTTCGACACTCAAGCACACTGCACTATAAGAAATATTGTTTTTATACAAGATTTGTAGTACAGTGTGCAGAGTTGTCGTAAGACACACATTGGGGCTATAGCTCAGTTGGTAGAGCGCTTCGTTCGCATCGAAGAGGTCGTGGTTTCGATTACCATTAGCTCCACGAAGCCCACTGCATTCATTCCACCGCAGTGGGCTTTTTTATTTCAACAGACTTTACTTTAACAGCAGAGATTTTTTATTCACCTTCCTCTAGTTTTCATATAGTATCCAACACCTAGCAAAGCTGCTACAACAGCTATCACAACAATTCCTGCATATATAAGTACTTCTGAAGATAATGCAGATTTTTTGTGCGTCTGATAAGCAGAAATAGATTTAGAAACAGGCTCTTCGTTTATTACTAAATCATCTTCACTATCTGTAGAACCATTAGTTTCTTGGTTATCTGAACTATCACCATCATCTGCAGATTTTGTAGATTCTTCAGTTCTTATTTCACTATTTTCATTAGCGTCTTTCTTTGCAGCATCTTTCTTCTCTGCCTCTTTTTTTGCAGCGTTTTTCTTTAGCGTGCTTTTCTTATCAGTACTCTTATTGTCTTCACCGTTCTTATCTTGTTTATCTTTTTGTTTATCTTTTTGTTCATCTTCTTTCTTATCTTTCTTACCTTTTTTACCTTTCTTATCTCGTTTATCTATAGTAGAAACGGCAATATTTTTATATTCAGAAGTAGTAACATTACCAGCGCGATCGCAAGCTTCAATCTTCACATTATGTTTCTTATCATCGGCCTTAAGAGTGTGAGAAAAAGAAGTAGCAGAAGCATTTTTATCTGACCACTGTCGAACCAACTTCCCATCTATACTAAGCTTCACAGATTGTAAACCCATATTATCTTTCGCATTCATTCGCAGTACACGACCCTCACCTTCCTCCTGATACGACGTATTATCTTTCAGATTGAGAATGCTTACAGTTGGAGCTGCTGAGTCTACAGAAAAACTTAAGGATGCTGACTTAGCATCAGTTGCTCCACTTTTTACTAAATTATCGTTCGACGAATAATGACCAGCATTATCTATAGAAGAAACTCTTACATGATACGACGCATTTTTCTGAAAATTTTTCGCAGGAATCTTATAAATTCTGCGATACCAACCATTCTCTCTATTAGTTGTAACTGAAAAATCTTTAGAATCTAAAGCCTTAAAATGCCCATCTTGTATTAACGAGACAGTTGGAGCATCGCGCCAACCACTAGGATTAATCTCTTCAATATAAACACTTGGAGCGCTTTTTACATTATGATTATTCAACGAAGTGGTTGGAGAATCAAAACTGTAAATTGATCCTCCTCTGTTTACAGAAAAACTTAAATTACCTTGCGCAGAGTTGCCAGCTAAATCTTGAGCACTCCATTGCAAAGTATAAAAATCATCATCAGCAGTACTACGACTTAAATTCCCGTATTTTACACAAACATTTCCGTCATTTTGAGTTACTACAGGCTTTGCGAGCGCAGTATGCTTTGAGGCACGCAAACTGTACTTTATGCTTGAAGAATCAAGTAGTGAATCTTTGAAAATTATTTCTGGTTCTACTTTTCCAGCATAAGATCCCGAATTACGAACTCCTATAACTTCTACTTTTGGAGCTGTAGTGTCTATAACAAACTCATCTTTTATTGGTTCAGACATATTACCTGATAAATCTTGTACAGAATACACTGCTTTCCATTGCGCATCTTTATTAAAATCCACATCTGTATACCAAGTATTCTTCTCAGTTGAACTGTTAGTGAATTTATCTGGAGTAATATTAAACGGTTTATTATCTGCCATGATTATTGCAATAGGAATATCACTATGCGAGTATTGCAAGAACGCGAAATTTGCTTCATTAATTGTTATACGAGCATGCATATAAGTTCTGTAGTATTTGTCGTGCTTTGCAGCAGAATTAGCATATTTAACGCTTATTATTGGCTCCGTATAGTCAACAATAACAATATGAGGTAAAGCAGTACCGTCAGTGGAAATAAAATTAATTTTAGGATTTACAAAGCGAACAGGCTTTTGCACATACGATACAGATTTAACTAAATTCTTATTTACTTCGTCAAGCGACTTTAACGATAAAATCTGCTTATTTTCTTGGTTTTTCTGCGAATTTTTATACAATGTATCAACTTTAATTGAGATTGTATCAAAATCATATATTGTTTCACGATTAAGCGGTACAACAGCAAAGCCAGCTAACGGATTACTTTGGTAGTAAAAATTAGTACTTTCTTTCAATATACCGTTGCTTACCAGCTTTTCTCCATTTCGAGAAACACGATAAGTTTTCATACTCACTTCAACGCTACGAATTAATTTAGCAGCGTTAATATCGAAACCTCCTATATTAACGCGCACAACAATAGGTTTATTTGTAAAACCGTAGTTGTTAACACTATGAACTAATGATTTATTCGAAACTAAAACTACATCTTTTACAAAAAGTCCGTTAGGCTTACGAGTTTGACTTTCATTAGATTTATCGCGTTTCCTTGCATCTTTTCTATTTACTCTATTCACCGCAGAGTAAACAGTGTGCTGTTGAACAGAATAAGACCTAGTAGTCTTTGCACTACCACGCTCATTTATATTGCACAGCACACTCAAACCAACAGACACAAAAACAACGAATACTAGCATTCGCATTGTGAGCATAATTATGTTCTTTTTACGCTCACTTTGCTTTCTTTGCATATGCTGATTTCGTCTATTATTAGACTGCTTGCATTTGTTATTTGAAACCATGATTCCCCCTTTTTTATTCGAACAAATATCTTATTTTTTTACATATTTGCTCGTTTTATATCCCCAATTTTTTAATTATTAAAAGTTAAGTTAGTGTAGTTTGTACATACTGTTTAACAGCATTTTCTATATCCAAAATATGCTGCTTTCGTTTCATACATTCTTCATTTGTTACATTTGTTTCGCGAGCGCAGCTTACTGCGTTATTCACTAATTCCAAAACTTTTTGTGAACTAATTCCACTCCACTTAAATGCAGGTGCCCAAGATTGCACAGATTCCATAACAAGTTCGCTGGAATCTAAACGAATCATATCGTTATTATTTTCTTCCGATAATTTAAGAAGTGAGCTAATTTTTTCAATATAATCTACATAGTATGAGGAGTTATTATTACTATCCGTATTATTAAGTAGCGAATATAAATCTGCCACTTCGCAATACAGTGTTATTTTTGATTTAATATCTTCTGCAGCATTAGAATCTTTTTCACTATTTTTTGCTTCCTCCATCCATACGGAAGCAACATTAATTCTTGACTGTCTTTCCTCATCCAATACTTCACCAGAAAATCCAGCAAAGTAATACCAGTAGGCTTGACCAACTGCATAAGTAAAGCGCGTCCAACCGTCAGCATTCTTTCGCATTAATGGCTCATAGTCAGCCATAATTCCCATAAACGACTGTTCTTCCGCAGAATCCCAACGTTTATCTGCAATCTGATATTTCAGAAGCTGTAATAGCGGTTCTGGAGAAATCTTAGCAATCTCATGTTTTTTTAACATACTCTTCTGCAAATTCATCGAACGCTCAACATATGAAAACACTTTATTAGCATTGCCAGTTTTTCTTATTTCTCTTAAGCATGCTCTATAAGAGGTTCTTACATCTTCATTATCTAAAGCACATAATTTGTCATCAGAAATCATTTGAGCTTGTACGCTATGTTCACTATTTGCAATATTTTTCGAAGCAGTCTTATTAGCGGCTCCTCTACTTTCTGCTCCGCAAGATCGCAAAAAATGCAGTGACATAATAAAACACGCAACAAGAGCAAGCATTGAGCAAATTACTACAGCAGTGCGCTTGGCTAGAATCTCTCCGCTTTCTGCATAAATATTATTAGATTCATATAAATGTGCAGATTTTTGTTTACGAGCAAAAAATCCAGTAAATTTGTTAACAGTGTTTCCATGCTTTGCACGTAAGCTATTACGGTTGCTTGAATCCGAACGCGTTTCCTTAGCTCTGCATAAAACTCCGTAATTATTTTTTACGGCTTTAGTATTATTATCTGCATTTAATTCCTCAGAACTTGCAGAAATATTCTGCAATCCGTCTGCTTTAAGTAAACAAGAACGCAAAGCTATTGCTGCAATTTCATGATTTCGATATTGATCTATAGAATCGCACAGATACTCGCTAACTAGATAAGCATTACCGTTTTCTTCAACAACATCGACAATATTTGGAAAAGATAAATACTGTACTTTATGTAAAGCGTTTAGTATGCTATTTCGACGCAAAAACAGTTTATTACGATCATCTTGCGTAAGTGGAAATAATGCTACAAGAACACGTTTTTTACGAGATATTGTATCTGAAGCAAGAAAAACAGCAGCATCATCTGAAAAAAGTTGCCCTAGCAACTGATATCTACCTGATACCAAAGCCATACTAAACACCTCCCCAATTACGCGTTAAGCACAATTATTTTTTAGATACTTAAGTTAACTAAAAGTTTTTAAACGTTTTTGATTGGCAAAACTTACGTAAAACTAATAGTTGCGACCACTTTACACAATAAAAAATTTTAAAAAAAGATTTTTTCAACATTGTGGATACAGGCTTAACAAACCCTAGAAAAATAAGGATTTTAGTATGTTAATAAGTTAAATTTAATAAAAAAGGCGCTGAAACGTAAAGTCCCAGCGCCTTAAAAACTCTAGTAGAAAAACTCTAGTAGAAAACTATAGAAAAATTATTAAAAATAAAACTAATCTATATCAGCTCCCAAAGCCAGAAGTTTTCCACGAAAATCTGCATAACCGCGATCGATTAACGAAATACCGTGAACATTAGAAGGACCTTTAGCCGTTAAAGCAGCAATCAAATGGCTAAAACCACCTCGCAAATCTGGTACGTCAATATCTTGTCCAGTAAGCGGAGTCGGCCCAAAAATAACAGCAGAATGTTTATAATTGCGCTGCTGAAAACGGCATGGAAGAGAACCTAAGCACTCACGATACAACTGAACCATAGCGCCCATCTGCACAAGAGGCTTAGTAAAACCGAAACGGTTCTCGTAAACAGTTTCGTGCACAATACTCAAACCTTTAGCCTGAGTTAGAGCAACAACAAGCGGCTGCTGCCAATCTGTCATAAACCCAGGATGAACGTCTGTTTCAATAGCAACAGGATGTAAATCTCCACCTGGATGCCAGAAACGTATTCCTTTATCCGTAACGTCGAACTTTCCACCAACTTTGCGGAACACATTCAAAAAAGTCATCATTTCAGGCTGTGTAGCACCCTTAATAAACACGTCACCGTGAGTAGCTAAAGCTGCAGAAGCCCAAGATGCCGCTTCTATCCTATCTGTTAAAGCAGTATGAGTGTATCCTTGAAGCTCTTTAACACCCTCAATTCTGAAGGTCCTATCAACATCAACCGAGATAATAGCTCCCATTTTTTGCAAAACAGCAACCAAATCCATAATCTCAGGTTCAATAGCAGCACCTGAAAGTTCCGTACGACCTTCTGCTAAAACTGCAGCAAGTAGCGTCTGCTCAGTAGCACCAACAGACGGATAAGGTAAATGAATCTTAGTACCATGCAAACCATTAGGAGCAGTAATATGAATACCATCTTCATGATCTTTATCTACATTTGCTCCAAGTTTTCGAAGAGTTTCAAGATGAAAATCGATTGGACGGCCACCAATATTACATCCTCCAAGCGCAGGAATAAAAGCTTCACCCAGCCTGTGGAGAAGAGGACCCGAGAAAAGAATAGGTATTCTTGAAGATCCAGAAAGCGTATCAACGTCCGCAACATCAGCTAGCTGCACTTTACTAGCGTCAATAGTAACAACGCCTTCAGCTCCATTTACTTCAACGCCAACCCCATGCAAACGCAATAAGTCAGAGACCACGTGTACATCACGAATTTCAGGAACATTATTTAGTACGGACTTACCAGGAGCAAGAAGAGCAGCAACCATCGCTTTACTCACAAAATTCTTAGCTCCTCGCACTTTAATAGTGCCATTTAGCGGCTTTCCGCCTTCTACATGCAACACATCCTCATCATTGATACCAGTGTTGCTATTATGCTCAGACGTATTCTGTGCGGACACACTTACCTCTTTCGTTCACACTTCACAAACTATCACTATCATACTGTAAGAGTTGCCAAAATGCTTGTAACCCTCAATTAGAACATAGTTTTAATAACGTGAAGATTTATTACGCCAATGATGGACGATGCGAGCCAAAAGTGAAGGCTTACGCAATAAATCGACCTCAGGAAGCTCATGCTCAGATTCTGCAGTAAGACCATAAGTATAAGGTTTTTTAGAAGAAGATTTTCCCACTAAATCGCCAAATTCAAGCATTTGCGTACGAGGCTCAAATGGGTGACGGATATCAAATTCGAGAAGTCGTACCCCTCTTTTTGCAGGTTCCGGACCATAAGATCCAAAACCGCATGTGGCAGTAGCGACAAACAGAATACCATCTTTACTTACTTTTCCAGCAAAAGCGTTCCTGTGATCGTGTCCTGCTATAACAGCGAATGTTTCAGAATTTGAAAGAATATCAAACTCACCACTGTCTTCATCTGGACAGCTAATACCTTCCCCAAGGTATCCATCTGGCAAAACTTTAGACTCATCCAAAGCATAATAATGCTCACTAAACTTACGATACCCTTCAATCGCATGTTCTTGAGCCGCAAACTCTTTCGGAACCTCGCGCATAAGATCGTAATACTGAGGAAGTGGAAAATGCTGAAAAACGCACAGAGGTGAATTAACTAAAGTTGGTAATTTCTCAAGGAAATTAAGCGCTTTTTTAGACGGAGAACCATACCCACCTTCAATCGCGTAATCTCCAGAATCAACTAAAACTAGCGAAAAAACGTTACGTTCCTGCTGCACATCCATAACAGGCAATGCAAAAGTACCTGGTTCGCACGGAACAGCTAACTGTTTTGGCAGAATAGAATTAACGCATTGTACAGTACCGAAACTTTCTTTATGAACTGTACTTTTGTTCATACAACAAGAAAATTCTTGATACAAGCTATCAAGTTCAGCATTGCTAAGACCACACTGAAAATCATGATTACCATAAGTGACAACCCATGGAATATTACGTTTTTCTAGAGGCTCTACCATGCGCGAAATATGAGATTTAACCTGCGAAATAAGATTCTCTTTGTCTTTAGAATTTATAGAATACGTAATTTCACTGCTGCCGTTTTCTTTTTGAACGTTACGACGGCGGAAAGTGCGTGAAAAATCTTTTTCGTAACCAGCAATCTGATTACCTGTAAAAATCACTATATCTGGGCGCACTGCATCACAGGCCGCGCTTATAAGGCTGATTGTGTCTTTAGAAATATGCGCTACATCCTGTACGTCTGCACACTGCAGCACACGAAACTTTCCAGAAAGGTGAAATTGTAATCTCCCTAAACGTGCTGAAATTGACGAAGGTAGTGTGGAAGTTGCATTATCAACTTCAGACTGTGCAGAATCTGTCATACTTCAAGCATACGGCACATGCACTTAGTATGTAACCGCAAAACTCATAAGCATTTTGAGAAAAATTGTACAAAGCTTCAAAAACAGTAAAAATATTTGAAATTTACAGAAAACTCACAGGAAACAACATACTTACCTTAAGAATCATATGTTTAAAATAGAGACATCAACGAAAGAAACTATCGCAAAAGATAGTTTGGTTTAGATAATTAAACTTCTCTTCTTCTCTTCTCTCTAACCCCGGTCTTGAACCGGGGTTTTTGATTTCTAATCCTAATTATTGATTTCTAATCAGATTTAATTCCCAAAATCGGGTAAGTAGCATAACGGACTATATGCCAAAATAACACAAATAACAAAAAAGCCCTCGTTCTACGAGAGCTATTCGCTGGGGTACCTGGACTCGAACCAAGAATGGATGAACCAGAATCACCTGTGTTGCCAATTACACCATACCCCAATTGGCAGGCTTCGCGGCTCTTGGAACCGTTCCGTCTTTGTACCCCCGACCGGATTTGAACCGGTGTTGGCGCCGTGAGAGGGCGTAGTCCTAGACCGCTAGACGACGGGGGCTTTCATTTATCAGCTACGCCTCTTGACGCAACAAATGACGACTTTACAACATAACAGCTCAACACGCAACCGCGGCGTGTCGAAAATATATTAAAAGTAGCAGAAAACAAATAAAAAGCGGAAATATAGCATTTAACTACATCCCCGCTTTATACAAAATCTACTTAAGATTTAAAAGCTATTTGCGATTTACAAATGCTCACGCAATCCAGCCAAACGCGCCAAAGTCACATCTTTGCCCACGATTTCCATGGACTCAAACAGTGGCGGAGAAACGCGACGGCCAGAAAGTGCAACTCGCACAGGGCCAAATGCCAAGCGCGGCTTGTAACCAGCTTCCTCAACAAGTTTCTTGTTCAAAAGCTCATGCAGGGAATCAGTATGCCAATCGGCGGTATCAACACCCTTCAAAGCAGCGAGCGCAGCATCAAGAACTTCGCCTGCAGATTCCTTCAACTGTTTACGAGCGTCGTCATCTGGCTCAATATAGCCGTCTTCGCTAAGAAGGCTACCAACCATGCCAGCAACTTCGCCAAGCAAGCGCACGCGAGGCTGTACAAGAGGTGCAGCAGCTGTGAGCACTTCACGCTCGCGGTCAGTTAACGCATCCCAAGAATCCGCACTTACTACGCCATCCTTATGCAAGTAAGGCACAGAACGATTCAAGAAATCTTGCGGATCGAGCATACGAATATGCTCAGCGTTAATGGAAATTGCTTTATCCAAGTCGAAGTGTGCAGGATTTGCTTTAACATCGCGAACATCGAACTTTTCAATCATTTCGTCCATAGTGAACACGTCACGATCAGGAGCGATAGACCAGCCAAGCAAAGCCAAGTAATTCAGCAAGCCTTCTGGAATAAAACCGTTATCCCTATGCAAGAACAAGTTAGATTCAGGGTCTCTCTTAGAAAGCTTCTTCTTACCTTCGCCCATAACGTAAGGCATGTGTCCGTAAAGCGGAGTTTCCTTAGCAATACCCATTTCCATAAGATAACGGTAAAGCACAATCTGACGAGGCGTGGAGCTCAAAATATCCTCACCGCGCAAAACCACATTCACATCCATTAACGCGTCGTCAACAGGGTTCGTAAGAGTATAAAGCGGATCGCCATTCGGACGCACAATCACATAATCAGGAACAGATCCAGCTTTAAAGGTGATTTCGCCACGAATTAAATCGTTAAAAGTAATGTCTTCATTCGGCATCTTCAAACGAAGTGCAGGCTTGCGACCCTCCTCGCGGAAAGCTTGCTTCTGTTCTTCTGTAAGATTGCGATCGTAACCATCGTAACCAAACTCAGCTGGACGACCTGCAGCAACATTACGCTCTTTAATTTCTTCAGGAGTAGAGAAGGATTCGTAAGCGTATCCTGCTTCAAAAAGCTTTTGCGCTACGTCTTTATAAATTTCCATACGCTGTGACTGGCGATATGGGCCGTTATCTCCACCAACATCAATGCCCTCATCCCAATCAATATTGAGCCAACGAAGAGCCTCAATAATCTGCTGATAGCTTTCCTCGCTATCGCGCTCATTATCAGTATCTTCAATGCGGAACAGCAATTTGCCGTGAGTATGGCGAGCTTCAGCCCAGTTAAATAGCGCGGTACGAACCATACCTACGTGAGGTGTACCAGTTGGGGAAGGGCAAAAGCGCACGCGAACATTCTTTGGAAGTTCAGGCTTTGTGGATTTTGTTGCATTATTAGCAACTTCTTGAGTTTCCTCGATATCAGTCATAGGTTCCATTGTGCCGCGCGTTACGGACGTGAATCCACGTTTATAAAATCAAAAGCTTTTAATCTAAAGATTGAGTAGATTCTTTATTGCCTTCAACATGCGCAAACTTCGCCGCAAGAGCTTCGCGAGACTTTCTATCATCCTCTTCCTTAGCGAGCTTCTTCGCAACTTCAGGATCCCACAACACATCTTCACGATGCTTTTCCCACTCTGAAATAAGCAGAGGCGAGATAAAATTGATCAACGCACTTATATCACAATTGCAGTTATCACAATTGCAGTTATCGCTAGAATTGCGCACACAATCAACAAGCTCACGCCACTGAGAATCTTTAAACATCATTCGCGGAACGCTAGCACACTCACACACCTCGTTAATATAAAGAAAAATCGGTAAAGTTTCGCGAATATCGTTAGTTTGCAAAATAAGATTACTTAGAATACTTAATATTGCAGTGATTTTTTGCACTTCTATAGTTTCTGATTTATACAGATAAGACTCTTGTTTTGCGCAATTTACTGCAGTTTGTAAGTTCTCACTACTCCAGTTTCCCTTAACTCCCAGCGTATTTGCAGCATTGTTAATTGCGTCAATATCTTCAGAAATGTGAGCTGTAAGTTTTTTAAAAATAGAATCTATATTGTGATTATTAGATTCTAAAATTTCTTCTTCCGCATCATCATAATGAGGATCATAACATGAATCCATATTGTCATAAGCATCAGCAGCTGCAAGAAGAGCGTCTACTATTTCTTGAGGTCTCCCTGGAATTTCATCCGCACCTTCGTAAACGAATTCAGCATCCGGCACTGTAACATCTAGGCCAGTAAGCATACGGGCAATCGCTCGCATTGAGCGTACTTCAAGATTTTCAGCATATTTCGCATCGTTATCGAGATGACGCACTTCTGTAAGAGGCCACAATGCAGTTAATTTTATTGCAGCTTCAGCAGCCTCATTTAAAGATGAAATACTTTCAGTATCTTTAGTTACTTCATCAGTATTCATCATTTCAACGCTCCTTTGCACACTCAACTATTTATTTCACATTCGCAGCGGGATCAACATATGTTATAGAAAGCACGCGCAAAGTATCACAATCGTAAGTAATAGAAGTGATTGACGCTAGTGCAGTGTGACGAAGTAGCATATTATGCTCAGCGTGGCCAGTTTCAAGCAAATGGCGATAAGACCATATTGGAGATTCATGAGTTACAGCAATAATCTGTTCTCCTGGATGCTTACGAACTTGTTCACGAGCAAAATCACTTACGCGAGTAGCAATACTTTTGTAGCTTTCTCCCCAACTTGGCTTCCACAAATTCGCAACAAGCTTCCAATTATTGTTTTTCCACAGAGCACCTTCACCGTAACCTATGCGTTTTCCGCGGAAATTATTTCCAGCTTCAATTAAACGTCTATCTAAAATGATGTCGCTCTCTTTAGATTGAGTAGAATCTTCATCACAGTGAGCTTTTACGTAATCAGAATCTGGAATATTTCGCAACGCATTTTCTATTTCACGCGCTGTTTCACGGGTTCTCTCTAGTGGAGAAGAGTATATTTCCGTTATTCCGCGCATTTGTGGAACTGTAGCTATATATTTTGCAGTAGCCTGTGCCATCCTCACTCCGCGAGCCGAGAGATGAAATCCCGGAAGACGCTCATACAACACGTGCTTAGGATTATCTACTTCACCATGTCGCACAAAATGAATTGTTGTAGCTGGCATTGCGCTCTACTTTCTGCTTATAAAATTCAACTTACTTGCAATTTTTTGTATGTTTAAGCGACCACATTCCTAAGCGATGAGCAAAACTCGTATCTTCTTCGGCCACATACCCAGGTTTCTGAGACTTAGTATCGTCAAGCAACCACTTTCGTATAATAAAATTCCATACAGCAACAACAACAGTTGCTATAAGCTTTCCTATATTTGTGCGCAGCACGTAGATTGCAGATCCACGTAAGCTTTCAGCTAACCCAAGCGTACTAGCCCAAATAATTAAATCGTTAATAAGCAAACCTATGACTGCAGAAATAACAAAAATCAGAAGTTCCATCCACTTTGCCATATCTTCGCGATGCTTAAAAACATATTTCATGCTGGCAATATAGTTAAAGATTAGTGAAATTACAAAAGAAATAGTACCAGCGATCACGTTATTTAAGTGCGCAAGCATTAATAAATTGAGTAACGCAACATCAATAATAAGCGCAATAATGCCTACGATTCCGAATTTAACAACCTGCTCAATAAGTTTCTTCATAATCTCCATTAAACACGCGACTGCTAACAAATAACATATAATTGTGTAGTAATAAAACTTACTGAACTCAGCAAAGGAGCGATTATGCCAGTTATTCATACTCATGTTTCTGTAAGCACTACGCCAGAGCAGCGCGAAGCTTTAAAAGCTGCTTACGGCAAGGCGATTAGCGCAGTTCCAGGAAAAAGCGAACGCTGGCTTATGTGCCCATTCGAGGACAATATGCCAATTTATTTTGCGGGAGACAATACTAAGCCTGCAGCTTACGTTGAAGTGAACGTGTTCGGATCCAGCGTACCAGGGTCAGCTTGGGAAAAGTTGACAGAGCAGATTATGGCAGCTTTAGAGCGCGAGCTTGGCGTGCCTCAAGACCGTACTTATATTCGTTACACTGCAACAACTGACTGGGGTTGGAACGGCAGCAACTTCTAATCGCACGTTTATAATCGCGTCAAAAATCTAACCAAAAAGCCTACCGCAAACAAGCACGGTAGGCCTTTTGCTTTAATCACCTAAATCATTCAGCCTCTTTAGCAACATCCTCAATAAGTTTCCCAAAGTCAATTGCATTTTGCGATGTGACAACTGGTTTACCTGTTTCTTTTTCAATCTCTTTTCTAGCATTTCCAGCAATACTTCCACCACGTTTAGCAACTTGCTTATTTTCCGCTAAACCCTTTGGATTACTGGTTTTAGTAAGTTCAGTAGTTGTTGCCTCAGCAAGCATATTCAGCACAATTTCAAGCGTGGTCATATTGTCTCTAAGATTTTCTTTCTTAAGACCCTTAAAATCTTTATACGCTCTCGTCGTCATCCCCGACCAAGCTTTAGACACTTCGTCCGTTAAAATTGCATACTCTTTCCCAGCTTTCACACCATGATCCTGCCAAGCATCAGTCAATTCTTTTCTTACTTGAATTGACTGAAGCCTTTGATTAATCCACTCTCGTGAATAACCTTTTTTCAAATACGTTGCTAAGGCCCTATCAATAGCTTGCTCAGGGTCTATTACTTCATCAATTCTCTCTTTACCAACTGTCGCTAACCACATTTTGAATGGCTCAGCTTTGGGAGATGGTATTGACTGAATAATACGCAAAATTCCTTGCACATCAGCGGCGTCTGTCTCATATTTTTTCCCGTCAGACGATGCAAGTTTCAGTTGTCGACAAAATGTCGACAACTCACTTTTTTCTTCCTCGCTCATGCGCTTTTTTACACGATACCAATAGTCTCTCGGATTCTTACTATCCGTCAAAACGGCAACCACATCCACTACCGAAAAATACCATTCTTCTTTTTCGTTATTCCAAACGGAACGTACTTGCTTACCTTCAAATAATTTAATTTCATTATCCATATTGATCCCCTTCAACACAGTTATCCCCTCATTAACTATCAATTTTATAATATCGTCCAATTTACAACAATATGTATTTAACACTTGGAAAGAAGCAACTTCTAACGTTAAATTTTATGCACAAATAATAAAGCGCGGATACGTTTACTTACTAAATAATTAGTAAATAAAATATCCGCGCTATTGCTATGAAAATATTGTAATAATTCTAAAGAAGATAGCGAGTTTTATAATTTTATATCAGATAAACAAATTTACTCATTTTCTACTTCAGTTAGAACACTCCCCTCAGCAGTAGGAGCAACAGTATTTTCAACCATCTCTTTCATATCCTTGTTGTCAAATAGAACCATGCGAACATATCCAACAACAAATCCAACAACAGCAGGGCAAAGCCAAGCCATGCCAAATTCTGAGAACGGCAGCCAGTTTTGAGCAACTACCAACATATCGTTCATGTGCAATGCGTCGCGCAAAGCTGTTGGCAAACTATTCAAAAAGTCATATACCGCTGCAACACCAGTAAAACCAAGCGTCCAAGCATACACAACTTTGGAATTGTCAAAAAGTCGACCGCACAAAGCCAAAAGAATCAAAACAATTGACAGTGGATACAAGAACATCAATACTGGAACCGCGTATTCGATGATTGCACTCAAACCAAAGTTTGCAAGACCAAACGAAACAAGCGTAATCAACACAGACCAAACGCGATAGCTAGGACCCTTAGGGAATAACTTAGAGAAGGTTTCCGAGCAGCTTACGATTAAGCCAACCGCAGTCTTTAAGCAGGCAAGCGTTACAGTTGCAGCAAGCACAAACAAGCCAACGTTTCCAAGATGGTAGCGTGCAACTTGCGCCAAAGTTACGCCACCATTTTTCGCAGGTGGGAACATTGCACGGCTACGCACACCAACAATAACAATTGCGACGTAAATCAACGCCATAAGCAAGCAACTAAAGAAACCAGAACGAGCAGTATTCACTGCCACATCTTTAGGATCTTTCACACCAAACTGACGAATGGTGCTAACAACCACAATTCCAAATGCCAAGCTAGCTAAAGCATCCATTGTGTTGTAGCCATCTAAGAATCCTGTAAAGAATGACTTATTAACGTAATTTCCTATAGGAGCAGCATCCGCAGAAGCGCCGCTTACAGGAGAAAATAGTGCTGTAAATACTAAAATCGCTAGGAACACAAGGAAGATTGGCGTAAGAACTTTACCAACCCACGTAAGTATTCCGCTTGGCTTCATAGCAAAGAAGAACGCAAGTGCAAAGAACACTACTGAGAACAAGAATAAGTAAAGCTGACCGTTTCCGTCTTGTGGAACAACGCGCTCTAAGCCAACAGTGTATGAAGTTGTTGCGCAGCGAGGAATTGCAAAGAATGGGCCAATTGTTAAATACAGCACACATGTGAAAAACATGCCGTATTTTTTGCTAGGCTTGCTAGAAAGCTCAAAAAGGCCATTTGCGCGACTCATTGCGAGTGCTGTAACGCCAAGCAATGGCAAACCAACGCCAGTAACAATAAAACCTAACGCTGCAGGCGCAGAATTAGTTCCTGCATTAGCACCAAGAAACACAGGGAAAATCAGGTTTCCAGCGCCAAAGAACATACCAAACAACATGACCGCCACGTACGCGGACTCAATAATTGTCAGGTTCCTTTTTTTCGGGGCACTGTCTGTGCTGACACTTTGTGTTGTGACGCTCATGCTTACACCTCCTATAAGGATAAATTTGTATTTACATACTATTCAGCTAAATCTCTGACTTTATATTGTGGATTTAAAGCGAAAATAATATTAGGGGGTATATTAATAAATCACATGTACTTAATCGACAAAAATTTGCAATTTCGCGCGTGTCTTCTCATAAAAATGTCAGAGAATAATCAAAAATAATAAAAAATAATAAGAAATAATTTGGGTTAATTTCAAAAAATAAAAGGACGCTAACATAAAAGCTAGCGTCCTAAACAAATCTTAAATGCTCAATAATAGCAAAAAGTTACATCTTTTCCGGAGCGGAAACTCCAAGCAAATCAAGTCCAGATGCAATTACTGTACGCACAGCTTCGTTAAGCTTTAAGCGAGCTGCAGCGCGCGCAGGCTCTGGGCACTTTGCAATGCGCTGAGCTTCACGCTCGGCTTCTGGCAAACGATTTTCTGGGTCAGTTAACTCCATTGGCACAACGCGCTCAAGGTTGTACCACTTGTGGTAGCTTGCTGCCAAATCCTCAAGATAATGCGCAACGCGGTGAGGAGCGCGCAAATCGCCAGCTTGAGCCAAAGCTGCAGGCCATTGAGCCAAAGCAGCCAACACTTCGCCGTCAGCCTCGGTATTAAGCAAGCTTAAATCAGCGCCATCTTGCGTAATTCCAGCGTCTGCAGCATTGCGAGCCACATTGCAGCTACGTGCGTGAGCGTATTGCACGTAATACACAGGATTATCGTTGCTGTGGGAAGCAAGCAAATCCAAATCAATATCAACGCTTGTGTTGTAATCTGTGCGAGCAAGCGAGTAGCGAGAAGCGTCAACGCCAATTGCATCAACTAAATCGTCAATAGTAATAACGTTTCCTGCGCGCTTGCTCATGCGTACAGGTTTTCCGTCTTTCATAACGTTTACAAGCTGGCCAATAAGAATCTGCATGTTTTCGCCAGGATTGTCTCCAAAAGCCGCGCACATTGCCATCATTCGGCCAATATATCCGTGATGATCCGCACCTAGCATGTAGATTGCTACATCTGCAGGATTCTGTTCGCGGTGGCGTTTGTTGCGATAGTACGCAATATCTGCAGCAAAGTAAGCGTAATTGCCGTCAGACTTAATAATTACGCGATCCTTATCGTCGCCATGCTTAGTGGATTCAAACCAAGTTGCACCATCTTTTTCGAAAATATCTCCGCGAGAACGCAAGTCTGCAATAGCGCGCTCAACTTCGCCATCCTCGTACAGGCTGTTTTCATGGAACCACACGTCGAAACTAACGCGAAAATCGCGCATTGATTTACGAATCTCCGCAAACATCATTGGAACTGCGCGCTTGCGGAACTCTTCGCGCTGCTCGGAATCGCCTTCGCCAAGCGGCAATCCTTCCTCGTCTTTTCCAAGATCAATTCGTGGCAAAGAAAGAACGTCAACACCGTCCGCATTTGCTTCTTTTATAACAGCGTCCGCGATTTCGTTAATATACGCGCCTTTGTAGCCGTCTGCAGGCGTTTCTTCGCCGTGAGCTGCAGCAACTAAAGACTTTGCGAAACGGTTGATTTGCTCACCGTGATCGTTGAAATAGTATTCGCGTACAACTTTTGCGCCGTTCGCTTCCAAGACTCGAGCCATAGAATCACCAACTGCAGCCCAGCGAGTGCCACCGATGTGGATTGGACCAGTTGGGTTTGCGGAAACAAACTCAAGATTCAAAGTTTTGCCGCTTAAGTGCGTATTCTTGCCAAAATTAGCACCCTGCTTTAAGACCTCGTCTACGACAGCCGCTGCAGAAGCAGAATCAAGCGTTATATTAATAAAACCAGGACCTGCAACTTCTACAGACGCAATACCTTCTGCCTCTTGCAAACGCTCGGCAAAAAGTTCAGCTAAATCGTGAGGCTTCATACCAGCTTTTTTGGCGAGCTGCATAGCAACGTTCGTAGCCCAATCGCCGTGTGCGCGATCTTTTGGCCTCATAACTGCGAGTTTTTCGGCAGCAGGAATCAAATCTTCTGTTAGATTTCCAGCTTTACCGCTTGCTACTAAATCTTTAGCAATTTTTTCAATTAATTCACTTAAGCTTTCTGGATTCATGGTTTACAGTCTAGCGTTACCGCGCGATGCTTAGTATTTACAATACACAAAAAGCGCTGGAGTCGAAGATTGACTTCCAGCGCTTTTGTTTTGCGATTAATTATTTTCGACTACTTGCGATTACCGGCAACTACTTCTTTTTTGCAGGAGCTTCGCCAAGTTCGCTTTGAGCAACTGCAACGTTCACGTTAGCAGCATCAGACTCCGCAGATTCAGAATCAGAAGAATCCTCAGCAACTGCCGCCTTAACAGCGTTAAGCTTTACTTCTCCAGTAACACGTCCAGCTTCAGCAACATCATCCAAAGTCTCCTCAACAGCTTTGTAAGCGTTTTCTGCTACGTTCAAAGTCACTTGCAAAATAGGAGTCTTCATAGAAACTTTTGCTTCAGACTTAATCTTTCGCAAAGTAGCCAAAGCTTCACCTGCATAAGCCAAAGTATCTGCAGAAACACCGTTTGCAGCAGCCTCATACGCCTTAGCGCATGGCCAGCTAGCGCGATGCACGGAACCTTCTCCGTCATGCATCCAGCTCCACACTTCTTCAGTAGCGTAAGGCAAGTAAGGAGCAAGCAAGCGAGCCAAAGCATCGAGTGCAAGACCAAGAGTTGTGCGAGCAGACTTTACAGCAGTTTCGCTTGGAGTGCGTCCAGTGGATTCTGCAGTACCATAAGCACGATTCTTTGCAAGCTCAATGTAATCGTCGCAGAATTCCCAGAAGAAGGTTTCGATTGCTTCCAAAGCCTTGGAATGCTCGTAAGATTCAAGCGCATCAGTTGCGGTACGAATAACGGATGCGAGCTTTGCCATAACAGAGCGATCCAAAACTTCCGTAACGTCTGCAAAATCCCAGTCCGCGGTAGCAGACTCAAGAACCTGATGCTCCTCGTCTTCTCGGCCAATTGCGAGCGCAAACTTCGTAGCGTTCAAAAGCTTAATCGCAAGACGGCGACCAATCTTCATTTGGCCTTCGTCGTAAGTTGCATCCAAGCCAAGTTTTGCTGAAGTTGCCCAGTAGCGCACAGCATCCGCACCAAACTCTTCGATTGGCTTATTTGGCACAACAACGTTTCCCTTAGATTTAGACATCTTCTTATGGTCAGGATCAAGAATCCAGCCAGAAAGCGCAGCATGCTTCCAAGGCAAGCAGCCGTTTTCAAGATGCGCGCGGTCAACCGTACTAAACAGCCAAGTACGAATAATATCCTGGCCTTGTGGACGCAAATCCATTGGGAAAGTAGCCTTAAACAAAGCCTGATTTTCCTCACCTGGCTCTTCCCAACGAGTCACGATTTGTGGAGTTAAGGAAGATGTAGCCCAAGTGTCCATAATATCTTGCTCAGCTGTAAAGCCGTTTGGTTGGTCTCGCTGAGACTCATCGAATCCTTCTGGAACGTCAATAGTTGGGTCGATTGGCAAACGATCTTCGCTAGGCGTCAAAGGATGCTCGTAATCCACTTCCCCATTTTCGTTTACTGGATACCAAAGTGGGAATGGAACACCAAAGAAGCGCTGACGAGAAATAAGCCAGTCGCCATTCAAGCCATGAACCCAATTCTCATAGCGCACGCGCATAAAGTCTGGGTGGAAATTAAGTTCCTTACCACGCTCAATAAGCTCAGCGTTCAGCTTTTCGTCCGTACCGCCGTTCTTTAAGTACCACTGGCGAGAAGTGACGATTTCCAAAGGCTTATCGCCCTTTTCGTAGAAATTCGTCATACGCTTTGTTGGCTTTGGATCGCCTTCCATGTCTCCAGCTGCTTGCAAAGCTTCAACAACTTCCTTACGAGCAGAGAACGTGGTTTTGCCAGCAATTTTCTCGAACATTTCGCGACCGGACTCATCAGTAATCCAATCAGGAGTCGTCATTACAATGCGACCGTTACGCTGAATGATTGGTCGAGTTGGCAAATTCAAGTCACGCCACCACTCAACGTCTGTTACGTCACCAAAAGTGCAGCACATTGCAATGCCAGCACCCTTGTCCATTTGAGCAGCAGAATGAGCCAAAATCGGAACCTTCACCTTAAACAGCGGTGAGTAAACTTCCTGGCCAAAGTACTTCTTGTAACGCTCATCATCTGGATTTGCAATCAAAGATGTGCAAGCAGCAAGTAATTCTGGTCGCGTGGTTTCAATATAAATTGGCGTACCATCTTCGAAACGGAACGCAATCTTATGGTAGAAACCAGGATATTCGCGCGATTCAAGCTCAGCTTGTGCAACTGCAGTTTGGAAAGTCACATCCCACAAGCCAGGAGCGTCTTTCTGATAAGCTTCTCCGCGAGCAAGATTACGAAGGAATGCTTTTTGCGCAACTCGACGAGGCTGCTCGCCAATAGTGTGATAAGTTTGCGACCAGTCTACAGAAAGACCGAGTCTGCGCCACAATGCTTCAAAAAGCTTCTCATCTTGAGAAGTCAAGCGCTCACAAAGCTCAATAAAGTTCTGCCTGCTTACAGGAACCTGATCTTTAGCTTCAATCTTCTTGCCTTCAGTGCCTTCAAAAGGCGGCTTAAAATCAGGATCATATTTAAGCGAAGTGTCTACGCGCACGCCGTAATAGTTTTGCACGCGACGCTCTGTTGGCAAGCCGTTATCGTCCCAACCCATTGGGTAGAACACGTCAAAGCCTTGCATTCTCTTATAACGCGCAATCACATCCGTATGCGTGTAAGAGAATACGTGACCTACGTGCAAGTGGCCGCTAACGGTTGGAGGTGGAGTATCGATAGAATATACGGCCTTACGGTCGCGAGAATTATGGAATGCGTAAGTCTTAGCTTCGTCCCAATTGCTACGCCACTTGTCTTCAAGACCATCAACGCCAACTTTGTTTGGAAGAGGCGTTAAATGTGCGCATTTTACTGTGTTATTATCCTGTTCACTCATGAACTGAATATTAGAAACTCAGCGCGACAACGCAAATCTTATGCTTTCTACTTAACAGTTAAGTCATGTAATGGAAGCAACTGATCAGTCATATTCTTTGTGTAACCGCTGATATTAGACTTCACAGCCATAATGCTTTTACGCGCGTAAAGCCAGTGAGCTCCAGCATTTTCACTAAGAGCCCTGGCATATTTGCTAGCATTAATCCTGTACTCATCAGCATTCTTTGCTCTTGCAGCATTAGCCCAATATTGTTGAGCAGCAGCATTCTGGAACAAGAAGGCAGAACCATTCTCAGCAAAACTGCCCTCATCTAAAGTATGAGTAAATGTTGTAAGCGCCAAATGATACTTATTTTCTTTAATTCTTTGAGCAATAGTATCTTCATCCAGTACTTCTAGGTTAATTTTCGCGCCACTAAATGCAATAATCTGATCAGAATACTGTTTACCTAGCTTCTCGTAACCTTTAGGAACTAGGAAATCAAGTGTTTTAAGGTATCTTCCACCAAAGTAACGGAACTTTGCGCGCGCCTGCTCAGCACTGTAAGGAAATATATTATTTAAATCTTCATAACCTGGAGATAGTGGATCAATAGGTCCGCCCAATTGCACGCCACCGTTACCGTCATCAGCAATAGCAATCTTAGCGTCTAAAGAAGATCGAACTGCTTTTCTAGCCCACTGATCTTCAAAAATAGAATCAACAGTGTTGCTATTAAAAGCTATAAAAACAACGCGAGTAGATTGGCCTTCAACCATATTAGTATTAGCTATCTTAGCTAAACGAGCATTTTCAGTACCTTCTTTAGGAACAGCCATCTGCACTTCATTACGTTCCATAGCTTCAGCAAGCGCTGAATCAGAAGGATAGTATTGCAAAGTAATTCCTGAACATTTAGCAGGATCAGACCAATAATTGTTATTTCTAGAAAGCTCTATACTCTTACCAGCGTCGTAATTATTAACAGTAAAAGGACCAGTTCCTAACGCACTGTTAGCATAATCAACTCTTGCGTCTACGTCGTACACTATTCCAGCACGACCAGCTAAACGCCTCAAAAGTAGAGGATCCGGAGCTCGCAAAGCAATGGTAACTGTGTACATATCAGGATTCGTAACAGTTTTAATATTTTCAAGCTTTGCATAACCTGGATAATTTTTCGTAATTCCCTGCTGCAAAGAACGCAACACAGAACTTGATGTCATCTTGTCACCGTTACTAAAAGTGACTCCTTTTTGTAAACTAAACTTATAGTTCAACCCATCAGATGAAATTTCCCAAGAAGTAGCTAAACCAGGCTGTAAATTGTTGTTATCGTCTCGCTTTACCAAAGTCTCATAAACGTTTCCCAACAACGCTTGCTGCAAAGCATCACTATCATCTTGTCGTATATCAAGAGATTTAGGAGCTGTGCGCAAACCAACAGTTACAACCGAATTACCAGAAGGCTTAGTAAGAATTGCAAGAGGAGAACGCCCCTTATATATTTGCCACCCAAACCACAAAGCTACTATCATTACCGCAGAAACAATAACGAACAAAATCCACGGCGCTAATCCCCTATTACGATGACGTGCATAGCCACTATACGCATCTCTGTTCATTCTTGACATATCTTACAGTGTATATCAAGAGATGAATTGCAAACAACACACTAATTGAGCAATAGTCTAATAAACTTAGAAAGCATATTATGCTACATATTCACATACGGACACGTAAAACGTAGAGGACATGAATCACATTTAGGATTTACAGCTTTACAAATGTTACGCCCATGCAAGATAAGCCTATGCGATAAATCAGTCCAATCTTTTTTATCAAAACACGAAGTTATTTCACGCTCAATTAATTCAGGACTTACTTTTGATTTATCATCATTCCAGTTAGACCGCCAACGTAGTCTGCCAGTTACTCTAATAACGTGAGTGTCTACAGGAAATCCAGGAATGTGAAAAGCGTTTCCTAGAACAACGTTGGCCGTTTTTCTACCGACTCCAGAAAGAGAAATGAGATTTTTCATATCGGAAGGAACATTCCCGTTAAATTTCTCAACTATTTGCGCTGATAAAGTAACTAAGTGCTGAGCTTTTACTTTATAGAATCCGAGTGGGCGTATAATATTTTCCACTCTGCTAATAGGAGCATTAGCAAGTGCATATGCTCCTGGAAAAGTAGCAAAAAGTTCCGGCGTTACGCTATTTACTCGTTTATCTGTAGTTTGTGCGCTCAGTACAGTTGCAACTAAAAGCTCAAAGGGATTACTAAAGTTAAGTGCACACTTTGGATTTGGTATTTCTTCGCACAAAAGTTCATACTGTGCGTGCATGCGCTTAATTTTGTCTTCATGAGATTCTTCATAAGAATCATTACGAGATTCTTTACGAAACTCACTTTTACTCATACGCAATCATCGTCAGAATTAACACTTTGACTATTTTCTTTCGAATTATCTTCCGAGTCAGCATCTTTTGAAATATCTTCAGCTGATTCTGGAGGATCGAAACGGTAGCCAACATTTCTTACAGTGCCAATAATCTGCTCATATTCGACACCTAATTTTGCGCGCAAACGACGAATATGAACATCAACAGTACGAGTACCGCCGTAATAATCGTAGCCCCACACTTCTTGAAGTAAATGTGCACGAGTGAAAACTTGCCGAGGATGCTGAATAAAATATTTCAGCAACTCAAATTCTTTGTAAGCTAAATCTATAGGATGCCCGTGCAAACTTACTGTGTATCCGCGAGTATCTACTACTAAATCTCCAGAACAAATTTTTCCATCGTCAAGAACGTTTATATCTTCAGAAATAATTCCTTTAGAAGGTGCATGCGAATCATCGAAACGACCATGTTGAGCAGCTAAACGCAACCTTCCTTCAACTTCTGCTGGAGATGCACTAGAAAGTACAACGTCAGATACTCCCCACGTAGAATTTACTACAGTAAATCCACCTTCCGTAAGAACAAGTATTACAGAAGCTTGTAATCCAGAAGCTCTAACTAGTCCACATAATGATTTCGCTAAGGCCAAATCTTCGCGTGCGTCTATAAGAAGTACTGTCTGCTCCGGAAGTTTCACTAAACTCGAAGCATCCATAGGTAGTACGCGCACACGATGAGAAAGCAATGTCAACGATGGTAACACTAGCGCAGGCGATGCGCACGAGGTCATCAACGTGATATCGGTCATATGACGCCTCCAGCCGGTTGAACGATTGATATTAAGCGACAAATTCAGCCGTTAAGGGCATTGTAGTCCATGCTTAAGAAGAATCGACAACTAAATGTCTTAAAACAATATTTTTTACAAAATTAAATACTATTACTAAGCTGTAAATAATTTTTTAATTAACCAAATAATCACAAAGTGGACGCTGAGGACTACATTAGTTATAAGTAAGGCATAAAGAAGCCCAATAAGACTGTCAATACAGACAGGAGAATGAATGATCAGCAACGACAACGAGCATACAGAAATGCCAACGCATGCCAACGTTGTAGGAAACAGCAACGAGACAGAACGTAAATCTAGTTACAATCCTGCATTAATTGTTGCAACGCAACTGATTACAGTTGTGCTTCTTGTTACAGCAGCCTTGCTAAATACTTCAACACACAAGGTGATTATTGTTCTTTGTGCGATTATGATTGCGCTTCTTGTAATATTTTGGCCGTTTAAAAGTAGCATTATTGATAGGGCAATATCGGCAGCCTCTGGTTGCGTTTCTCTTTGGTGCGTTACGCTCTCGTTAAAAGGATTACTTCCAAGTAGCGTTATAGATAATGAAACTGTTTGCATGCACAAGTTCGTTGCAGCAATGCGACCATACGAGCGCTGGGCTGTGTCGTTTGCTTTAATACTAGTTGTAGCGACTTTTGTTAGTTTCTTTAGACAAATGCTTCGTGAAAAAAGAACAAATTTAGTACGAAATCTTTCACACACATTAACTGCTTGCGTATCTTGCGCTGCAGCCGCAGGGTGGATGTTTTTGCCTTCTATTATCAAATTTACTGCATCATTACGTAATTTTAATTACGGGATTTTCGTTGCCTCTTTTGGAGCACTAGCAGTAATCGTACTTTCTGCACTATCGCACTTGTGGTCGAAAGGAATTGACCATGATTCAAATATTCCGCTACCTTCTATTGGCATAGCACTTGTACCGATTATGATGTGCGGATTGGTTATATACGCAGTTGGTTTAGGAATGCTTTTAGTTGCTTAATTTTTGAAATAAAAAGTGGCAAGAATTCCGCATGCACTTTATGTATCTTACGGATTTTCTTGCCACTTTATTTTTACTTTAATAAAATTCTCGCAACGTAATATTACTTAATTTATTACTTACAGAATCTTATAGTTTAATATTTTACTTTTCGCTTTCTTCCAAGCGCTTGCGAGCTGCGACGATTTCCTTCTCAGCCTGCTCTACACCAGCCCAGAAGTCACCAGGAAGAACTTCCTTGCCTGGCTCCAAAGCCTTGTACTGCTCAAAGAAGTGCTTGATTTCAGCCTTGTGATACTCGTTCACATCATCAATATCCTTGATGTCGTCAAAACGAACGTCTGCTGGAACGCACAAAACCTTATCGTCTCCGCCAGCTTCATCAACCATGTGATACAAGCCAACAGCGCGGCACTCAACAACGCATCCTGGGAACACAGAATTTGGAATCATAACAAGAGCGTCGAGTGGATCGCCATCTTCACCCAAAGTGCCATCAATATAACCGTAATCATCTGGATAACCCATAGCTGTGAAAAGGGTACGATCCAAGAACACACGACCTGTTTCGTGATCCACTTCATACTTATTCTTAGAACCGCGTGGAATCTCTACCACGACGTTAAAAGTTTCTGCCATTTTGGCTCCTTTAATAACAAGTCATAAACTTTGCTATTTCACTTTACCGCGCGCCAAAGAGGAGAATAATTAACCCAATAAAATAAAGTCGTAAAATCGCACAAAATAACACAAAATAAGCTAAGCAATATTAACAGAATAACAATGTTTTACAAGTAAAATAAACACGTAAAAATAAGACACGCTCTACACTTCAAGACTGTCTCAATACGCAGTTATTATCATCATGATTTATTCAAAAAATGCTATAAAACAAAAGCAGATACCAGCGAAATGCAGGCATTATGTCACAGAAGAAATTAGCAGCCGTTACCGCTGTTTCACAGGGTTCAACCGCCCCTGAATATCAAAGCGAAACAATGATTTCTACTAATGGCAATCTAAATGAAAGTGGCAATTTAAACACGTCTAATAATCAGAATCAAAATACGCAATCATCACGTAGAAATCCTGCAATAGACGGTTTACGCGCATTGGCTATTGTGGGAATTGTTTGCTTCCACATGAGGCCAGTAGGACTTCAAGGTGGTTTTCTTGGAGTTACGTTATTCCTAGTTTTAGCAGGATACTTCTGCACTCGCACAATTCTTCGTTCGCTTAGCGGCAATAGCGGCGACTCTAGGATGCACTACTGGAAATATTTGTGGCATAGGATTATTAGAATATTCCCTTCGACTCTGGGAATTATTGCAGTTTTTGCACCGGTCATGTGGCTTATGTCTCCTAGCCTGCTACCAAAATTACAGTCAGACGCATTATATGGGGCAAGTTTTACTAGCAATATCTCTTACATAGTTCGTAAGCTTTCATATTTTGAACAAGCTGGATTACCTTCTCCAATTAAACACTTATGGTATCTCGGCATTATTATGCAAGCTTTTGTGATATGGCCACTACTTTTGTGGATTATTGTAAAAGTATTTAAATCGAAAACAATAAGAGTATTTGTTACTCTCTTATTAACTTTAGCTTCTAGCGCAACTTGTGCATTTATCTCCTGCTCTAGCAGTGATTATATGACACCTGCACGCGTTTACTATGCTCTTGATACTAGAGCATCCGAGTTTCTTGTGGGCGCTCTTGTTGCCATGTGTAGCACTTGGTTTGCAAACTATCCTATAAGAGCACTTTTTGGAAATATTTTTGACGTAATTACAAAAAAGCAGCAACTAAAAACTGTTATAAAGCAGTTAGATCAGCACGCTTTACTATGCGAGCAGCTTAAATATCAGAATGTAAATAGCACTAACGGTATTAACGGCACTAACAACGTCAACGCTGTTAACAGTTTTAACGTAACTAATAGCAATTTTGCTGATAATATTCCTGAAGATTTGCGAGCAGGATTACAGATTGATATGTACGATGGCAAAGGTCAAGGTGAGTATTACGAAAACAGCTCACAAAATTACGCTGCTGTCGCAAATAAGAACAATCCTTCCACATACGAATCAGATATTGTGGAACTTCCAGATGATGTATTTAATCGGGAGAAAGAACGCAATTACACTCCTTCTCCTGCATGGCAGCGTTCTATTATAGGCATTGCAGCAGTAGCAGTATTATGCTGGCTTTTTGTAAAAGAAGATGGAACCTCACTATGGCTTCCACGCGGAGGGTACACTGCTGTTGCAATATTATGCGCTGTAATACTTTCTGTATGCAAAAATGAAGATAATTTGTGCTCTAAGATTTTTGCGTTCGCGCCTTTTGCATATCTCGGAAGACGCTCTTTCGCTTTATATTTAGTACACTTCCCAATTCTAGAAGTCTGCAATCCTGCAACTAGAACAACTCTCGCTCCATGGTGGGAACAAGTCGCGCAATTTGTTTTATCACTGATTGTTGCCGAATGTTTCTACAGAATATTTGAGATGCCTGTAACTCATAAGCAGTTCTCTCTTAGTATGCTCAAGTTTGATCAAAACGAAACTGCTTACGATAATCAAATTAACAGTTCTGTTATTCCTGCTACGCAAGCGTATGATACTGCACAAAATATGGGTCAAAATGCTGCAGAAAATACATCAGAATACGGTATTGATAACAGCAGTATAAATGTTTTAAGTAGAGCAGTACGCACCCCTTCCGCACTACGACAAACAGCAACTGTTGTATGCGCAGCGCTAACTGTAATTCTTATTTTTGTTCCTCTAAATTGGAAACAAATCGCTCAGGATCGCGCAATTCAGCTTCGTCCAGAATTGGCTGCGCCTGTACAAGAAGCACCATTGCCTGGATTACAGAATCCTAACGGTGCTTTGGCAAATAAAAACGGCAAAGCTACTGCCAAAGCACATCGCAAGAAATTCACAGGTAAAGTGGTAGATACTTCAAAAATAGCTACGCCTCCTGCACCTTCAAAGCACCGTATTTTAAACGCGATTGCTGAAAAAGTTCCAGAAAATCTCATAACTTCACATTCAAGTATTGACAGTACTAAAGGAACTTGCTCAGCAAAATTCACAATGGTTGGCGATTCTATTGCTGAAGGCGCAAAACCTTATTTGCTGCGTTCTCTTCCTAACGCTTTTGTCGACGGAAAAGTTAGTAGGCAAATTTTCCACGGAGCAGAAAGCTATATACAAGACATTAATAATGGTCACCCTGGTGAGATTGTTGTTTACGCACTTGGAACGAACGGTCCACCTCACGACGAAAGCGTTTTGCAACACATGGTTGATGTTGCTAAAGGTAGACCAGTGTATTTCGTCACTACTCGCGTACCGCAACCATGGCAAGACACTACTAACGATCGTTTGCGCAAGTTCGCTGCCAAACACCCTAACGTTGGTATCATAGACTGGCATGGATTAAGCAACGGTCATTCAGAATATTTGACTGATGACGGAGTTCACTTAACGCCAGTTGGCGGTCCACAGTATGCTCGAATGATTCGTTTAGCAGTGTGCGGAGGCTGAAATTTAAAGCTTTAATAGCGCGCTAAAAAAACTTTTTAATACTAGATTGACCGTATTAAATTGCGTTTCGCGTGGTGAAAATAGCAGCGAAATATTACGATAGTATTTATGACTGAGTTGAGGACACCATGTGATTCGCAAGGCGTTGGGGCGGATACGCCTAATTGGACAAATCCGTTACGCGATCCACGAGACTTGCGTTTGGCTCGTATTGCAGGACCGTGCAGTTTAGTAATCTTCGGAATTACTGGAGATTTAGCGCGCAAGAAGCTTATGCCAGCCGTATATGATTTGGCTAATCGCGGGCTTTTGCCTCCAGGATTTGGTTTAACTGGTTTTGCAAGACGCGATTGGACGGATGAGCATTTTGTAAACTTTGTGCGCGAAAATATTGAGCAGCATTGCAGAACGCCATTTCGTGAATCAACTTGGATTAATCTTGCCAAAGGCATACGTTTCGTACGTGGTACTTTTGACGACGCATCCGCGTTTGAACGTTTAAGCAAAACTGTCAACGAGCTAGATAGAGACCGAGGCACTCGCGGAAATCACGCTTTTTACATGTCTATTCCGCCTTCCAGCTTCCCAGTTGTTGCACAACAGCTTGCAGCATCCGGCCTTTCGCATTCTTCTGAGCATGCTTGGCGTCGCGTAATTATTGAAAAGCCTTTTGGCCACGATTTAGCGAGCGCGCGAGAATTAGATCGCGTTGTTTCTGAAGTTTTTGATCCTAATTCTGTGTTCCGAATTGACCATTATTTAGGCAAGGAAACTGTGCAAAATTTGCTAGCTTTCCGCTTTGCTAACGCAATGTATGAGCCGATTTGGAACGCAAATTACGTTGATCACGTGCAAATTACAATGGCTGAAGATATTGGCATTGGCGGAAGAGCTGGATACTACGATGGAATCGGTGCTGCTCGCGACGTGATTCAGAACCATTTGCTTCAACTTATGGCTCTTACTGCTATGGAAGAGCCTGTAAGTTTCCGCGCTAGCGATTTGACTGCTGAAAAAACGAAAGTTTTATCCGCAATCAGACTTCCTCAAGACTTGGCTGCTAATACTGCTCGAGGACAGTATGCAGCCGGCTGGCAAGGATCATATAAAGCTGTTGGATATTTAGAAGAACAAGGTATTGATCCTAAAAGTACTACTGAAACATACGCTGCGGTGCGACTAGATGTTGATACTCGCCGTTGGGCTGGAGTTCCGTTCTACTTGCGTACAGGCAAACGTTTAGGTAAGCGCGTCACAGAAATTGCTGTTATTTTTAAGCGCGCTCCGCATTTGCCGTTTGAGTCTACTGCTGTAAGAGAACTTGGAAGTAACGCTATTGTGATTCGAGTTCAACCGGACGAGGGTGTTACTATGCGCTTTGGCGCGAAAGTTCCTGGAGGAACTGCTATGGAAGTGCGTGACGTTTCTATGGACTTTAGTTATGGACGCTCTTTTACAGAAAGTTCCCCTGAAGCTTACGAGCGATTAATTCTTGACGTGCTTCTTGGAGAGCCTCCACTGTTCCCGACTACTGAAGAAGTTGATTTGAGTTGGAAAATTCTCGATCCTATTGAGGAATTCTGGAGTTCTCTTGGCACACAACCTCAACCGTACCGCGCTGGAACGTGGGGGCCTGCAGAAGCTGATGCCATGCTTGCTCGCGATAATCGCCATTGGAGGCTGCCATGATTATCAATCTTTCTGATACTAATACCAGCAAAATTGCAGCTAAAATCGACGAGTTGCACGAAGAGCGTGGTGAATCTGCTACTGGCCGCGTGCTTACTTTACTTATCGATACGACTTTTAAAGAGTTAGAACATGCGCTTGAAGCTGCGAATAATGCAAGCCGCGAGCATCCGTGCCGAGTTATTGCCATGGTTCGTGACTGGTCTAGTGAACACGCAGCTGAACGTGGTGAAATCGTGCCAAATCTTGACGCTCAAGTGCGTTTTGGTGCGGATGCTGGCGCTGGCGAAATCATTATTTTGTATCCGCATAATGGTTTAGTTCGCCACCCGGATACGCTTGTTATTCCGCTACTTGTGCCAGATGCACCGATTGTAGCATGGTGGCCAACTGATGCTCCTGAGGATCCTGCTCACGATTTGCTTGGAGCTATGGCAAGTAGCAGAATCACTGACGCTCAGCGAGCAAGCGATACTCTTAAAACTGTACAAAACTTGCGCAAAAACTGGTCTCCTAAAGATGTTGATTTATCTTGGACGCGCTTAACTCCTTGGCGTGCACTACTTGCTTCTATGCTTGATCAGCCACCTCATTTACCTATTATTAGCGCGAAAGTTACTGGCCCTACTCACTATGTGTCTTTGCATTTGCTTGCAGCTTGGTTGAAGAGCAGTTTGCACGTACCGGTTGAAGTAGTTGAAAATCCTAATGCTCAAGCAATTACTTCCGTAACTTTAGAGCGCGAGGACGGGACATTGTCCCTTACTCGCCCTGCTGGTGGAGATCAAGCTTTGATTAGTCTTCCCTATCAGACTGCTCAGCCTATTGCGCTTCCTATACGAACTTTGGATGATTGTTTGAGTGAAGAGTTGCGTAGAATTGATCCCGACGAGATTTATGCGCAACTTGTACTAGATAATCCAACCGAAAATTCGTGAAACATTACGTGAAACATTACATAAGTAAAGTAATACGTAAATGAAACACTAGGAAACTAAAGCGAAATTAAAAGTAGTGAAAAAATCGTTTAAAAATAAGAAATTGAGGAAATGAATATGGTAGATAATGAAGTCACCTTTGCGCATAACGCTGTAGTTTACGGCTATGATAATCGAGATGTACTGGCAGCTGTTGCAGCACAACGCTTGGTAACTCTTATTATGGAATCACAGAATGATGTGCGAAATCTGAATAAGCCATTTCATTTATTACTTACTGGCGGCACTGACTCTATTAGAATGTTCCAGATGCTTGCTAGTAACCCACTTTTGCCAGCAATTAATTGGAATTTAGTACATATTTGGTGGGGCGACGAACGATTTGTCTCATATGACAGCGATGAGCGTAACGCAAGAAAAGCTCGTGAAATTCTTCTTGATATGCTTACTTCCAACAAAGTTTTGCCTGAATCACATGTTCACGAAATGCCAGCTGACGATAGAAGCGTTGATGAAGTAGTTAACGCAAGTGATGTTGAAAATGCTGCTCTTCTTGATGAAGCAGCACGCGAGTATGAGGAAGAAATTACGGGGCTGCTTGGAAAGGAACCTGTGTTTGATTTAGCTGTACTCGGAATGGGGCCTGACGCTCATATGGCTTCGCTTTTCCCAGGTTTGCCGCAGGTAGAAAATCGAAATCGTTTAGTTCTTGGCGTGAATCACTCCCCTAAGTTGCCGCCTATGCGCTTAACTCTTACCGTTCCTGTATTAGCTCACAGTCGACGTACTTGGTTCTTAACTGCAGGAGAAGAAAAGGGAGTTGCTTTAATGAATGTACTTTCTGGTGATAATAATCCAGAATACCCTGCGTCTTTTGCAAACGGAACTGACGAAATCTGCTGGTTTACTACAGCAGAAACTTTGCAAGCTGCAATCCAATAATCTGCATAATATTCAGAACAATAAAATACAGGCCTTTGCATAATAATACAAAGGCCTGTTAGTTGTAAATATTATTTGATTTAGTCTTGCTTTACTTCTGGGCGATTAGGATCTGCCCACAAAGTGTGGAATACGCCTGGCTCGTCGATGCGACCGTAAGTGTGTGCACCAAAGAAATCGCGCTGAGCCTGAATAAGTGAAGCTGGCAAACGTTTGGAACGCAAGCCATCGTAGTACGCAAGCAAGCTAGAGAATGCTGGAACAGGAACTCCATGCTCCACTGCGCGCGCAATAACCCTACGCCACGCAGCCTGAGACTTCTCAATAGCAGCCTTAAAGTAAGGAGCAAAAAGCAAAGAAACGCTTGCTTCACCAGACTCAAAAGCCTCAGAAACGCGATTCAAGAACTGAGCGCGAATAATGCATCCACCACGCCAAATGCGAGCAACCGCAGCCTGATCAATCTTCCAATCATGTTCAATCGCAGCAGCGGCAATCTCGTCAAAGCCCTGAGCGTAAGAAACAATCTTAGAAGCGTACAAAGCTTGGCGAATATCCTCAATAAACGCCTTACGCTCAGCATCGTTCAAATCAAAATGCATGTCTGGCCCAGTCAAACCCTGGTTTTCAGCAGCTTCTCGCAAAGCAACCTGGCTGGAAAGTCCGCGAGCAAACACGGCTTCAGCGATACCCGTAACTGGTATTCCGAGCGAAAGTGCAGACTGTACAGTCCAAGTACCAGTACCCTTCATGCCAGCGTGATCCACCATCATCTCAACCAAAGGCTTACCAGTCTTAGCATCCTTCTGACGAAGCACATCAGCTGTAATTTCAATCAAATAAGAATCAAGTTCGCCCTTATTCCACTCGCTGAACACGTCCGCAATTTCGTCGGACTTCATTCCCAAACCGCGAAGCATTAAGTCGTAGCTTTCAGCGATAAGCTGCATATCTGAGTACTCGATACCATTGTGAACCATCTTCACAAAGTGGCCAGCACCATCAGTACCAATATGCGTTACGCAAGGTTCACCTTCTGCAACAGCCGCAATCGACTTCAAAATAGGGCCAAGAGTCTTCCAAGATTCCTCAGTGCCACCAGGCATCATCGAAGGACCGCGAAGCGCACCTTCTTCACCACCAGAAACACCGCAACCAACGTAATGAAGTCCACGCGCGCGGATGTCGCGCTCTCTGCGAATCGTATCTTCAAAGTAAGAGTTTCCACCGTCGACAATAATGTCTCCCGGCTCCATAGCATTTGCAAGCTCTTCAATAACAGCATCAGTAGGAGCGCCAGCTTTTACCATGATGATTGCAGTGCGAGGACGCTTCAGAGAAGCAACGAATTCTTCGACAGTTTTAGCCGGCACAAAAGCACCTTCGCTACCGTGCTCATTCATCAAAGTTTCAGTGCGTGAATAATGACGATTGTAAACAGCAACTGTATTGCCGTGATGCGCAAGATTACGCGCTAAATTCGACCCCATAGCCGCCAAACCAACAACGCCAATATTTGCCTGGGCTTCCGTCATAATGACACCTCTTATCTTTTATCTTGTTATATTTGCACGCACGCTTTGCGTACTCAAGCAATCTGCATTAAATATAAAATGCACAATTTTTACTTAGCGTTACGCCCCTTCAAGAAACGCACTTTTTAATTTTATCTACCTATATGCACAAGGAAGTATATTGCGAAGATATGTGAAAATTCTTAATAAATTTTGTGATATAAATTACATTTTCATACAGCATAAATATCATCCAAAATCTTTTTATCAGCACGACACGCTTACAAACACGCTATTTTTAGATATTTTAAACAATAACTATATGTAGTGTTTGCATAATCGACACACCACTATAAATAGTGCTTATTCGGAGTAAGCTAACTATTTGGCTTTTGTCGATACAACAAGGAATTACAGAAATTCCCCATCACCAGAGGAGATTGAAATGACTATTACAGTGTTTACTAAACCTCATTGCCCGCAGTGTGATGCCACTAAGCGACAGTTCACAAAACTTGGCGTGAACTTCGAAACTGTAGATTTGTCAAAAAGCCCTGAATCACTCGAACAGTTACGAAATGCAGGTTACCGTCAAGCGCCTGTAGTAATTGCTCCAGACGCATCCTGGAGTGGGTACCGTCCAGATTTAATTGCGCAAATTGCGGATAAACTCGGATCTTCCGCAGAAACAGCAAAAGAAGCATAAAAATGTGTGATCAAGAAAATATGTCACAACCAAGCGAGCCAGAAGCGCGCGCACAAGGCGAATCAATCGGAGCTGTAGTCTATTTTTCTTCCGTCTCCGAAAACACACTACGATTCGTAAAAAATTGCGATTTTCCAAGCAACAATGTGAACGTATATCGCATACCACTTCGACCAAAAGAGCCAGAATTGCACGTTCGCGAGCCATACGTTTTGATTGTGCCAACTTACGGCGGCGGAAATATTTCTAAAGCAATACCAATGCAGGTGCGAAAATTCCTAAATAATCGCGAAAATCGTTCATTTATTCGCGGAGTAATTTCTTCCGGAAATACGAATTTTGGAGAAGCATATTGCGCTGCAGGCGGTCAAATTGCAGGAAAGTGCGGCATCCCAAATATGTACTCGTTTGAGCTCACGGGAACTCAAGAAGATATTGAAAAAGTAGCGCAAGGCATACCGAGATTTTTAAGGCAATTAAAAGAAACAGAAGAAACGAAATAAACAAAAAGCACATAAGCAACAAAAACAACCAGCGTTTGAAAAGCAAAAATAACGCACGAGGAAAGGAATAAAACCCATGAACAGCACGGATCCGATGAGCGAATCTACTGCGCTTAATCTTGATCACACTGACGACGCTAGCACTGCTAGCAGCAGCACAACTGCCGAGCGTATTCGCAACAGCCGCGACTATCACGTTCTTAACGCTATGCTCGGTCTTTTCGACCCAGAAAAAGGCATTCAGTTTGATAAAGATCAGGAAGCAGAAAAGCTTTACATTTCGGGTTACGCGCAAGAACACAGCATGAAGTTTGCTTCTACTCGCGAGCGCTTAAATTATTTGATTAACAACTACTACTACAACGGCAACGTGTTCGGAAAGTATAGTGACGAGTTTCTAGATAAATTCTACGAGCACGCAGAATCCGCGCACCACACTTTTGGTACTTTCTTGGGCGCTTTTAAGTTCTACACTTCTTACGCTTTGAAGACTTTCGACGGCAAACAGTATTTGGAAAACTTCGCTCAGCGCGCAGCTGCAGTCGCTTTGGAACTCGCAGACGGCGACGAAAAAGCAGCGCTCAACTATTTGGACGAAATGCTCGCAGGCCGCTTCCAGCCAGCAACCCCAACGTTCTTGAATCTTGGTAAAGCTCAGCGCGGAGAGGCTGTGAGCTGCTTCCTTGTGCGTTTGGAAGATAATATGGAGTCTATTGCGCGCGGAATTAATTCTGCTTTGCAGCTTTCTAAGCGCGGTGGCGGAGTGGCGCTTTTGCTTACGAATTTGCGCGAGCTTGGCGCTCCTATTAAGCGCATCGAGAATCAGTCGAGTGGCGTTGTGCCTGTTATGAAGCTTTTGGAAGATTCATTCTCTTACGCTAATCAGCTTGGCGCTCGTCAGGGCGCTGGTGCCGTGTATATTAGCGCTCACCACCCAGATATTATGCGTTTCCTCGATACTAAGCGCGAGAACGCGGACGAGAAGATTCGTATTAAGTCGCTTTCTTTGGGCGTTGTAATTCCAGATATTACTTTTGAGCTTGCTAAGCGTAAGGAAAAGATGGCTTTGTTTAGCCCTTACGACGTTGAGCGTGAGTACGGCAAGCCTTTCGCAGACATTTCTGTTACTGAGCATTACGATGAGATGGTTGCAAATCCTCGCATTCACAAGAAATACATCGACGCTCGCGAATTCTTTATGACTCTTGCTGAGATTCAGTTTGAATCCGGTTACCCTTACATTTTGTTTGAGGATACTGTGAATCGCACGAATCCTATTGAAGGTCGCATTACTATGAGCAACTTGTGCTCCGAGATTTTGCAAACTCAAGAAGCAAGCACGTATAACGCCGACTTGACTTATAGTCACGTTGGCCGCGATATTTCTTGCAATCTTGGCTCTCTTAATATTGCTAAGGCAATGGATGGTAACTTAGGCGCAAGCGTTGATTTGGCTGTGCGCGCGCTCACTTCTGTATCCGAGCACACTTCGATTGATTCCGTGCCTTCGATTCGTCGCGGTAACGAAGAAGGTCATGCTATTGGCTTGGGTCAAATGAATTTGCACGGTTTCCTTGCTCGCGAGCACATGCAATACGGAAGCGAAGAAGCTCTTGACTTTACAGACATGTACTTTATGACGGTTGCTTACCACGCTTATAAGGCTTCTCACGCTTTGGCTGTGGAGCGCGGCCGCGCTTTTGCAAGCTTTAAGACTAGCGCTTACGCTAAGCCTGCAGGCAAAGGCAACTATTTCGATAAGTATACGGACGGCAGCCGCTCTCTTGAGCCTAAAACGCAAGCGGTTCGCGATTTGTTTGCTCGTTTTAACGTTGCGATTCCAACTGTTTCGGACTGGGAGCAACTGCGCGACGAGATTTTGCGCGACGGCATTTACAACGAATATTTGCAAGCTGTTCCTCCAACTGGTTCCATCTCGTACATCAACCATTCCACGAGTTCGATTCACCCGATTGCTTCTCGCATTGAGATTCGCAAAGAGGGCAAAGTTGGCCGCGTCTACTACCCTGCCGCTTACATGACGAATGACAATATGCAGTACTTTAAGGATGCTTACGAGATTGGCTGGAAGGCGATTATTGACACTTACGCTGAAGCAACTCAGCATGTAGATCAGGGATTGTCGCTTACTTTGTTCTTCCCAGATACTACGACTACTCGCGATTTGAACAAAGCTCAGATTTACGCGTGGCGTAAGGGTATTAAGACTCTTTACTACATTCGTATTCGCCAGAAGGCTTTGGAAGGTACGGAAATCGAGGGTTGCGTAAGCTGCACGCTGTAAACCTTATGGTTGCAAATCTTCCACAAATTAAATCAAAAACTTAAAAATTTTATAAAACGTAAACACAAGATCAGGAGTAATTATGACAGAACTCGATCCAACAGAACTGCGCAGTAGCCTAGATAAGCCTTTCGGCACAAACCGCGTAATCGCAGACGACGCTATGATGGCAGCTTCCATCACTCCAGCTCAATACCGCTACCATCACGGATCTCGCGTGCGCCCAGTTAATTGGAACAATATTGTTGACGACAAAGATTTGGACGTTTGGAATCGTCTTATTGCTAACTTCTGGCTTCCAGAAAAGGTGCCGCTGAGCAACGATATTCCTTCTTGGCGTTTCCTCACCGATCTTGAACGCAAGACAACTACTCGCGTTTTTACAGGCTTGACTTTGCTTGATACCAGCCAGGCAACTATTGGTGAGCTTTGCCAGATTGAGCACGCTCGCACTGAGCACGAGCAGGCTATTTACACGAATATTGCTTTTATGCAGTCGATTCACGCTCGCTCCTACTCCTCTATTTTCTCCACTCTTTGTTCTAGCGAGGAGATTGACGAGGCTTACCGTTGGGCTGTTGGTAACGACGTTTTGCAGCAGCGCGTTACCACTGTGCTTTGCGAGTACGAGAGTGAAGATCCGCTTAAGCGCAAGATTGCAGCAACTATGCTTTCTTCTCTGCTTCTTTACGCGGGCTTCTACCTTCCGCTTTACTTTGCTTCTCGCGGCAAGATGATGAACACTGCCGATATGATTCGCCTAATTTTGCGCGATAAGGCGATTCACGGCTACTATTCTGGCTACAAGTTCCAGCGCGGTTTGGAGCTTAGAAGCGAGAACGACAAGAAGAATCTTGAAAAGTTCACTATGAACTTGCTTGATACTTTGTATGATTTGGAAGTTGAGTATTCTGGTCAGATTTATGAAGGATTTGACTTCCACGATGACGTTTTTGATTTCGTTCGTTACAACGCTAACAAGGCTTTGATGAACCTTGGCTACCCAGCTAAGTACAGCGAAGAAGAAACTCACGTAAGCCCAGAAATTCTCGCAGCTCTTTCTCCTGCAGCCGACGAAAATCACGACTTCTTCTCCGGCTCTGGTTCCAGCTACATTATGGGCAAGTCGGTTGAAACCGACGACGATGATTGGGATTTCTAGTCACTTAGTTGCTTCATTGCTTCGTTAATTAGTTAATCAGTCAGGTTGCTTATGTACTTTTCATAAGCAACCTCTTTTTTTATTTAATTATTTAAGAATATTTACATTTTGAAACTATTTTTAAATATCCGCGTACTTACGGAGTTATCGTGGCAGTTTTTGTGACTTTTGCAATTTTTGCCACGATAACGTGTATAACATAGCAACGAAACAGCATTCTCCATCGCAGATTAACCGCCTACTTGCATCTGCTGCGCAAAGGTTCGTCCAAATACTCGATTAAAACGCGTCCGAATACTCGATTAAAGCGCAAGAAAGCACAATAATTTATTCTTGCACAATGACTATTTCTCTGCATGAAGAGGAACGTGTACATTAATAATCCACGAATCGCCATCTTCAATAACTTTAAAAGTTCCACCAGCATGTTCCGCAAGCATCTTATGGAAACGCAGTCCATATCCTAATTGCAAGTTAGCAAGAATACCGCGTTGCGCACTATTTATACACGTAATATGACATTCATGGTCATTAAGCATTACATTCATAGAGTATTCTTTAGGCTTTGCAGCATGCTTTTTTACGTTCGCAAGCAGTTCTCTGCAAATATATTCAATTTGAGCACATTCTTCAAAAGGCAAATGGATTGACCGAGAATCTTCAGCAGTTAAATCACTACTCAAATCAATGGAACCAATATAGCCAAGCTTTTCAAAAGACTTTTGTTCACCGTCAAATAAAACACGTAAGCCTGTGCAAAAATCTTTATAACATGTAGTCGATTGCATAACATCGCCAGTGCTTGCAGTTGTAGCATTGTCAAGAAGAGAAATGATATTACGCGCTCTATGAACAGTTGTAGTAGCACGTTGAAGAATCTCTCGCGAATTTTCATGCTCTTGGTCATGAGTTGTTTGAGGTTCAATAGATTGTTGAGCCATCATCATAATACTGGAAAGCTCATTAGTTACTTCATCATGCATGCGAATTGCTGCAATAGTGGCATATTTTTGAAAAACGTTATAACGCTGTGCAAATAACTGTTCCTGTTGTTGGTGAATAGTAGAAATATAATATTTTGCGATTGCGCTAGAAATAAGAGTGATAAGAAGCCACCACGCTAACACATAAGCGTTTTGAAAATTGCATATAATAAAGAACCATGAAGATACTCCGCAAGAAGAAAGCACGGTGTACCAAGGTTGAGTAATTACAGCAATTGCCAAACAAATCAATATGGTAAGCATCATAGATGAATAGTTGATATTGGGCGCAATAATTACCAACGGCATCCAAATGAGCACAATAAAAGATGCCTTACGTGGCCATATTGCAATGCATAAGCAGATTACAATCCATACTATTTCAACTGTAATTGCATGCCAATTAGAGTAGTAATGAAGATTATTATAGGAACAAATTTCAAGAATCAAAGTACAACTTATGATTGCACCAATTCCAATTTTCTGCCAAGCATCATGCGGCAAAAAATTAATCATACGCGTTAATAATTTCATAACTACCTACTCTTACACGTTAATTTCTTACGCGTTATATGTCATGCGAGTATTTTGCGAGCGCAGCGAGCGCCTGCATGCGACTTTTAACTTGAAGTTTTCCATAAATACGCCGTAAATGCGTGTTGACTGTTGAAACTTTCACATTAAGCTGATCTGCAATCTCTTTCGTAGAAGATCCCTGTTTGCACAAGCGCATAATTTCCGATTCTTGAGGAGACAAAACTGAAGTCTTCGGAAGTTGAGAAATCATATTAAATGATTCTTGCGGAGTGTGAAAATAGTCAATATATTGTGGCAATTCTGGACACCCGTAGCTTGTTGCGCGCGATTGGATAGCTGCAACTACGTCTGATAAATTGTCTTTATGTATTAACGCTTGACCACCTGACTTAGCAACTTGCAATACGTATTCATCTAACATGTAGGAAGTAATGCCAATTAAAACAATATTGCTATTGCGCTCGCGAATTGCTTTAATTACATCAACGCCACTCATTTCTCTCATTGACATATCTACTAAAAGTACGTCAGGAGTATTTTCTGTAACGCAACGATGAATAGCTTGTTTTGCAGAAGAACACATCCATGCACAAACAAAATTTTCAGGCAAACGACTTTTTAGAAGAAGTTGCATATATCGCAATACAAGCGTGTCATTATCAACAATTGCGTAAGTGGTGTTCATACAATATATGGTATCTTGTTTTGGAATCCGATTATCAAGAGATGTGCGATTGTACTGTTTTTCTCAAATTATCAAGATTGTACACATTAAAGTGCCATACGCTAGCACTTTCCGTTGGCACACTCCATTCTTCAGTTTTACCATTTGCAGTAAAACGAATTATTTGAGTTGTTGGCTTATTTATAACTTCAAAATTAGTGAGTTGATTCCACGCAATACAACGAAGATGCTTATCGTCTAATTTAGCTAGATTACCCGAGCCTAAAATAACATTCGGATTAACAACAATAAACTCATTATTAGTGGCAGCAACAATACGCGCATCAACGCCTTGCGCTACATAGAATAATTTAGGTAATAAAAATAGTTTGATTAAATCTTTCCACCAAGGGTTGTATTTCATGGTAAATACATACGTCTTATCAACTGAAAGATTGTGATCTTTAAAGTACTTGACGATATCTTCTTCTCGTATACCGCGCAAAGGATTGGTCATAATAAGCACCTCCTTGTGATTCTTGTTTTGTAAATTACCAACATACTAACGTGCAGATTTTATCTACACAAATAGGCGTACCTATTTTTAACGATAGTGCTCTTAGAAAACTTTTAAAAAACTTTTACTATTAGCAGTTATGTTCCCAACAATCAATATTTAAGAATATTTCCGTTTTGGAATTATTTTTAAATATCCGCGTACTTACCGAGTTATCGTGGCAGATTTTGCTAATTTTGCAATTTTTGCCACGATAACTGATATGACTGTTTACTTATTATTGCAAAACTGTATCCTACAGGATAAAATATTTTTATGGAGATACTTAAAACAGATGAATATCGCAATTGGATGAAAAAACTTCGCGATACGCAATCTAAAGCTCGAATTAACGCGAGGCTGAGATTATGCGAAATTGCAGGTAAGCCAGTAGGTGATTTACATCCAGTTTGCAATGGTATTAGTGAACTGCGTTTCGCTTTTGGACCAGGGCATCGTGTGTATTTTGCACAAAAAGGCTCAAAGCTAATGCTATTACTTGCTGGCGGAGATAAAAGTAGTCGAAGTAAAGATATTAAGCAAGCGAAGATACTTCTTGCACAGTTAATTGAGGAGAAGAAATGGTAAATATAAGTAAATGGGATGCGAGTGAGTATCTTGAGGACGATGATGATGTTATTGCATATCTCAATGCCGCAGCAGAACTTAACGATCCTCGCTTGCTGCAAGCTGCTATAGGCGATATTGCAAAAGCTCGAGGCATGAAAGAGATTGCTCAAAAAGCTGAGGTTGGAAGGGAAAGCCTTTACAAAAGCCTAAGACGCGACGGCAATCCTAGCTTCCAAACTATTGCGAAGGTTGTTCAAGCGTTAGGTGGACGCATTGCAATAGAACCAGCAAATGCGTGACATACACAGTTATCGTGGCAGATTTTGCTAATTTTGCAATTTTTGCCACGATAATGCGCGATTTGAGTGATGCTAGTTTAGTGGAATAACAACATTGACCAGCCAAGTGTCATCATCTTTTTGCGCGCTTAAAGATCCACCTAAACGTTCCACAGATTTTTTGTGGAACAGTAGACCTTTGCCAAAAACAAGCCTTTCGCCAAACTTGTTCAACATTGAAATCGAATTCATACACATTATTTTGCATTCTCGCTCATCAACCGTAACATTCATAGAAAAATCAACGCTAGTATTGCAATGCTTGCGAATATTAGTAAGCAACTCGCTGCACATGCGAATAGCACATTGAGCTTTTTCAGTACTAACAGTTGCAGATGCAGCAAAATCACTACTCCCTGAACTTTTATCAAGCACTGTTATAGAGCCATAATATCCAAGCTGCTCGCAAATCTTACGCTCAGCTTGCAATCGTGCGCGAATATTGCATAGGAAATCAGCCAAAGTCATGCAATTATTGCCATTAGAATCATAAATAAACTGCGTGCTAACAATATTTGAATCTAAAGAATCATCATACTTATGCTCAGCTTGCTCAAGCAGGCTGATAACAAGTCTCGCTTTGGAAAGTGCATTACGCGAATGCTCAACAATCTGCTCTAACGATTCTTTTGTATGTTCATTGTTCTCAGCATATAAAGCATCCGTTGCAAGCAACGTAATATCAGTAATCTCATTGTTCACATCGTCGTGCAATTGCAACGCAACAGACGCAATATAAGACTGGAACTTACTCCGTACAATATCCATTTTTGCGCGATTATTTTCTTCCAACATGTTCAAATATTTGCGCAAAACGTAACCGCAAATCATGGAAATAAGAATAAAACAAGGAAAAGTAAGTGGAATGTGCGCCATTTTTGCAAAGTACATAATATTCAGCGAAACTATGTATGCACAAAGCAAATACTTCCACGAATCATAAAAGCCTGCAACAAACATGCTAGCAATCAATGAAAAAAGAAAGCAAGTTGCATTTACGCCTGGTACCGATAACGTTACGCAATACAAAATCGGAGTTACGAGGGATATTTGACGCGGAAAAGCAATCAAAAGAAATATTGTGAACATCCAAACGTATTGGCATACAGATTGCTGCGGGTTGTGCCACAAACCAGCCGTATTGCAAGATTGCACGTCCATTGATACTACAAGAATCGCCAATATTATGAATAAAGTTCGCTGAATTTTCCAGCTTTTAACCAACTCAATAACGCACGAAAATGTTTTCATTAACATGCGTTATCCATTTCTTGCAAAAGATTCGGATGATTCTGCGGCAAATTATAAGCATATTGCAGATTTCTATCTTGCCCACGATTTTGCATTGCAGCAAATGCTGATATTGCTTGCACGCGATTAGAAACATGCAATTTTTTGTAAATCCTATGAATATGCGTGTTTACAGTGTTTGACATAAGACCAAGTTGAGCCGCAATCTGATTCGTTGTGTAGCCTTTGGCAAGCAGATCCATGATTTTTAGTTCTTGAGGCGGCAAAACGCTGCGCGATCTTGATTTAGAAAGCCTAATAAAAGATTCTTGCGGAGTAGCAAAATCGTAAGCAACATCTTTAACACAACGGCAGCCATACACGTGCTGATTATCGCAATATTGCAAAGCTTCTGCTAGCCCTTTGAAATTGTCTTTAGCAACCATCGCTTGCCCACCAACTTGCGAAACCATCGAAGCGTAGGATCTACAATCGTAAGAAGTCATGCCAATTAAAATAATGCTGTTGTTTTTCTCACGAATTGCGCGTATTACGTCTACTCCAGGCATGTCTTTCATTGACATATCAATCAAAATATAATCTGGAGTAGTTTTTGCTACTTGGCAATATTTCAAAGCTTGCACGCCTGATTTTACACACCATTTGCACGCGTACTCACTCGGCAAAAGCTTGCTGAGCACGTTTCGCATAACCGCTAAAACTAATGGGTCGTTATCTACTATTGCATACGTTTTTGGCATAATGGCTTTCTTGCAATCTTATGCTACTTTTCTTACATTCTACTTTATAAGCGCGTGCAAAATAGAGCAAATTGTGTAGCAAGAAATGATTACAAGTAATGCATATAAGTCAAATGTGATTATAATAAGTAACAATATGCGACTTTTAGTTGCGTTGAAATTCACCTTCAATAATGATTGCAGCAGGATTATATGACAAAACGACTAGTAGTATTGCACTCCGCAGAGGTAGCTGCGGTGGCGCTTGCCTCAACAGCTGCTTTTATGCGTAGCTTTGGCTTCTTCGTTTTGTGGCTTGTTCCAGGACTTCTTTCTGTTGCAATGTATTCTTGTGCATATTTTTTCTTGCGAAAAATCGTTATTAAAGAAAAAAATGCGTATATCGCAAATAATATATCTAAGATTGATGGCGCAGGCGCTAACAGAACAAGTAATGATGTTGAGAATATAGAAAGCAACAAAGATTACATAATTACTCTTGAGCAAGAGCGCAAAAAAGTCGAATCACAAAATAAGCAAATACGTAGCAATTATCTAAATAATTTAATAAATATTATTACATGCTTTATTTGTGGGCTTATTCACGTTCCTTGGATTTATTACTATGGAATTGCAAATGGCGTTGTAACATTGGTGATTCTGTGGCGAGTAATAAAGCGCCCACAAGGTCACCCTATTGATGAAAGCGATTTTTAAGGATTTAGACTTTAAGGATTTAAGCTTTTAAGGATCTAAGCTTATTGTTGATCTTCCATTGAAAGATTTAATCCTTTTGCAGCATTGCGAAAATATTCTATGTAATCGCCATAGCCGTCTGCAATAATAGCATCCTCTTTTACAACAAAAGAGCCATTTTCTAGCACAATATATTTTGTAAAGAATTCTTCTAATTGCTTAGCTAATTCATCAATTTCATATTGTGAAAGCTCTTCGCTACTATTTTCCGCAAGGTTATCTTCCTGCTTTTGAATTTGATTAATGCTATTTTCGCAAACTTTTCCTATTTTGTTTACGTTATCTTTTGGCTGCCAAGAGTTTATGCCAAAATCACTCATGCTTACACTACCCATATTCGCGTTACTCATGTTTGTATCTCCTTGTATTTGTAACATATTCACAACTTATATTCGCAACACATATTTTCAACATATTTGTGCGTTGCTTTAAGTCTAATTACAAACATTTTCCGTGCAATCTTGAGTACTAAGTTCTGAGTACATAGTATTTCTCGAAGACTTGCAGCATTTATACTAGAAATACAAAATGCATACGAACGAGAAGCAGCGTACGCGAATTAGCTACAATGCTCACAAACAAAACAGCAAATTAGAAAGAAGGCAACTCATGAGCAAGGACTCTATAAAACTTATTAAAAAAACGCTTATTTGGATTCTTAAGTGGGCAATATTTACAGCAATCGAATTCCTTCTTTTGTACGTTGCGCTTATATCTTGGAATCATGATTTTGCACAGTTCATGAACGAATACAGAAATGCGATTATTCCATTTATGGCAGCAACTGGAGCTATGGCAGCAGCGATGATTCGCGACGAAGGCACTATTCTTGAAGTCAAAGATTAAGGTGGTTAATATTATTGCGCGGATGCGATTGATGCCTCTTGGCGCGCAACATCAAGCGCTTTGTTGAAGGCGTCGCTAGTCCAACTTGCTCCAGCAACAACCGAGATATGCAAATCTTTCAACGGCTTTCCAACAATTTTACCGGTAATCGCATTAGAAAACGCATCCATGTGTTTTCTTGAAATCGGCGTAAACGGATGTTCAACAATTTGCACATCACTTACTTTGTCACTTGCAACGCTTAAATGTACATCTATACTATCTTCTCCAGCAGGGCCGTACGTAGCTTTAATCGAATAGTTTCCATCACGATAATCACCAGTATTTGTTTTTGACAGGATTTTTGAATCCTCACTTTGAGCTGAAGACTGAGATTGCTGAGCACCAGAATCATACTTACCAGAAGGATTTCCAGCATCATCTGCATTTTGACCAGAATTTCCAGCAAACTCGTCGTTCATAGGAACTGCTTTAGGTTCACCGCAAGCAGCAAATATTGCAGAAGTACTAGCTAAAACAGCAAGCGCAGCAACACTTTTTGCAATTTTTTTGGATTTCAAATCATCATGTGAAATACTGTGAAACATATTATCTGAAACCATAAAATCATCGCCTTCAAATCTTGTATATTTTAAAATCTTGCGCAACTAATCATCTAAATTCGCTAATTTAGGAGACTTAGTAGGCTCATGATCTTGCAAAGCTTCCGCAACGCTTTCATCAATATGAGCACTCGTAAACGCAGGCTTGCCACCAATCACCTCGTACGCTTTTCGCGCTTCCTCACTATTCCAACGCTCACCAACAAGCACACCGTGATTGAGCATAATCTCGCGCTCAGCACACTGTGCTACAAGCGAATCATGCGTAACTACAATAATCGTAGTACCCTGCTCATGAAGTTGCTTGAATAAGTCAAGCACAATCTGCTCATTCTTCTCATCCAAATTACCAGTCGGCTCATCCGCAAGAAGCAACTTCGGGCAGTTAATAAGCGCGCGAGCAACACAAACACGCTGCTGCTCACCGCCGGAAAGCTGGCTCGGCAAATGATGCGCACGATCCTTCAAGCCAACTCGTTCCAAAGCATCCATCGCTTGAGCTTCATCAACAACGGAATGATAGTATTGCGCAACCATCACATTTTCAACTGCAGTTAAATGTGAAACTAAATAAAACTTCTGAAACACAAGTCCAATCACATTTTTGCGAACATCCGCAAGCTGACCAGCATTCAAATCTTCAAGTTTGCGCCCCTGCAAAGACACAGAGCCTTTAGATGGAGAATCCATGCAGCCAATAATATTCATCAGCGTAGTTTTACCAGATCCGCTTGAACCAACTATTGAAAGCCACTCTCCTTCCGGAACAGTAAGCGACAAATCATCTACAGCTCGAAGAGAACCATAAATTTTAGAAATGTGATCCAAAGTCAACAGCATTTTTGGCTTATTATCTGCTGCATTCTCTTGAACAGTTTCTGTCATATTAAAACCTCACTAAAATCCTAAATAAACTACTTACAAAATCGCTTATATGAAATTATTCTTCACGCAAAACCACCGCAGGATCAATTTTTGAAGCACGCAAAACAGGCGGCAAAGATGCTATGCAAGAAGCTATTACGCTAAACAATATAGAAAAACAAACTAGCAGCCAGTCGATTCCTAATTCTCGCGCAAAAACCATAGATGCCAATAATCGAGCGAATAAATAACCTACTGCTGTACCAACACAACCGCCAACCAAACCATACAAGCCGGATTCTACAGTAAATTCAATACCAATACTCGATGCGCTAGCACCCAAAGCTTTACGCAATCCAATCTCATTCCTTCTCTGCTGCACAATCGAAGAAATAGTAGTACTCACGCCTACCATCATCAAAATGAGCACAACAAGTGAAACAATGCAAAACAGGCTACGAAGCATAGTGACAATACCTTTATCTGCTGCAGTTACTTTGGTTACTTGCTGAGCACGCACACGCATTGAAGTCATATCGTTAATACTTCTAACAACCGCGTCGACACTAGGTGCAGAAGAGGAATAAGCGATTACATCAGCTCCACGCTTAACTCCAGTAAGAGTATTCACATCTCCATTAAGAGCATAAAGCATAGCGTCCTCAGCGCCGCCAGTATCCAAAATTCCACAAACACGGAAAGTAGTTCCGTGCGTATCCATAATATCTGTAGAAACACGACCTTCTACTAATTTTGATGAATTAGTAGGATTATTGGTTGAATTTGAAACTGAATTTTTATCTAATTTTTCTGCAGCCTTATGCGAACCATCCGTGTTATCTCCTGAACGGTAAGCGATAGCAATACGAGAGCCAATTTTCAAACTCATAGCTTGAGCAACATCTCGCCCAACCATCACATTCCCAGCACTTGGCCATCTACCGTCCACATTCCAATGCTTATTCAGAGACTTAACAGAACTAACATCAATACCAGCAAGCACATAAGGAGCAGCATTAATTCGTACATTCTCATAACGATACGTAGCCGAACGCATAGCACCTTTAGCAAGAACCATGTCGTTAGTATGCAAAACCATTGCACGATCAATACCGTTCTTCCACTCACCCTCAAGTGGAGTCACAATAATATTCGCACCATAAGAATGCATTTCATCACTCATCTGCTGTGGAACAACCAGGCAGATTGCAGCTAAACAGAATAAAGTAGCAGCACCAACAAGAGTTGCAATAACAGCCATCATAGCGCGAGACTTACGTCGAAATACTGCGCCAAAAAGCATAGTAGCAAACATGGCGCTATTAGAAGTTTTATAAGATTTACCTGCCATGAAGCACCTCCGCAGGACGTACTCGCAGAATTGAACGAATCGACGAGCCGGCAGCAGCCAAAACAGTCAAAGCAATAAGCACAGACACTAAAACGAACACCATTGGTCTAAATGCTATTGAAGATTTAAATACTGTAAACCCAATAATTTGAGCTACACCAAATCCAGATATCATTCCCAATAATGCTCCTACACAAGCTATAACAGAAGTTTCAAAAAGCATCAAACGCGCAACAGCACCATCGCGAGCGCCCAAAGCTTTAAGCAAAGCCAACTCTCCGGAACGTTCTGAAATAGAAGCTGCCATCAGATTTGCAACTGCTACAGCTGCTGCAATCAAACTTAAAGCAGTCATTAGCATCATAACCGCACGAGTTTTATTTAATACGTTTCCTTGAAGAGCTGCTACCTGACGAACCTGTTTCGCTACAGCTCCAGGAATTACTTCCTCAATCTGGTAGGTAATAGAACTTGGGTAAGCTGTACAATACCAAGTTTCCCACTCTTCCTGGCTTAGTGCAGCAGGATTTTTTGCAGCTTTACGTGCTAAATCATTCTCCGGTGTAGTTAACGCTTTAACCTCAATAGTGTCAATCTTATTTTGCTTATTTGAAAGGTACTGAGCTTTACTAGTATCTACATATAAAGCGTTATCGTCATCGTCTCCAGACTCGTATATTCCCACTATTCGCAAGGAAATTTGTTTACCGTCACGATGCAAATATACGCGTTTACCAACAGTTAGATGCTGTTCTTTCGCAAGTTTAGAACCAGCCATCGCTTCAGATTTGTTATCTTGCGCAAAACGACCTGATGAAATATTCCACCAAGAACGCAAGCCCCTAACGCCAACTACAGTAGTTTCTCCAGAAGCGAGCGCAAGTTTGCGATTAAACCACGTTCCTACTATCGGAACCACTTTATTAGCAGAATTATTAGAGTACTGTGATCCTAAAAGTGCGTGAACTGTCAATTTCGGCGCGAAATTTGTAATATTAAACGCCCAGAAGATCATTTTTATTTTAGAAACATCCGACTCTTTTAATGATGATGTAGCTTCCCTTGATTCTGCGTCAGTTAGGTTATTCGCACTTTCAAAAGACCCTTGCTCACGAGAAGAGTATAAGTCGTCTACTACTGCACTCGATTTTGGCTGAACTACAATATTAGATCCGTAAGAGCTAAGCTCAGCGTTAAGTTTATCTCCCACGTCGTAAACAACACTAAGCATAGCTACACTTACGCAAGTGCTCAAACATACTACTAGAGCAATCATTACGCGCTTTTTTATTTGTCGCACCAAGGATCGGGCAACCATGCGAATCAAAAACATCTGCCCGTCTCCTTACTTAAAATGCGAACTTAACACGTCTAAATCAGACGTATGAATGGTGATTTTTCCATGACCAGCCTTATATGGGAAAGGAATTGGATTGCAACCGCCTTTGAAACCAATAGTTGCTAAATTAATAGCAACATCGCACTTTCTGCAAATGATCTTCCCATCTTTTTCGTAATATCCTGCGTCTCCACAATTTTCGCAAGCATCCAAACCAACTCCGTAAGCTCCACCATTTTTCTTAATAATTATGAACCGCATTACGGTACCATCTTTTGCTTTGTATTGGAAACGATGCAAATGTCCATCTGAAACTTGCACAAAATTAATCGTAGCTATACCATCATGCAGTTCGTAAGGTTCAGGAGGAGTGAGCGTAGGCTTACTATTCATAACATCCACGCCAACAGTAAGGGTAAGAATCACTGTTAGCGCGGCAAGAATTGCAGATAGTGCAGACTTACGCGATTTGCGCTTAAAAGCACGCTTTGAACGTATTTCTGCAGTATTTTGACCAACTGCAGCAGTACGCAATCCAATTATTAATGAAGATAAAACTGGTATAACGAATACGCATATTTGCGCCATAATCAAAAGAGGCGCGTTATTAATCAACCAAACAAGAATACTAAATGAAAAATCGTCAATATATAAAAGAATACTTCCCTGCATAATTTGCAGAAGTGAAGTAATATGCTGCACTAAAAGAATAAGCATGCTGAGCAGCACTGCGATAGTAAAGGATATTTTATCTGAAGTTACGCGAAGCGAACGAACCATAAGACTCAAGCAGATTGCAACTATAACACCAAGAACTAATCCGAGAGCACGAAGAAGCATATCGGAAGTAAACGGCGGCGTGCTAGAGTCAACAAAAATAGTGAGCTGCAAAATAACATCTGGTAAAGCATAAAAGACAGTAAGAGCAAGACATAATGCACCAATAGCGTTACTAATATGCATTATTAACGGATGTTTTCGCCAAGAGGAAACTATTTTATGAGAAAAAGCTACGGTAACGATCGCCGCTACATCACAAGGAACAGCTACACACAATACCGGCATATTCACAAAGTTACGCTGGTTAATAATAACTGCTGCACGAAGAGTTGCGAAAATTAACGCAGCAATAGTTCCAACTGTAAGACCATATAGTCTCCAGCGTGCGCTCACAGGCTTGTCGCGACCTTCTCCAACGTTTAAAGAAACGCTTAAGCCCATTGCAAGTAGTGTAAGAGGGAGTAGCCCCGGCATTACTGCTATAAACAATCGGAGCATAACTCCCTCCTTTACTGCTTGTTATTTAAATAAATAATTTTATTATCAATAATTTGATTATCAGCTATTTTCTATCGATTAAGACACTCAGTTATAAAAACTAAACGAATAACCACATAAAATTACTGAAAATTTACCACTGACGTGGAGTGTACTTCCAATCATCGAATGTTGCCTTGATTGGCTCAGTCCAGAAGCGACCGGTTACGCCGGTAGCAGGATCGACATGCAACATCCAGCCGCGCTTTTCTGGGGATTCGATTGAAAGAACCAACTTGTAAGAACCAGCTTTGTCTAGCTTAACGTTTGCACCATAGTGAGGGCCATCGGAAGCGTTCATCTGCATAAACGTACCCTTACCAGCAGAAGCGCCGCTAGCTTTATCAATAATTTCGTAATTTACTGTCAAATCTGGAATGAACTCGCCCTTACCGTAACCAAGTTTCGTACCTTCCTGGTTGGCGTGAATATCCGCCTCAAGGTGGAAGCTTGCTTCGCTTGCCTTCAAGCCCATACCTGCTGGAACCATATCGACTGGCTGGAAGTAAACAGCACCAATCATAAGAGGTCCAATGTTCTGATCTTGATGAGGGCCTACTTGAATCTCCTCGAAACCTTTGTCTCCACCCTTATCATCGGCCTTTTGTTCAGAAGCTTGCGGCTTCTTTGAAGAACCGCTATTGCTACCATTCGTACCGCAGCCAGCAAATGCAAGCACACCAGCTAAAACTAAAGCGGCAATTGATATTATTTTTTTATTCTTCATATCTAACCTTTTCTATTGGTTATTATTACTTTCGTTATGCTTGTTATTTTGCCGAAGAAGACTCCGCAATTTCTTGTGAACTACTATCTTCGGACGTCTCTATAGGAGTCTTATCTGTACGTTTTCCGCGGCTTCGCGCAATAGATACGCATAGTAGCGAAATAACAACTATTGCAGCTATGATTTGCGCAACAATCGTTTCCACATACGGATAGAATCCAAGCCAATCGTTAGTTGGCAAGCCTTGAATATATATTCCTGATACAGCATCGCCTTCTATAAGCGCGTGCATGCCGCCGCCAGCAAAAATTACTACCAGAATCGACATAAGTGCACTTGTGCCTGCAAAGAATGGTCTTACTGGAATGTGTACTGAAGCAAAACGTATAAGAAGGAATATTGCTACCAACACAGCTGCAGCAGACGCAAAACCTGTCCAAATCATGGAATCAGCTCCGTCGGAAACTGCAAAAATAGCTTGATAGAATATTACAGTTTCAGCACCTTCACGAAATACTGCGAGGAAACTTAAGAGAGAAAGTGATATTAAACTTCCTTTAGAAACTGCAGCTGTTGTTTGCTTGCGAATATAAGAATTCCATGCTTGCACAGAAGAGCGTGAAATCATCCAATTGCTGGTATACAGAAGCATTAGCATAGCAAAAAGCGCTACTACGCCTTCTGTTATTTCTTGCTGCGGACCAGAGCCGTTAAATAGCACACCAAACAGTGCTGCTACAGCAAGAGATGCAGCAATACCAACAACAACGCCTAGATAAATGTACTTAACCATTTTCTTATGGCCGGATTTAATAAGGTAAGCGATAATCGCCGCAACAACAAGCAGCGCTTCTAATCCTTCACGAAGCAGGATAACGAAGGCTTGGCCGAAAGAACTTGTTATAAACTGCATGAAAGGATTTGCGTTTGCAGATGCTCCTCCGTCTAGCTTTGCTGCGTCTACAGATAGCATTGATTTCAAATTTTTAACAAGTTCACGAGCTTGATCAATAGAACCACCGTTGTTCATTGTTTGACGGCACTCTTTGAATTGATACTCAACTTCAGATACACGGCTTCCGCTAATAGCGTTCATAACGTTTTTCTCAAAACCGAGCTTTTCGTAATGCTGATAGTACGCTTCATTAATAAGATCTACAGCTTGATACCCAGCATTTTTGCCGCCCTGAGCGTAAGTTTTTACCGCTTTATCAAGAATTACGCTCATTTCTTGCGCTACTTGACACCATGTTCTACCATTTCGGCCAAGATTCTTCTTTTTTGCAGCGTCAAGTTTTTTGCGCTCTGCTTTGATTTGAGCACGCAATTTTTTCGCATACACGTCAGGTTTGTCTAATGATGAGTTTGCGTCTAATTGTTCTGCCGTTTTTTCCAAATCAGACTTTAGTTCTACAACAACTGCATTAATTTGAGATTCTTGATTTTGTTGATATACCAACGTTTGTAATTGTTGAAACTTATCAGTTTGCGATTGAACTTTATCTTGACCAATAGTGTCTCGAACAACCGTAATAAAATTAGAAGCAACGTACACAGAATTGTATGCATCTTGGAATCTAGTTGCAGCTGCAGCTATATTTCCGTTTTTGTAGTTGCTCTGTCCTTGTTCAAACTGATCATCTATAGCTTGCGAAACAGCATTCCAACTTTGGTACACTCTGTCAGCGTCTATAGCATACGAAACCGTAGGAGCAAAAAATCCAAGGCAACAAGCTATAGCAATCATGAGTGCCATAATTAAAGACGCAGCACTTCGTACAATCTTGCGCATTGCTAATAACGCGCGCATAACATCTCCTCGCACCTTTATGCATATTTCTGATGCATACTTCTTAATGTTTTCTTACGCTCTACCCCAGTTGAGCAGCCCAACTAAAACTTGCCATTACAAAGGCCCCACATGAATATGATATCGATATATCAACTAGATTGATATAGTTCGGAGTAAAAAATATGTTTATATATCAAAAATGATATTGATAACGAGAATTATCTTTCGTTTTGAGAGAAGCCAATAAGTCCAACAAACTCATTAAACATGTTTCTCATACTTTCTACAATGCGACCTTTCTTCTCAGCGCGCGCCTTAGCAGCAGCGCCAAATCTGCTCATTCTAGGCATTAGATCATTAATATCTGTACCAAGCTCACTTACTTCGCCAGCGCTAAAAGATTTCTCCATAAACTTGCGAGTCAAAGCATCGTTTAATCCTTCACTTTGCACAAGTTGCGCCAAATCATGATTATACTTTTGCTCAACATACTCGCTCCAGCAATCAACAATACTCAACTTGTTACCGTTAGAATCGTAAACAGTAATATTACCTCCAGAATCCACAAGCTTCCCAAGCTCATTCTCGTTAAGCTGCGCAATAAACCCTTCAATAAGCTTCTTTTTACTGCGCAACTGCGGGCTAGCGTCAATCGCCACCCTAATAGAAGCAAGAACATTTTTATCTTTGCAATGCCTGCTATGGTAGCGTTCTACTAACATCAAAATGTAGTCAATATTTACTTCTACTTGACGCACAAGCTCCATCTCAAACACAACGTCATCCGTAATGTCGGCGATCTCACCTTTTTGCTCTTTGTTCTTCCATTCTTCATGCAAATCCTGGTAATGCCCCAAGTAATCTTGCATATCGCGCTCTTTGATTATTTCGTTGCCTTCAAATTGATCGAAAGCTTTCAGCATGTTACGCAAGCGCAAAATATTGCTAAAAAGCGATATAAACTTTTTCTGATTCTCTTCTCCAACAATGTTGAAGCCTTGCAGCGGATACTTTTCCATAAGATCATTTACTAAATCGCTGTATCCACAACGCTCAATTCCTTTAGCGTCAACATAACCGTTGAAAATCTGCTCAAAAGTAGGGCAAAGCACAATACCTTGCGCATCTTTATCTCCAAAAAGAGCTACCGCTTCGTCAACTTGATAGCTCAAATCCCTAAAGCACACAATGTTTCCGAATGTTTTAACGGAGTTTAAGATTCGATTTGTGCGCGAGAACGCTTGAATAAGCCCGTGCATGCGAAGATTTTTATCTACCCAAAGCGTGTTCAAAGTTGTTGCATCAAAACCAGTTAGAAACATGTTGACTACAATCAAAACGTCAATTTCCTTATTTTTCATACGAATTGAAACGTCTTTGTAGTAACTCTGAAACTCACTGTTTGACGTATCGTAGTGCATTCCAAACATTTGATTGTAGTCGTTTATAGCGCTTTCCAAGAATTCTTGCGAATTTGCGTCAAGTCTTGCAGTGCTTTCAGAATTTTCTTCTCCAAGAGAACCCATGCCGTTGCTATACTCCGAAGAATCTGACTCACCCTCGTTTACTGCATAGCTAAAAATAGTTGCCACTTTTAAGCGTTCGCTTGGCGGCAGATTTTGCTGCTGCTTTTTGAACTCGTTGTAATACACTTTTGCAAGCGGAATGTCTGCAACAGCAAAGATTGAATTAAAGCCGTTTACGTCAACTGCTTCAGAGGATTTTTTAGGTTCTACAGTGTTATGCTTATCTGCAGCAAGTTCTTTAACGTTAAGAATGCGCTTGTATTTGTAAGTTTTCTCGTTGCGATACGTTTTTTGAGTAAAATGCTCAATAATGTATTGAACAACATTGTGCACGCGCTCTTTGTGCTTAATTACATCGGGTCGATTAATATCTTTAACCAATTCGTCGGTTGCTTTTTCCAGCTCGCTCGATGTTTTTACAGTAGCAACGTATTCTACGCGGAATGGCAGCACATTTTTATCGTTAATCGCGTTAATGATTGTGTAAGTATGCAAGCAAGGCCCAAAAGTTTGCTCGGTCGTAGAAATATGCGTAGCATCGGAGCCAGCAGCGTTCGCTTCAAAAATTGGCGTACCAGTAAACCCAAAAAGCAAGCTATTTTTAAAATGTTTTACAATATCCGCATGCATGCCTCCAAACTGACTTCGGTGGCATTCGTCAAAAATAAACACTATGCGCTTTTTGTAAATTTCATGACTTGGGTGTTTGCTTATAAATCTACTAAGCTTTTGAATAGTTGTTATAATAAGCCTGCGTTTTTCAGTATTGTCTTCTAGCTGTTTTGTAAGTACAGCTGTTGAAGTGTTACTATTTGCGGATCCTTCTTCAAACCTGTTGTATTCTCCCATTGTTTGATAGTCAAGATCTTTACGGTCTACAACAAACAAAACTTTGTCAACAAGATTATTGCCTTCTGCGTCTTTTAAAGTTTTTACTAGCTGCGATGTTTTGAAGCTAGTTAGCGTTTTACCAGATCCAGTAGTATGCCAAATATAGCCACCCTTTTGACGCTCTGATGATGACATTTTGTTTGCATTAGCAAACATGTATTTTACGCGATTCACTATGTTTTCTGCTGCAGTAATCTGGTATGGACGCATAACCATCAAGCAATCTTCTGCATTAAAAACGCAATATTTTGTAAGAATGTTAAGAATTACGTGCTTTGCAAAGAATGTTTTAGCAAAATCGCATAAGTCGGAGATTATAGTGTTTTGAGCATCGGACCAATAGTTTGTAAATTCAAAACTGTTACTTGTTGTGCTTTTGCTAGATCCTCTACTTTTCTGCTCGTTGTAAGCATTATTGCGAGTTGAGTTAGAGTAATACTTTGTCTCAGTGCCGTTTGAGATTACGAAAATTTGCACGTATCCAAATAGTCCGCTTCCAGCCCAAAATGAGTCGCGAGCATAACGGTTAATCTGATTGAACGCTTCTCTAATAGGCACACCTCTGCGCTTTAGCTCAATATGAACCATTGGCAAGCCGTTTACTAGAACAGTCACATCGTAACGATTACTACGCGCAGGGCCATTTGCATCATTACTGTTTGCATAATTATTGTTTGCATTATCGTTTGCGTTAACAGCATACTGGTTGATTACTTGCACAATATTCTTGTGAATATTTTCTTTGTCAATAATAGTAATGTTCTTATCTGTGCCGTCATCTTTTTTGAGTATTTTAACGTTATCTCGCTGAATAGTATCTGTTTTCTCAACTATATCGTCAGTGCTGTTTGCAATATTTTCTTTGAAAAATCTTTCCCACTCGCCATCTGAAAAATGGTAATCGTTGAGCTTTTCGATTTGCACGCGAAGATTTGCTATAAGATCTTTCTCGTTGTGAATGTGAGCATACTCGTAGCCTTGGGATTGCAAAATGTTAATGAACTCTTCTTCGAGTTGTGCTTCGCTTTGATAACTGCCGTCGTTGCGCGCGCTTGGCGTAAACGTAGACATTACAGTGCTATCTTGATTCTCTAACACGATTTTCATTCTGCTTCCTTCTTACTCGCATAACGAATTGTATATTCTACAAATTTAAATTATCTCCAATGCAAATGGTTAAATATTCCATTTTTATATTCTTCATTTTTATTCAGAAATTCTTTTATTTCGTTCTCATAATTATGATTGTTTTCTATTTTTGATACTAAATACATTAAATTTACTAATGCTGCAGCAATAGATTTATCTGTATAGCCGTTTAATAAAGAAGAATTTTTAACATCACGAATTGAAGGAGTTGATATTACAGTTTCCTTATACCATAACCTACAATGATGAGAACACAAATTACGCAAGTACACTATTGAATGGATTGATTCAGAAGATTTACGAATTTCTGTTTTTAACCCCATTGAATCAAAAAGTTTTCGCAACACATTAGTATCTTTATACAAAGAAATCATTCGTGAAATAGTATCAAATGGAAAAGCTTCAACGGCAGCCCATATTGGTATAGGTTGTTTCTTACTCTTATAATGTTTTATACAAACTTCATTAGATTTTTTCAGCCATTTGTTCATATTAGATAAAAGATTCTTTATGCTTATATTAGACTTTTTAATATATGAATCTGAATTGAGGTATGTATATGCTCCTCCAGAGCTTGCAACGTGATATGCAAATCTAGATCTTAATGTTAACTCTACTTGTGCTGTACCTTTAAGGATAATTGTTCGCAATTCTTCATCCATTTTGTATGGCACAAGAAAATCAACATCTTTGCTACCTGGCTTAAACTGATTATTGCCAGAAGAAGGATCGATTTGAAACACTCGAAAATATCCAGATAATCTATAGTAGTTGCAGTCATACAGCATACTTTTTAAATTATTTTCATCAGTGACTACTAATTCTCGAGTTTTCATGAGTTGAATCATATCGTCAATAGATTTTGGAGGCTTTGAATTAGCTGAAAAACAAGAAGAACCCCCAGGTTTGAGCACTGTTAGTAGGCTTAGGGGGCTGCTGTTATCGTCAATTTTATCAGACATCTCTTACCTCCTCAATGTCTTCGGCGAGTCTCACTAGAAATGTAATTTATGTAAATTCTAATACTAAATACGCGTTTATAGTTTGTTTTACATAAATTGCATAACTAAATTACGCACGCTTGAAGGTTAGGAGTTGATCGCGATAGTACTCGTATTGCTTGCGACGAGCTTCGATTTCTGCAGGCAGTCCTTGAGTTAAATCATTGCACAATGCGTCAAAACGATCCAGAATTTGTACGATTTGATGCTGCACTTCAAGAGATGGAACAGGGATTTCAAAATCTTCTGTTACATGTAAAGAAATTTGAGGCAACGATCCCATTCCAGAAGCTGCATCACGAAAATATTGAATGTTATTTTTTAACAGATAATACAAGAATTTTACGCTAATCGGATTATTTGAAGTATAAGCCCACATCTCATTTTTGAAGGTAAATGGTTTATCATAATAAACAGCATCAATAACACCTCGAGATTGCACTAAAACTGCTGGAACTCTCGTAATATTTGCTTTAGGTATGTCTGATTCATGAGCATTAATAACAGTTTTACCACCAGCAAATATCCTAACTTCACCATCTTCAGAAGCTATTTCTTTCATCTTACTTGCAGTAATCGGCGTACCTTTAATACGAAGATATGCATCCTTAATCTTCTTATACTCCACACCGTTTGGGCAGTAGCGTGAGATAAGCGAGCGAAGGGGATTATTATCGTTAAAAGTGAGCAAGGTATCGCGATAATACTCGTATTGCTTTTTACGAGCTGTAAGCTCTGCTGTAAGCTCTGCTGTAAGCTCTGCTGTAAGCTCTGTGAATGTGTCTAAAATCCGCACAATCTCCGCTTGAACCTCAAGCTGCGGCACTGGGATTCCAAGCAAACGCAAATCTTTTCCAGTTAACTTAGGAATATTTCCATGGACAAACTGAGTAATATCAATTATTTGAATAAAGTGATATAAATACCGCAACAAAACTTCAGATTTTGCTCCTAAAATATGAGCATGATTATTAACCCATATTTTCCCAGAAGCCCACGTTACTACAGGAGTGCCAGATTTAGTTATTACACTCCCATCTTCTCCTACTAAAATAAAGTTACCATCAAAAATGTAATCGGAAACATAATCTTGAACACCATTAGCGCCATAATACGGATAGTCTCCAGAAATACGCGAAGATTTGGATATAGGTTTTCTTTTTGAATCAAGAATATTGCAACAATCTTGTAGTGCCTTATACTCCACACCATTCGGGCACAATTCAGCGATTAAATCCTCAATCTTACTAGTCATTAATCCACCTCGCTATTATCGAAGTCAATGCTGCCAGCTTCAATCTCGCTTACAATCTTCTCAATTTGTTCGCGTAACTCTTGCTCGCGAGCGCAAACCGACGCAATTTGCGCGTTAAGCTCCGTAATATCAATCTTCTCGCGAGTATCTTCTGCTTCAACATATGTGGAAACGGAAAGATTGTATTTATTGGATTCCACTTCTTCCAAAGACGCTACGTGCGCAATATGCTCCACATCTTGCCTAGAAGTGTACCACTTAACAATCTGCTCAATGTTCTCATCCAAAAGCTTGTTACTATTCGTTGACTTTACAAACTCTCGGCTAGCATCAACAAACAATATAGAAGTATCATTCCGCTTGTTTTTACGCAAAACCATAATGCACGTAGCAATCGAAGTACCAAAGAATAGGTTACTTGGAAGTTGAATCACGCAATCAACAGCATTATGCTCAACTAAATATTGGCGAATCTTTTGCTCGGCTCCGCCGCGATACATAATTCCTGGGAAGCAAACAATAGCAGCAGCCCCATCTTCCGCCAGATGCGCCAAGCAGTGCAAAACAAACGCCATGTCTGCCTTGCTTTTTGGAGCAAGAACTCCAGCTGGAGCAAAACGAGGATCGTTAATCATCAACGGATTAGAATCCCCCTCCCAACTCGTGGAATAAGGCGGATTAGAAACAACTAGCTCAAACTTTTTATTAGCATCGATTTGCGGATTTATAAGAGTATCTCCGCAAGTAATCTCAAACTTGTTAAAATTCACATCGTGCAAAAACATGTTCATGCGGCACAAGTTGTAGCTAGTAACATTCTTTTCTTGACCATAAAAACCGCCACTAATGTTTTCAATACCTAGCACTTTTTTGGCTTTTAAAAGAAGCGAGCCAGAACCGCACGCGGGATCGTACACGCTGGAAATGCTTGATTTTCCAACTGTTCCAAGGCGCGTGAGCAGCATTGAGACTTCTGCAGGTGTAAAGTATTCGCCGCCAGACTTGCCAGCGTTAGACGCATACAAGCCCATCAAATATTCGTAAGCGTCACCAAAAGCCTCAATCACGTTGTTGTTTACGCTGCCAAGCTTCATCTCACTAATCACTTGCAATAACTTAACAAAACGCTTATTTCTGCCTTCAACAGTATCTGCAAGCTTAATATTATTCACATCGTAATCGGAGAATAATCCCTTAAAATCACCAGACGAATCAGTGCCTTGAGACGACGCTTCAATATTGCGGAACACGCGGCTCAACGTTTCGTTTAGATTGCTATCTTGAGGAGCGTTCTTAAGCACATTGCAAAACAGCTCGCTAGGAAGTATAAAGAAGCCTTTTTCACTAATCATTTCACTGCGAAGAGGCTCAGCATCTTCATCGCTTATTTTTGCATAATCAAAGTTTGGATCGCCGCCTTCAGATTCGTGCTCATCTTTATTAATATAATCGCATAAATTCTCGGAAATATAGCGATAAAACATAGTGCACAATACGTATGCTTTAAAATCCCAACCATCAACGGAACCTCGCAAATCGTCGGCAATCTTCCAAATCGTGCGATGTAATTCCGCGCGTTCTTCTTCTTTGCGAGTGTCCATTCTGCTGCTCCCTATTCGTGCAATTCGTGCAAGCGTATGCGCAATATTAAATAAGCTAATTAAACAAGCGCAATATTACGCAATATTACGCAATAATTAAATAAGCGTTCTTTAATATTCTACTGTAAACGCTCACAATCAGCAGCGATGTTATTTGCATAAAATGCTACATATACACTAACGCATTAAACAATGAGACGATTAATCTGTGATTATTCAGCAAAAAAGTGCGCGGGGAAATCACGCGTTTTGCGAGCCGCGCGATTTGGCAGCATTACAGCAAACTCAGCGCTGGTAGTTTGCACGATTTTTTGCAAATTTTTTTCTTGCGATACGAACAACGCAGTTGCGAGCGCATCAGCGTAAGCAGTTGGAAAATCGCAAGTTTTCATAGGAACGTAAGTCCAGCTTGCAGAAAGTTTTTGCGAAGGAACGCCGTCTAAAGCGTTGATAAGGTGAGTTGCAATTAAATTAGATTCAAAAGCATTAGATGCAAGACAATTCGTGTCTCTTACTTTCCAACGCTTTCTTGCACTAGACGACGCACACAACGCTCCGCTTGCGATTGATGCCACTCCAACTGCTTGCGTTGTGTCAAAAGGATTTTCTAACGCAACTTTTATTTGATTATTCTCTTCGCTAAAGCAAGCGCGCATATCACCGCCAGCGTTAACCAAAAAATCGCAATCCGCAAGCGAATCACTATCCGCAGGCATCTCGCCACTAAGCCCATCTTTAATAATCTGCGTTACGAGATCTACAAAATAACCTTTACCAGCTGCACCAAAATCAAGCTGCACTGGTTGATTTGTGTGAAGCGTACCGTCGTCAATATCTCGCGAAATATCTGCCCACTTAACTGGCAACGAACGACGATAATTAGCCCAACTGTCACTACTGCTATTCTCATTCTCACTCGCGCTAATAGCAGACTCCGGAACGAATTGCACAGAATTATCGTAGCCAAGCGCAAGCAGATCCGCGCCAACGCAAGCATCAAAAGCTCCATGCGTGGCAGTGTAAAACTCGTCGTAAATTGCAAAAAGCGGTTGCACCCACGACGGGAACTCAAAATCGCCGCCGTACTCCGCACGAGCCATGCGCGAAACAAGCGAATCTGCACGAAATCTAGAAAGTGTACATTCATACTCGTCAATAAAAGCACGAATTCGCTTCTGCACGCGCTGCGGAATCGGTTTGCTGCTAGAAACAATAATCCCCGTGCCAAGCGCGCGCTCAAACGCAGTAACATTCCTAAACATCATTTGCCTCACTCCCTAAGTCAAAACTCTCTGTTACTCGTCACAATCCGCAACAAAACGACAAAAACGGCAAAATGTCGACATAGCTTACAGAAAGTCGCATTCTATACCGACATTTTTAAAAAATAGCAGCATAGCGAGTAAAAAACATTCATCTATACCGACATTTTCGCAAAAACGCACTATAGAAACATAGTCAGCATCGGCAACATCAAGCCTATCGTTTCGGCGTAACATGATTTGCGCGCGTTAAAACCAAGCAAATCCCGCTTCGCAAACCACACAAATCTCATTTCGCAAATTTGAAAATTTTTTAATTTTGCGAAATGAACCTTCCTAATAATCTAAACCATATGCGAAAGAGAAGAATAGTACAAGAACAAAATAGCCTTATTACGCGCATTCAGTCCAAATCATCGCTCATACAACCATCGCGCTATATCAACTATTTTTACACCGTCTTTTTCCATCTCATCGTGACGAGTACGAGCAATAATCATCTTTGGGTAAGCGTCTTTTATAGATAACAACGGACTAATTTCTCGTTCAAAAGTTTCATCGCGCGAAATATCGTCAGAAACTTGAATATAAGTCAGCTTTCCGTCCTTCTTTGCCACAAAATCGATTTCCTTAGTATAAAGCTTGCCAACATACACCTCATACCCGCGTCTTAAAAGTTCAATAGCCACTAGATTCTCATACAAATGTCCAACATCAGAATATCTAGTACCTAATTCCGAAAACCTAAATGATAAATCGGCAAGATAATACTTTTTATCTGACTCAAGGTACCTTTTGCCTTTAATATCATAGCGTTGTATTGGGTAGAACATGAATGATTTACATAAATAACTAATATGAGCACCAACTGTTTTATCATTAGTTTTATAAGTTTTTGACGTTAGCACAGAAGCAACATTGCGAATCGAAGTACAATTACCAACATTGTCCATAAGGAAATTCGCAATCATAACAAGTAGATCTTCGTTTTCTATGCGATATTTTTGCACGATATCTTTTACTATAGTTGTACGATATATTCCTTCAACATACTTTCGCGCATCGTAATCTTTGTTATATAAGTAAGATCCAGGCATTCCGCCACGTACATAGTATTCATCGCAATACTTATCTATATCACTCTTATCAATATAACTTTCATCATTATCTGTTTTTGAATAATATTTACAAAATTCAGCAAAAGAAAATGGGTACATGCTAATTTCAAACACTCTACCGCCAAACAAAGTAGCAAGATCACTTGAAAGCAGAAAAGCGTTAGAGCCAGTAACATATATGTCACATAATTCTTCATCATGAATGCTATTAATCACACGTTCGAAGCCATTGCAAAGTTGAATTTCGTCTACAAAAAGATAATTCGATTTACCATCCACACAATGTTCTTCAATATAGTTATATAAAGCATCCTCTTCTAAAAGTTTTTGATACTTTTTCTGATTTAGATTTATTCGAATTACATTCGCATTAGCATCTTGTTGGATACGTGAACTAAAAGCATCTAACAGTTTAGATTTACCACTTCTACGAATTCCCGTAATGACCTTTATGTCTGGTACATCTTTAAGTTCCTGCAGCCTACTTAAGTAAAAATCCCTGTCAATTAGCTTCATAGCACACCTCCCGATGTTTCTATTATAACTAAAACAGAGCAAATCCCACTTCGCAAATTTGAAAATTTTTTAATTTTGCGAAATGAAACGATATTCACAGCATATTCTGCGATTTGACGAATCCAGCATCGGCAACATTACGCCACTCGTTTCGGAGTAGCATGATTTATGCGTTTTAATGCCTACTTATAACGACTAACCAAGCATCCGAATAACAACGCTACTTAAGCAACCAATCAACAATGTTTTCAACACGAATGCCATCATAATCATCATCTAAAGCCTTACTCAAAGTAATAACCAGCTTTTCGTAATTATTCTGAATCTTACGAAGCGGCTTTAACTCTCGCTCGCGCACAGACTCATCCATCATACTTTCAGTTACTTGAATATAAAGCTTTTCGGAAGCAGAAGTCGCAACAAAATCCACCTCCAAATTATCTATTTTGCCAACAGCAACATCGTAGCCACGCCTTAAAAGCTCAAAGAAAACAACGTTCTCTAGCGCATGTCCTCTATCTCTGTCCCTAAATCCAAGTAAATAATTTCGCAACCCAATGTCAACAATGTAATATTTGCCAAGAGTGCGCAAATAATCCTTTCCTTTAATATCAAAGCGCTTAACGTCATAAAACATGTAAGATTCTTTTAACGCGCTAACATAAGCGGATATAGTTTGAGTTGCAGGTTTAGCGCCACGCGCGCGCAATCCACGAGAATTGCTATCCGCAGAATCGAGCAACTTTTCCGAAGAAAGCGTATTACACACAGAATTTAAAGACGTATTATTTCCAATATTATCCGCCAAAAACATAATTATTTTTCTAAGAAGATCTGCGTCTGTAATCTGTCGCTGTCCACGTCGCTTTTCGCGCTCGAGTATATCGCGAACTACTACAGTAGAATAAATCCCGTCCAGCAAAGTCATTGCGCTACTCTGATTAAAACCTGATTCTAAAGCAATATCGCAAATTGCAGGCATACCGCCGTAACGCATATAAGCTGCAAACAAGTCATCAAGCTCTACACTACCACCATTAGCATTCACTGCTCTTTTTTTCAGATCGCCGAGCGGAGACTTATATTCTTCAATGGAATAATCCTGAAAATCAACGAACTCTTTAAACGAAAGCGGATACATTTTCACTTCCACGTACCGTCCAGACAAGTACGTTGAATACTCAGAAGAAAGCAGATATGCATTAGATCCAGTTATGTAAATATCGCAATCAAAATCTACACGAAACGAGTTAATTGCATCTTCCCAACGATCGATACGCTGCAGCTCATCAAAGAAAAGATACGTTTTTTTAGGATGCTTAATACTAGAAGACTCACTATCAGGGGATTCAATACTGCTGGATTCAATCCTATTTTTAACGTAATTGTACAAGTCTTTATAACTCATATCTTGAAACTCGAGCGACTCAAAGTTTATAGATATAATTTGATTTTGCTCAACTCCAGAGTTAAGAAGGTACGATTGCATGAGCTTAAGCAGAGTTGACTTGCCGCATCGGCGAATGCCCGTAACAACTTTTACAGGCTCTGTATCTTTGAAAGCTATAAGCTGATTAAGGTAAATATCGCGATTTTTAATATTTTTGCCGACTATTGCAGGGCTATTACTGCGCATTGGCATATTTGCGCTTTCAAGTAGCTGATTTTGCGAATTTACCATAATAAGCCCCTACTCCGCTTTAGAAAATTTAGCAATTCTTAAAACAATGCTTACGTTGATTACACAGTTATAAGATTGCAGAATTACAAGATTCCAGAATCATAAATTTATAAATCTTACGAATCTTATAAATATTATGACTTAAACCTCGATTTTTTACAAGTTTAAGTTATTCATGACCTAAACTTTGGATTTTTAGAAGTTTAAGTCATCGATAACTCAAACTTTGGACTTTATACAAGACGATCCACTTTCAAAAGTGAAAAAATATTACAGTTCTGAAAGTGAAAATGATATAATACTTTCAAAAGTAAAATAAAATTAAAGTATTGAAAGTTAAAAAACGAATCTGCTTTCAAAAGCAAAAAATACTACGATTTTGAATACGAAAGGCGATTGAAATGAAACTCATTGAGAGAACGGATTACTTAAATCGCCTAAAGCGGCTTAAAGGCACACCAGATATAAAAATCATTACCGGAATCCGACGCAGTGGAAAATCAGAGTTACTGCGCGCTTACCGCACGTATTTAGAAAACACTTACAGTAATCAAAGTAGCAAACTTTACGCGTCGGCAAAGCACGCGCAACTTCCAAACACGCTACAACAGCAAGGTACGTCAAATAACCAAGAACTTAACATAATCAGCATTGACTTCAATAACCTAAATTACGAAAATCTGAAAAATTACAAAAACCTTTTTGCGTATGTTGAAAGCCGTTACATACCCGAAGCGTACAACGTTCTTATGATCGACGAAGTGCAATTATGCCCAAAATTTGAGCTTGCGATTAATAGCCTTCACAATAGTAATAAATACGATATTTACTTAACGGGATCTAATGCATTCTTGCTTAGCTCGGATCTTGCAACACTATTTAGCGGAAGATTTATTGAAATACCAATATTCCCTTTCAGCTTTGCAGAATATTGCGAATACTTTGAAATAACAAGCAACTTTAACGATGCTTTGCAAAGGTATTTACAACATGGCGGACTTGCAGGATCATACGTTTACGCTAACCAAGACGATGCGCAAGCGTACATAAAAAACGTGTATACAACTCTTGTTAAACGCGATTTAGTAGACAAATACGCAATATCAGAAGTGTCACTTCTTGACTCAATATGCGAATTTTTAATGGATAATATTGCAAATCTCACAACTGCAAACAATGTAAGCTCAATACTTAAGCAGAATCAGATTGAAACAACGCACGTAACAGTAGGAAATTATCTAAAATATTTATGCAATGCGTTCATGTTTTATAAAATAAAACGTTACGATATTCGAGGCAAAAAATATTTAGAAACAAACGAAAAATACTATTTAGCAGACACTGCACTTCGCTACGCAATTCTGGGAACTCGCAATATGGATTACGGAAGAGCGTACGAGAATATTGTGGCACTTGAGCTTATGCGAAGAGGATACTCAATTTACGTTGGTAAACTTTACCAAAAAGAAGTAGATTTTGTAGCAGTAAAATCGAGTGAGAAGCTTTATATTCAAGTTTCAGACAACATTAGTGACGATGCAACGTTAGAGCGAGAGCTTTCGCCACTAAAAGCAATAAAAGATGCTTACCCTAAAATCCTACTTGCAAATACTCGCCACGATTCTTACGACATTGAAGGAATACGCGTAATAGACATAGCGCAGTGGCTGCTTAACGCAAACTGAGCAAAACGCGAATGATATTGCATGTAGCTCACACAAAAATCCGCAAAACACAAAAGAAAAGAGCATTCGCGCGCGAACGCAAACAAGCGAACGCGAACGAAAGCTCTAATCAATCTATGCCATAACGCGTTTTATACGCCGCATAATCCCTATCTTGCAAAACACTAGCCACATTCGGCAAATATTCGTATTCCTCTTCAACAAGATGCACAAACTGCTGCTGAGCTAAAAGCTCAACCTGCAAAGGCTTTGTAATAATGTGAAACATGTCTTCAAGAAGCTTTGTATCGTTAGTATCTTTGGCCTGGATTGAAGCTTTGTCGTTGATGCGCTGCGTTATTAATCCCCAATCGAAATGGTATCCAGCATCTCGCGCAACTATATCCCAAAAAACGCGCTGCGTTCTACCATTGCCCTCACGAAATGGGTGTAAAACATTAAAATTATTGTAATTTACGCTTAGCTTACTAATAAACTCATCAATAGATAAACCTTGCAATAAATTATCATTTTTAAGCGTCTGCTCACAGTAACGAATCCCAACGCCCATGTATTCAAGCGGATGAAACGGCTCGCCGCCGCCTTTAGTCATATCTATAGTGCGAATCTGACCAGCCCAATCGTAAACATCTTGAAAAAGATAATGATGAATCCACTGCAATTGCTTAACAGTTCCTTCAGCATGTGGCAAGTTTTCGTACAAAATAGAGCATCTTGTAAGAACAGCATCGTTCTCATATTTATCTAATTCAATCTGATTATCTATATTAGACTTGTTCTTTAATACCCTTGTGTGAGGAATAAGATATGGATCAAAAACTCTTTCCATTACGCACACAACCCAATAACTTAATCCGTTACATTATACCTAGAACGCATTCTATCAACAAATTCGTCACTGGTTATAAAACCTTTAGCATATTGATTTGCGTCATAAAGAAACTCTTTTGAAGGCGAATTACCTTCAAGCCTGCCTGAAGCTATTGCAAGACCCAAATTTTCTTGACGTCTACGTTGCATTTCTTTATCAATCATTTCTTCTCCCTACCACACACACAAATCAAAAACAACTATGCACTATTTTACTATGCGCAATACATTTTGATTACTAAACATTTCCGTTACGGAACACTTTATTTACGCCACATTTCATTCACAGCACACTTTGCGATTTGACGAATCCACGCAAGCGCAACAAACATCGGCAACATTACGCCACTCGTTTCAGCGTAAGCAACGCAGCAGTGGCTGCTCGAAACAAACACGGCGCTTCGCTTGTGAGCGTTATTTTCTCAGTTCGTTAACTGAGTTAGTAACGGTGTTTGGGTGATTACTGTTACTTTCTCAGTTCGTTGACTGAGTTAGTAACGGTGTTTGGGCGATTACTGTTACTTTCTCAGTTCGTTGACTGAGTTAGTAACAGTGTTTCGCCACTGAGATCTATTTTCTTTACAAGCGAGCGATAAAAACAAAAAGGCAGAAGCTTGAGAATACCCAAAACTTCTGCCTTTTCAGCAGCTTACTTTTACTTATACGTAAGCCTAAATCACTTTAGCGTTAGGCAACACATTGCCGTCTTTATCAACGTTGCAACTGTGCTCAACAGCAATCGTAATATTGTCAGAGTCAACAGAAAAGAATCCGTCCGTAACCTTAAAAACGTGACGCACACCCTTCAAATCGTCGACCTTAACAAAACCGTGATCAATCAACGCAAGCACAGCCTCATGCCCAGGAAGAATGCCCATAGAGCCATTCACCGAAGGAATAATAGCAAACTTTGCATCACCTTCCCACACAGGATGCCTGGCTGCCACCACACTTACGTGCAGCGATTTTACTTGCTTTTCTGACATAATCACTCACCAAACTCTTGCTTCATATCGTGCCAGCGACGCTCAAGATCATCAATACCGCCAATTCCAGAGAACGCCTGTTCAGGGATCTCATCGTAAGTGCCATTGCAAATACGAGTGAACGCCTCAATAGTCTCATCAGCTGGAACATAAGAACCTGGACGACCAGTGAACTTTTCAGCAACGTAGAAGTTCTGACCAAGGAACTGCTCAATCTTACGAGCACGGCTCACTGTAGTCTTATCTTCCTCGCCAAGCTCATCAATACCAATCAAAGCGATGATATCCTGAAGCTCCTTATTACGCTGCAAAATAGCCTTCACGCGGTTTGCACAATCGTAATGAGCCTGTCCAACGTAGCGCGGATCCAAAATTCTAGAAGTAGAAGCCAAAGGATCCACAGCCGGGTAAATACCCTTAGCAGCAATATCACGCGAAAGCTCAGTAGTAGCATCCAAGTGCGTAAATGTTGTTGCAGGCGCCGGGTCAGTGTAATCATCTGCAGGCACGTAAATAGCCTGAAGCGACGTAATGGAATGGCCACGCGTAGAAGTAATACGCTCCTGCAACGCACCCATTTCATCAGCCAAGTTTGGCTGATAACCAACTGCGGAAGGCATACGACCAAGCAAAGTGGACACCTCAGAACCAGCCTGAGTAAAGCGGAATATGTTATCAATAAACAGCAACACATCCTGATTCTGCACATCGCGGAAGTACTCAGCCATGGTCAAAGCGGTAAGAGGCACACGAAGACGAGTCCCAGGAGGCTCATCCATCTGACCGAAGACAAGTGCTGTTTTCTCCAAAACACCAGCTTCAGCCATTTCGCCGATCAAATCGTTACCCTCACGAGTACGTTCACCAACGCCAGCGAATACAGAAACACCACCGTGATTCTGTGCAACGCGCTGAATCATTTCCTGAATCAACACGGTTTTACCAACACCTGCGCCACCGAACAGACCGATCTTTCCACCCTGAACGTAAGGTGTAAGCAAATCGATAACCTTAATACCGGTCTCGAACATCTGAGTCTTAGACTCAAGTTGATCGAAAGCAGGTGGGTTACGATGAATTGGCCAACGCTCGGTTACTTCAAGCTTTTCACCAGGCTTAGCATTCAAAATATTGCCAGTGACATCAAAAACGTGACCTTTAGTGATATCACCAACAGGCACCGATATAGGACCGCCAGTGTCTCGTACTAAAGCTCCACGAACCAAGCCGTCAGTAGGCTTCAGCGCAACTGCACGCACGGTTGAATCACCAAGGTGCTGCTCAACTTCCAGCGTAATCTCATGAACGGTATCGCCTTCCGTATTACCAACGGTATTGATATCGACCTTGAGAGCATTGTAAATATCCGGCAGATAGCCGACCGGGAATTCAACGTCAATCACGGAACCCTGAACGCGGGTTACGCGACCAGCTGTTGGATCGACCTCCTGCTCAGCTTCTGGAGGCGCTGTGGTCTGATTTTCAGCCATATGCTCCTAATCCTCCTCATTATTCAGCGCATCAGCGCTGCCGATAATCTCGGTAAGTTCTTGAGTGATAGATGCCTGACGTGAAGCATTGAGCTTTCTAGTCAAATCATCTACCAAATTGCGGGCGTTATCTGTAGCCGTATGCATAGCGTTCTGCCTACTTGCTGTTTCAGAAGCAGCAGAAGTAAGTAAGCACTCGTGAATACGAGACTGAATATACTTCGGCAAAACAGCATCCAGCACTTCATCCGGACTTGGCTCGAAGCAATACTCAACAGCTTCTGGATTGCTGCGACTCACAGCCTCTTCACGAGCTGAAACTGCACTCGTAGACGACAGTGATGCTGAAGGTCCAGAAGCTGCTTCGTAATCAGGACGGTGCATAGCAAACTCCTCACCATCCTTCAACGGAACAAGTTCAACTGGCAGCATACGCAACGTACGAACTTTTTGCCTCACCATATTAATAAACTCGGTGAAAACAATATACAGTTCCGAAACTCCGCCTTCTGCTTCCGGAGTCATATAAGCATCCATTAAAGTATCGGAAATCTTTTCAGCAATAGTAACGTCAGGATGGTCAGTAGAACCTTCCCAAGTACCTGCCACATCACGATTACGATACTTGTAGTATGTAGCTCCACGACGACCATACACGTACAGCTCCGCGTGCTTACCTTCGGCATCAAGCTTAGCTAAAAGCGCTTCAGTCTCACGAATAATCGAAGACGTAAAAGCACCTGCCATGCCACGATCAGAAGTAAGGGCTAGAACTGCTACGCGATTGCCGGCATGTTCTTTACCGAAAATAGGATGCTTAATATTTGCTTCGTGATGAGCTACCAACGCCTGCACGGCATCGAAAATTGCGTCGCTATAAGGCTTAGCATTAAGCGCAATATCTCGCGCTTTAGCAATATGCGAAGACGCAATCATTTCCTGAGCCTTAAAGATTTTACCTAAAGACTGCGTGGAAATAATTCTCGATTTCAATGCAAGTTGGGAGGACATACGCTACTTCCCCTCAGGCTCGCGACTATCTGCTTTTGGCTTAGCTACAAGCTGTTCCTTTTCAACAGGAGCAGGATTTTCAGCCGGCGGCAACGAATCCTTTACAATCAAAGGCTTGCCAACAGAAGTCTTAAACGTCCTACGGAAATCTTCAATGGCCGCATCAAGCTTAGCTTCAGTTTCCTTAGTGAAATCTTCAGTATCGCGAATTACTTGTAAAATGTCAGTTCCCTTATCGAGATAATCCAACAATTCGTCTTCAAAACGCAAAACATCCTTCACAGGAATATCGTCAAGCTTGCCGTGTGTACCAGCCCACACAGAAACCACTTCCTGCTCCATAGAGCGAGGAGAGAACTGCTTCTGCTTAAGCAACTCGGTCAAACGAGCGCCACGCGTAAGCTGAGCCTTTGAAGCTGCATCCAAATCGGAAGCAAACATTGCGAAGGATTCCAAAGACTTGTAACGAGCCAAAGAAATCTTCAACATACCAGAGACTTTCTTCAAAGCCTTAGACTGAGCAGCACCACCAACACGAGACACGGAAATACCAACGTCTACTGCTGGACGCTGACCTGCGTTGAACAAATCAGACTGCAAGAATATCTGACCATCGGTGATGGAAATCACGTTGGTTGGAATGTATGCAGAAACGTCGTTTGCCTTAGTTTCGATAATTGGAAGGCCGGTCATAGAACCGCCACCCAAATCGTCAGAAAGCTTAGCGCAACGTTCAAGCAGACGAGAATGCAAGTAGAACACGTCGCCTGGGTAAGCTTCACGCCCAGGTGGGCGGCGAAGAAGCAAAGAAATTGAACGGTATGCTTCTGCTTGCTTCGACAAATCGTCAAAAACAATCAAAACATGTTTGCCGTTGTACATCCAATGCTGACCGATTGCAGAACCGGTGTAAGGAGCAATGTACTTAAAACCTGCAGAATCAGAAGCTGGGCTTGCCACAATTGTGGTGTACTTCATAGCACCTGCTTCTTCAAGGCTCTGACGCACTGCTGCGATAGTTGAGCCCTTCTGACCGATTGCTACATAAATGCAGCGAACTTGCTTCTTTGGATCGCCACTTTCCCAGTTTGTGCGCTGGTTAATAATCGTATCGATTGCGATTGCAGTCTTACCGGTTTGGCGGTCACCAATAATTAACTGACGCTGGCCGCGACCAATTGGGGTCATTGCGTCAATAGCCTTCAAACCAGTAGACAAAGGTTCGTCAACTGGATGACGGTGAATAACGTCTGGAGCCTGGGCTTCAAGAATACGACGCTCACTGCACTCGATCGCACCCAAACCATCGATTGGATTACCCAAAGGATCAACGGTACGACCAAGATAAGCGTCACCAACCGGCACTGACAATACTTCGCCAGTGCGGTAAACTTCCTGCCCTTCCTCAATACCAGTGAAATCACCGAGAATAACTACGCCGATTTCATGTGCATCAAGGTTGAATGCAAGGCCCAAGGTGTCGTTCTCGAATGTGAGCAGCTCATTTGCCATGCAGCCGGACAATCCAGCTACGTGCGCAATGCCGTCACCAGCCGTAACAACATAGCCAACTTCTTGCGTTGGCATGTCTGTTGGCTTGTACGAGTCAACAAACCCGTCAAGCGCCTTGCGTATCAGGGCGGGATCAATAGATAGTTCCGCCATAATTCTCCTTAATTTACTACTTCACTGCCTGTGTCCAAGCGCCATTGCGCGCAGAACGTTGCAACTGCTTTAGTTGCATCAACATGGTGCGATCGGTTATTTGATCACCGATTTGTATACGCATGCCACCAAGCACGTTTGGATCCACAATTGGGTTAATGTATGCACGATGACCCAACTTATCACTGTAGATTTCAATCAAACGCTTAATTTGCTTATCTGTAAGCGGCTGAGCAGTAGTGACAGTAACCAATGTTTCGCCAGCTTCACGCTCAAATCCCGACCAAGCGCCGCCAAAGCTACCTGTTTTACCGCTTTCAGCACCACCATGCCACGTTCCTACTAGATAATGCATAATGCGCAATACGACAGGGTGCGCTTTACCTCCAATAAGCTCGTCAATTAGGCGAGACTTATCTTCCGAAGATCTATTCGGATCGGTAATCGCATCAGAAAGCTCAGGATACTTATCAATCATCTCCATCATTGACGAAAGCTCGTCAGCGATGCGCTGCGCTTCATCGTGCGCATCTGAGATGGCCTGCGCAAGAGAAGAACGCGACAAACTATCGTTTGCACGCGATGCCTTTTCTGGCATTATTACCTCCTCATTTCTGTAAAACGAAGTAATGCAATAAATACAAAACAAATAAAAGCGCAAATTATTTTTTATTTTGCAATTATTAAATTTTGTATATTAGTACTTACTTGATTTGATCCGAATTTTTATCTTCTCCAACTTCATCAATCACATGATCAATAATTTTGGAGCTTACAGTATCGTCATCCAGCTTGGACGCAAGAATCTTGCCAGCCAATGCTGCTGCAAGAACCGATACCTCTCCTTGGAGGCTGGACATGGCATGCTTATGCTGAGCCTCAATGGAATGCTGCGCTTCACTAATGATTTTTGCAGCATCCTTTTCAGCGCGTTGTCTAGCTTCGCCAATAATTTTTGAAGCTTCCGCACGAGCCTCTTCGCGAGTTTTTGCAGCATCAGCTTGAGCTTGAGCAAGCTCTTCTTCCATCTGACTTTTTAATTCGTCAGCTTCATGCTGCATGTTCGCTGCTTTAGCCATTCCGCCTTCGATTTTTTCTGCACGCTCATCAAGAATTGCCTGGAATTTAGGCATAACGAACTTGTAGAAAAACGCTGCAAGAACTACCAAAACAACTAACGACCACACTAAGTCATAAGGCTCAGGCAAGAACAACGCCAAACCATTACTCTCAGATGCATGTGCCATGGCTTGTCCTTTCTATTCCCTCAACACTTTTATATTTGTGCTGGAACGAGTTGTTTCGTTCGGTTCACTTTCCCATAATGTAGGCAACGAATCCGAGCAAGCCCAGAACCTCAATAAATGCCAAGCCAACGAACATGAACAACTGAATACGGTTGCCAACTTCTGGCTGACGTGCAGTAGATTCCATAGCTTTAGCAACGACTATTGCCATACCAAGTGCAGGAGAAATTGTTGCGACAGCAAAGCCAAGAATGCTGAGGTTGCCGACCAAACCTGCGAGAGCGATGATATTATTCATTGGTTTCCTTTCTGTTAAAACAGTAACCAGTATAAACCCGTAAGATGGGTAAAATCTGAAGATTTAAGCTATGCTATCAAGCAACAGCAACAGCAGACTTTTCTTCTTCCTCCGGGTAACTTTCCGAAATGTAGACAGAAGCAAGCACAGTGAAAATAAACGCCTGCAAACCAGCTACCATAATTTCGAATAGGGTAAACAGAATGCCACCAAGCAGCCACAAAGCACCGCCGAAGGCAAGGAGTTTATTGCTGGAATCCACCACAAAGAAATTGGTGAATACTAAGCAAGTGGCCACCAGCAAATGGCCAGCAATCATATTCGCAAACAAACGGATTGTAAGCGAAAGTGGTCGCACAATTATTAATTCTATGAGCTGCAATGGCGAAAGAATGAAGTAAATCGGCCATGGCACGCCCGCTGGGAACAACGCTTCACGGAAGAATCGCAAAAAACCTTTTTCACGAATGCCAGCAAGAAGATATTGACACACAACCCACAAAGCAAATACCAACGGACCAGCAATGGTTGCGGTTGCAGCCATATTTAATCCTGGAATCACAGAACAAAGATTAAAGAAGAAAATCGTGATGAAAAGTGTAGACATCATTGGCACGTAACGCTTGCCACGTTCCTCGCCAATCATTTCGTAAACGATGTTGTAGCGCACAAAGTCCATTAAGATTTCCAGCACACTTTGGGATCTTCCTGGAACTAACTTCGCGCGAGCGGCACCAATGCCGAAAATAATCATAACGACTACAGCCATAAGCACACGCACCAAAATAATGCGGTTCATGGCAAACGGTGTGCCCTGGAACAAAATCTCTGGAGGCAAAAACTCGCCAATATTAGGCAATTCTGGTCCAGACGAAGCCACTGCTGAAGCTACATTGGTAGTCCTCAGCAAAACATCAACCATTCCATCCATAAGTGCCTCCTTATAGCAACTCGTTCACACGCCTTCACAACAATGCCGTTTATTCTCACACATGCAATTCATTCATCTAACGGCATTACATATCAACTAGACTATCTATTTCGCAAAGCGCGGGGCACGAAACGAAAAATACATCTAAAAGCTGATTCTACTCTGTGTATGTACATAATTTGTGGCTGACATATCTTATTACAAACTTAACTCACTAAAACTGTTAATTTTTCTAAAAAATGTCATAAATTTCATAAAATTTAGTGGACAACTCACCTTTTTCTGTAAAAAAGAAATAAAATACTGAAAAAAGTTCGACACTCGCAAAGCGATATCGCAGCCCCAAGCACTCCAATTTTTAATCCTGCACCTTTAATCCTGTACCCCATATCCACCATTCACAAACGGGCGGAAGTCATCGGAACGCGGAGAAGCTGGCTCGTGACGTATAGATCTATCTGTACCCAACTTTCCAGTAGAACGCAACTGAGGAATATCAACTAAATTGTAAGGCGTAGTTTCGTATACCCAGTTAAGCCAGTTACGCCACAGCAAATTCGCATGCGCACGCCATGCAAAAAGCGGTTCCAAACTTGCGTCATCATGAGGAAAATAGTTTTTAGGGAAAGGAACATTACTTAATCCTTTCGCCATATCTCGCTCATATTCCTGAGCAAGTGTCATCTTCCCATACTCCCAATGTCCTAAAGCAAAAACTTCAGAAAAATCACGAGTAGCAACTAATCCAGGACCAGACTCAGGACCACAAGTAAGCACCTGAAGCTGACTATTTGCAGCAATATCGTCAATATCAACACTTGCAACACGAGAATGCGGCTGTAACGCTATCTCATCAAAACCGTTAGTGAGAAAACAATACTCGTCTTGCAGATATTGCGGAAATACTCCAAAAATTTTCTCACTTAATACATGCTTTTTTACGCCGTATCGATAATAAAGAGCACCCATCGCTCCCCAACACAAATACATTGTTGAAAAAACATGAGTAGAAGCCCAATCAAGAATCTGCGTAAATTCCTGCCAGTAATCAACATCCTCAAATTTCATATGTTCAACTGGAGCACCAGTAACAACAAAACCGTCATAATAATTGTTTTTCAACGCATCAAGATTTTCGTAAAACTTCACTAAATGATCAGCACTAACATGAGTAGACGTATGCGTAGAAGTTTTCATAAAATCGACATCAACCTGCAAAGGCGATTTTGATATAAGACGCAAAAGTTGCGTTTCTGTCTCGATTTTTTTTGGCATAAGATTCAAAATCAGAATCCTGAGTGGCCTAACTCTCTGCTGTTCTGCTTCTGGACGTTCAAGTGCAAAAATACGCTCATCATCAAGTATGTCTCGAGCTGGGAGACCTTCAGGAATCTTAATAGGCATGTGATTATTATATTCACACGCACGGCAACTTTAAAAAGAGGACGTTATCAGATACCCATAGAGATAAAAGACACGCCGAAGTTGACAAATTATAATTTATACCTATTGTAGATAGAGCTGCTAAAAGTAGCCGACGCGGGGTGGAGCAGCTCGGTAGCTCGCTGGGCTCATAACCCAGAGGTCCATGGTTCAAATCCATGCCCCGCTACTAAAAAGCCAAGAATCACACAAAATTCTCACGATTGTTGTGGTTCTTGGCTTTTTTCATTATCTTTTGGAATATAGTGTTATAAACTAACCGTCCTTCTCACAAACTCAGTAAAAGCACAACTCAGTAAAGAAGCACAGACAGGCGACGTCGAGCGCGAGCTAAACGCTCATCTCCTGCAGGCAGCATAGCAAAATACTCAAGCATGCGAGAACGAACCGTTTCCGCATCAGCACGATGTCCTGCAGCCAGGAAATCAAGCAAACGACTGAACGCATCATCTATATGACCGTCAATCATATCTACATCAGCCACAGCAAGCTGCGCTTCAACACTATTCGGGTCATCTCCAGCAGCTTTACGAACAGCAGCTACATCCGTATCGGAATTGCGAGCAAGAAGTAATGCTTTCGCATGCTCACGCACAGCAAGAACATCATGAGGATCTTCCTCAACAATTTTCGCATACTCAGCAGCAGCTCCAGCATAATCTCCTTGCAAAGCAAGCGAATGAGCGCGTTCGTGAGCAGGAGGAATTTCTTCAGATTTATTCTCAATATCGTCAGAAGTACTCGAATTAGAATCAGAATCGTCATTTTTTTCTACAAAAGGCGCAGTCCCAGCAACTCCAGATCGCTCAGCAACCTGCACTAGTTGAGGCAAAATCGCAGTGCAAATCTGATTCAGTTCATCATCACTTGGCAAACCTTGCGATATAGGCATAGGCCTACCACCAATAAGACCATAAATTGCAGGAAATTGCTCAGCACGCAAGGCTTGAGCTATTGAAGGACTAGAATCTGCATCTATACGCGCAAGCTGCATACGCCCATCAAGTGAATTAACAGCTTCGGCTAATTTTGTAGCAACATCAAACGAAGTTTCATCATTCGACTGCCATACGAGTAACACTATAGGGAAACTAACTGAAGTCTGAACCATGGCTTGGAACGATTGATCATTAACATCAATAACGTAACCACCAGCTTTAGGCGCGCGAGGAACATTTTCGCCAGAAGCTAACTTTGCTGACTGCTTAGCCTGTGCTTCTACACGACGTTTTACACCTTCTAAATCGACTGCTCCAGCAAGAGAAAACCCTCCTGGATTCATAGTTTGTCGATTTTCATTTACCATTATTACCTCACTTGTTAATGCTTACTAATTACGTTAAAAAACACAAATTATTTATTAATCACAGCGCTTCAACTTTAATTGGCTGCCGTTCTGCACCAACAGGCATAATTTTCATATTTGATCCTGCAGGAGGAATTACTAGCGCAATAACATTCGCATAAGTAACTTTTATAGTTCCTTTTGCCTGAGAGTCTCCAAAAAGAGCTTTTTCTTCATCAGAAGCAGGACGAGATTGACGTCCACTTCCAGCAACACGAGTCCACACGGAATCAATGCGCGCGACCACAAGTTCACTTCCATCACTAGCTCTCATAGAACTTATTTGATTTTCAGAAGGTGTAAAAATTTGCTCTTGCGAACCATTGTTTCGCTCTAATCCTTCTTGAACAGCTTTGCTAAGTTCTTCAAGTTTCGAACGCAAATAATCTTTATCAAAGTTTTTTGCAAACTTGCTATTATTCCCATGCTGTAGAACATCAGCATATGCACTAACAGCATCTTTAGGGGTCATAATCAAGCCCTTATCGTCAACCTTGCCCATTACTGAACCTATAGATGGCACAGCAAACTTTGGAAGATGAACTCCTGGGAAAAGTCTAGCTACAGCCCACAATTTGTAATTAGTCTTAGCTCTCTGCTGCCTTATAACAAGCAAACGCCTAGATTGCTGATCTTTTGTTGTTGTAGTAATAGTTATTACATCGCGCGGCCAGTCTGAATTAACAGGCACAATCGACTGCGCTACCGCTTTAGGAATTGTAGTTTTAGGATCTAGATTGCCTGTAGCGGCAGCAACAGTTAATTCACTAGCCCTAATATCTAAAGCTGGGCCGCTCAAATAACGATTTAAATCAGAAATATTGCGAGTTTCGCTAGCTTTCTCCAAATTTCGCAATATTCCAAGACGAATATCTTTTTCTTTAAAAAGCGTTACGTCTGGAATTTCTTTAGAAGCGTGAGTCTCAGACGGTTTTGGTACTTGACCATTACATGCAGTTAAGCTCAAAGTCATAGTAGAAACCAAACAAATAGACAAGCAGGACAATGTTTTACGAAACATTCCACGCACTTTACTCCGCATATTTTCACGCCTTCCTCTGTCCGTTTGTGTTGCTGTTTCGCACTGTTTTCTTGCGTTTATCGCGTTGTACATCAGCAGAAGCATCTTGTTTACTCTGACCATAACGCGTATTTTCATTTTGATTACTTTTGCTTTGGTTATCGTAATTATTTTTTGAGTGATTATTCATAGAATTAATGGCACTATTTTTCTTTGAATTTTCGTTGCGCCTATAGGATTTATCCTGACGATGAGTGCCTTTTCGATAGTAGCCATATTCGTTCGAATCAGATTTTTGACCATTTGAGCGTTCGCGCGCATCGCTTTTAGCGTAAGTTTTCCCTGAATTGCGACGATTTCTTCCATGAGTAGTTCCGTTAGCAGTTTCACTAGCATTCCCATTGCCATTTTTAGTATTATTTTCGCCACGCTTTGAGCTACCTGAATTGCGATTATTGCCATCGTTCAGTCTACGTTTTGAAAACTCGCGAGTATTGCGGCCTTCGTTATTTTTCCCACTGGAATTATGATTTTTCTTCTCTTCGCCCTTTTCAGTCACGTTTTTAGAAGAATCATACGAATTTTGCTGATTTTCGCTATTTACCTGAGTTTTGTGTTTATTGTCGAAACTTTTACGAACAGCATGCGCGCTAGTTTTGCGAGTTTTCTTATTCTTAAAGTCGTTAGAGCGCATATCATTTTCGTCATTATTCTTCTTACTATCAAAGCTGGAATCTTTATAAGAATCAGACTTTTCGGTAGTACTGTCGACAGTTAAACTAACTCCATCTTCTTTAGCTAATCTTGCAAAGTATGCTTTAAGTTCGTCAGGAGAAATTACTGTAGTATCTTCAAGAGAATTAGACGAACTATGCTCGGAATTATTACCAGAATTGCTATCTGAATTCTCATTTGTACGTACTGAAATAGAAACAGTATTTGCGTTATTGATATCAGATTGTGAATACACATGGCGTTTAGTTCCGTGACGCGCATGAGCCCCAGCAGAACCCTTGTGGTGATTGGATTTTCCGAATAAACCAACCATAGTTCCAGCAAAGGCTTCTGAGAAACTAACTTCTTCACGACGCTCAGAAGTTACGCGCAAAGAACCGTTACGTTTTGCAACAATACGCTGATTTCTTCTGCGATGCGGCGACATTGCAAATACTGTAGCTGCTAGAACCATAAGTACTGCAAATAATGCTGCAGTCAAATACCATGGCGTTACAAAATCAGGTATGCTGTGTCGTCTCCAGCGCATTTCAATGTGCGCTACACGATTATTAGAACCAAGATCAATAATTATTGCATGATTTAATTTTTGTGAACGAGCAGCTTCTGAAGCTTGATTGTTTGCGCCTTTATCATCATTATGAACATTCTTGTTTTTACCAGTTTTGTCCACATTTCCCATAGAAACAGCATGATCATAAGAGGCAGCATTACTAGATTGCACAAAATCAGACACGTCCGCAGAAAGTTTCGCTAATCCAAGCTGACAGTTTGCTTCCGACCACATATCGGATTGTTTAAACGGTACGTCTGGATCTTCCGGCTTATCTATTTTCATTTTTTCTTGAGATTTAACAAGTTTTACCGAAAGAGTTTTCCAATCTTTAAGTCCAGTAATATGCTGAACAGAAGACCCAGAAGTCCAACCTTTAATATCTTTTGTTAAACCGACTGCTATGCAAACAGGCTTGCGAGATTTTTCTACTGCAGCAGAAATACGAACACGACTATCTACAAGATTCATAACACCGGGGTCGGTTACTATATACTGTGCCCCACTCACACGAGCGTGAGCTATAATGACCTGTTCTGGTTTCCAAACAGTTGCATTCATTACACCCAACGTCACACTCAGCACTGCCAATATTCCAAATATTGAGGCTATAATATAGCGCATACGTCGAGAACGTTTAGATGATTGCTGCATGCAAATTCTCTCCTCATGCTGAGTACTATCATTTTTACTTATACTATAAGTCACATTTTTGGTCATAACATTTACTATTCTACAATCTTTTCATACCAATGATATTTTTCTATAAAATCAGTATCAAGCGGTAATGTAAGCGTATGCAAAAAACAAAATTTACAGCACGATTATTAGCAGTTTTAAGCGCAATAGCATTATGCGCAGGACTTGCATCTTGTGGCAATGACAGCAACTCTATGAGAGACGGTGCTGCAGAAAAAGCCGGAATGAAATTGATCGAAGGCATAAACGCATCTGGTGATTTATTTAAAAAACCAAAGATTACTTTCAAAGCTCCTCTAAAAGTTCCTGATAACTCTTACGCAATTTTGCAGCGAGGAAACGGTAGAGAAGTAAAAGACGGTGAAAGAGTATGCTCTCACGGCATTATCTATAATGCTAAAACCGGCAAAGAGGTTACGAATACTTGGGATAAAAATAAGCCCGATTGCAGTCTAGTCATAAATAAGAAAAATATGAATAAACAGACTTACACGGTTATAAATAAAAAACCTGTTGGAACTACTATTGCACTTGGAATTCCAGCAAAAGGTAAAGAAGATCCGTATGTTGTTGCTTTAACTCTTCTTTCTGTCGAAAAGGCAATAACTAGAGCAACTGGTAAAGCTGTAACTGACATTCCTGCAAATTTGCCGAAGGTAACTCTCGATAAATCTGGAGCCCCATCCTTAGATAAGAACAACTACGTTCCAGATGGAAAGCTTGTTTCTCAAACTTTGATTGAAGGAACTGGCAAAGAAGTGAGCGCGAAAAGCACAGTCACCGTTCATTACACTGGATGGACTACAGATAAGGACGGCAAGCTACATCAGTTTGATTCGTCATGGACACGCGGAATGCCTGCGGACTTCTCGCTCGACGGACAAGTAATTCCAGGATGGATTAAAGGTTTAGCCGGAAAGAAAGTGGGATCACAAGTTCTTTTGGCAATTCCACCAGAAGATGGTTACGGTAAGGAAGACAAGAAGGATGCGCAAGGAAACGTAATAATTCCTGCAAATTCAACTCTTTATTTCGTAATTGATATTCTTTACGCTTCGTGAGATTCACAAATTTCAAAGTATTTGCAAAATACTTTAACTAGCAATTCGCGAATGGCAGACCCCTCCTTATGGAGGGGTTTTTGATTATGCATCTAAAAAATATAAAACAGAAGCGTTCTAATACAAAGTAAGCATGTACTAATTGCGAAACGGTGAAAAATCACGAAGATTTAGAACAAAAGAATGTCGTTGGATTCAACACCGCGCATATCATCATAGTCAAGAATCAGGCAAGTAAAACCACGATCTTCCGCCAAAACTCGCGCTTGCGGGCTAATTGTTTGTGCAGCAAAAATGCCACGAACAGGCTTCAAAAGTGGATCCCTATTCAATAACTCGCAGTATCTAGTGAGCTGCTCGACACCGTCAATACCACCATGACGCTTAATCTCGATCGCAACATGTACGCCTTCAGCATCCTGAGCCATAATATCTACCGGGCCGATAGCAGTCGGATACTCACGACGAATAAGCTTTGCGCCATCTCCAATACGCTCAATCTGTTCAGCCAAATATCGCTGCAAATGATCTTCAACGCCATCCTTAATTAGACCCGGATCCTCACCCAAGTCATAAGTACTGTCACTGTATACGTGTTCTAAAGAAATTTTTAGTAAATCATCACTTTTTTCTGCAGCAACACGAAGAACGCAACCATCAGCAAGCTCGCTGGAAGCAGATTCTTCTCCATTTTCTTTTTGAAGTATGCGCATAGTGCAAGGAGCAACCATCCAATTAAGCGGCTTATACGCTCCAAGTTCCGAAAAAATCAGAACACTGCCATCAGCTTTAATAAGAAGAACACGCTTAGCTAGTGGAAGCGTGGCATTTAATCTACCTGTATATTCAGCACTACAATCTGCAACAATAATTCGCACACAAAAAGCATAACAGAAATTGCAAGTATGTAGTGAGACGAAGTTGCAAAAGTTTGTTTAAAAGCAAAATTTAAAAATACTCAAATTTGCTATTTACCTAAAGCTGCTGCTAAATCACGATTCTGCCAATGCTCATGCAATGCGCAGTATCCTCCAAAAAGCACAAGCCATATTAAACCACCTATTGCAGAAGCACGCGTATCGTCACTAATAAACAAAGTCATATACACAAACGCAAAGAAAGCAATTGTGATGGAATTAAGAAGCTTGTAATGAGGCATTACAAAACCATCAGGCATAAAATCAGCAGATTTACGATACTTTAAATGCGTAACCATAATAAGTATGTAAATCATAATAATTACAGCAGAAGATGCAGAAGCAAAAACTATAAACGCTCCATGCACTCCAGGAATTGAATTAATAATTGGAGATAAAAGTATCAGAGAAGAAGAGAATAAGATTGCGCGAGCAGGTACTTTAGCATGAGAAACCTTACGCAACTTACCCAACAAAGGAGACGGAGACTCAAGAGCAATCTGATACATATGTCTTCCAGCAGAGTAAAGAAGAGAGTTAAGCGCAGAAGATGCAGCCGTAATCACAACGAAGAAAACAAGCGCAGATGCCCAATGCAATCCGGCATACTGGAAGACCATAATAAATGGCGACATGAATGAGCCTTCAGCGTTCGTAGCCTTAAACTGCTGCCATGGAACAATTAGCATAATTGCCACAAGAGCACCAACGTAGAATATTAAAATTCGCATAATAATCTCGTTTACAGCTTTTGGCAAAACTTGGCGAGGATTTTTCGTTTCAGAAACAGTAACACCTACAAACTCAATAAGCTGATAAGCGTAGAAAACCATTTGGAAACTCATCAAAAACGCAAGCCAACCATTTGGCATCAAAGAGAAACTGTTGAAAATATTATCAAAGCCGGCATGCCCAGCTGGGCTCAAAGAACCATCATGCATAACAGTTGCAGGATAGTTATATCCAATAACAACCATAACCGCAGCAGTAACAATAAGCGCAACTATAAGCGTAATTTTAATCATTGAGAACCAGAATTCTGTTTCTCCAAAAAGCTTAACAGCAACCAAATTTATCGCTACAAGCGCAGCCAAGAAAACAACTTCTATAAGCCATTTCCAATGACTTACGTCAATATTAAAAGTTTGGAAAAATGTAACACAGTAAGTACTTACGGCTGTAATCTCACTCATTCCTATAAGAACTAGTACAATCCAGTAGGACCAGCCAGCAAAATTACCCCAACCTCTACCAAGATAACGCGTAATAAAACTTATAAACGTGTGCTGGTTTGGATCTCTATACATGAGTTCACCTATGCCACGCATAAGCAAAAACATAATAAGACCGACAATAATGTAAACGAATACAATACTTGGGCCAGTTAAGCTAATAGATTTTCCAGATCCAAGGAATAAACCGGTACCAATAGTTCCGCCAATAGCAATAAATTGCACGTGACGCTTAGTTAAGCTACGCTCCATTTTGTTCGCTTGGTTGCCACTATCTTCGCAAAAGTTATCTTCAGAATTTTGGCTATGAGAAGTGTCACTTCCAGCTGCTTCAGTAGATTCCACAAATTCAGAATCTGCATTTACGCCGCTATTGACTGTTTTACTCATAACTACAACTCCGTTTCTTAACGACCACGAACCTTCAATTTTATAGGAACCCTTAACTATTCAGTTAAACTCTCATAAATACTAACTTTTGATATTCACTATTCGACACTTTTAAGCGAACTAACCGGATCAATACGATCTAGCGCAGGGTTCGTTGCAAACTGCACTATTAAAGCGAATATTAAGGTAGCAAAACCTGCAATACAGTAGCTTAGTGGCGCAACCTCAACTTCGAAATATAGTGACGGCATACGCAAAGCACCAGTAAGTAAACCAGCAATAAGTCTACCCAATGGCAAACCAAGAAGTATGCCAATTACTGTGAGAGTAAGCATCTCTTTATGAACATACAAATGCACTTCTCTACGGTAGAAACCTAACACTTTAAGAGTTGCCATTTCTCGCGTGCGCTCAGAAATATTCGTACTAGCTAAAGTGAAAAGCACCGCTAAAGCCAAGCCAGCAGCAAGCGTAACTATAAGAGCCACAACAGCATTCATCAAATCAAAGCTAAATGAGCATTTCATGCGAGTAATATTCATCACCGCTAGAACACCATCTCTGTCTGCAATCTGATTAGCATACTTGATTTTAAATTTGTCGTTTCCACGCAAACGTAGCATAAGTGCATTAGGTTGCAATACTTTACCGCCACTACTTCCGAATAAACGCTCGTAGCAGCGCAAAGTCATGTACATATTAGATCCAATAAGATTGCGTACTATAGCGCGAACTTTCACTCTTGCACGCTTAAAACTTGTATTTGTTATTGTAATTTCATTACCACGAGAAATATCTAAAGAAGTAGCTGCACTTTGTGAAAGAAGAGGGCCTTCGTCGTCTAATTTAATTTCTTTCAGATTATTATTAATATCTTGCAATCTAACCATTTTAGATAAGGCATCCGTATTTCTGACGACGATCATCTGTACGCTTTCAGAATCTTCAACATTATGTTGCTTAGATGCATTATTAGATTGATTTCCCTGATATTTAGAAATTTCTCCAGAACTTACAAAAGACGGAAGCATTGATTCAACAATCTTATTGGACTTATCTTTCTCAACACTTTCCTTCAAACTCTGGAAAGAGCCAGGAGCCGCAATTGCAATAGCATCATATTTGTAAATTCCCTCATACTGTCGTAATCCTAAGGTTGCTACAGTATCGTTTAATGCTAATGCGCATACTATAAGCGCAGTGCATCCTGCAACTCCGCCAATAGTCATGCAAAGTCTACCCTTAAAGCGAGCCAAATTACGTATCGCAACTTTATTTAAGAAGCTAAGACGATTCCAAATAAATGGCAATCTCTCCAAAAATACTCTGGCTCCAGCTTTTGGAGATTTAGGCCGCAGTAACGCTGCTGGAACCTGTTTTGTCTCTCTCCAACTTACAACAATTGTGCATATTGCAACCGGTATAACAAAAGCGAGCACACACAGCGAGCCATAAAGCCAGTCGTATCGTAAAGCTACACCAGGAACAGCGTATAATCCGCGCAAAATCTTAAGTAGCAAAGATGGTATAGCCAAGAAGCCCAAAATATCGCCAATTCCGCCGCCAATAAAACAAGCGAATATTGCGAAGAAAGCGTGCCTTGTTACTGCAGCGGAACGACCATAACCCAAACTTAAGTAAGTACCAATCAATCCTCGTTCTTCTTCTACCATGCGAGCCATAGCAGTTAAACTCATCATCATAGCAACTACAAGAAAAACTGCCGGGAAAGCATAGCCAAGTGACTGTATTGAGGAAACGTCGGAACGCAAACTAGCGTAACTGTCATTTGATATACGAGTAGAAATATACCATCTCGCTTGAGGAACACTTTTTTGAATTTTTGGCTCAACGCTTTCTCGAATCTGTTCACGAGCTTTCTTTAATACAGATTCAGGTGCTTTATTTAGCGCAGGATTTGCGGCAATAATGCCGTTAACTATACTATTAATCTTTTCGCTAATAACTTGCTCACGACGAGCTTTTTCGCGAGTAAATTGCACACTATTGCGAATTTGCTCAGATGCTTCAGCAACAATCCCTCGGTATTTCTGTGAAAAAGTATTCACATGTTGAGCATCGCTTAAACGAACAGATATTGCAGTATACGGAAGATTTTCTACATTGTTCGGGGTCGCAGAAGTAAAAATCGGATAACGCGACGTAACAGAATTTCTAAAAGCTTTAGACTGGTATCCGTCAGGATTATTTAAATCTTTACTGTCTAGAACACTTCCAGTAATTCGCAAAGTATAAGTTTCCTCAGTATTCTCTTCAACACTTTTTGAATTACTTTCGTTTTTCGATTCAGAATTTTTAGACTCAGAATTTTTCGAATTAGCATCTTGAAAAATTCTCTGCACGCTAACTACTACAGTACTGCCAATACGCAATCCACTATCGTGTAAAAATCGTTGCGTTACAACAGCTTCACCAGATTTTGCTGGCATTCTACCATGTAACAAATGCAAACGATTTAACTTGTTATCTGAATGATTGTACTGAACCATATTCATCGCATAAGACGAATTTTCATCATTCAAAGGATGTGCAGTTGACTTCCACGAACGTTCCGCACTAACTTCACTTATGCCCGGAAGTTTTTTAATTGCGTCAACATCATCCTTAGTTAAACCAAGAGTTGATGCAATTTGCAAATCGTAAGAGTGGAGATTATTGTACATATCATTCGCGCCAAGCAGCATATCGTTGCAGCCAGCATAAATGCCTGTCATAACAGCAACGCCAAGCATTGCTATAACTGCTAATATGCAAAATCTTCGCCACTCACGAACCCACATTCTCACAGCGCTAATAAATACAATCGGAAGTATAGAGTGAGTACGCTTGTTATAAACTCGATTACCGCCTCTCATAGCACATCACCACTCAATATCTGCAATTGCCTTAGGATGTTCCTGTACAGTTTCGCTTATAACCTTACCTGATCGGAAACGTACGACTTTATGAGCCATAGGAGCTATAGCGGCGTTGTGAGTAATAATAAGAACTGTCATTCCTTCTGTACGGCAAATATCTTGCAGAAGTTGCAAAACAGCTTTACCAGTTTCGTAATCTAAAGCTCCGGTAGGCTCATCACAAAGCAGCAATTTCGGTTTTTTAGCAAGAGCTCGCGCAATAGACACACGCTGCTGCTCTCCACCAGAAAGTTGAGCAGGAAAATTATGAAGCCTATCTTTTAAACCAACATCAATTAACGTTTGCGCAGGATCAAAATGATCTGCACAAATCTGTGAAGCAAGCTCAACATTTTCTAAAGCAGTTAGATTTGGAACAAGATTATAAAACTGAAAAACAAAACCTATGTCTTCTCTACGATACCGCACTAAACTGCGTCCGCTTAATTTAGTAACGTCACAATCACCTACGATAACCTTGCCGCTAGTGGCCGTATCCATGCCACCCAAAATGTTTAACGCAGTGGTTTTTCCAGCGCCAGAAGCACCTAAAATCACTGTAAGCTGACCAAGTTCTGCAGTAAAACTCGCATCATCAAGAGCACGAACGACTCCAGAACCAGAAGGATATTCTTTTACCACATGATCAAACGTTATATATGCCACGATGCACTCTCTTTATCACTGAACAAGTACCCAACTTATGCAAATAATTATAAAACAATATTACTAGAATTATTATTGCACCGCATCAAGCAGACACGTTATGTGCAACATATTTTTGTTGGCATATTAAAGATTAGCCAAAGATGATACACCGCAACGTTTAATACAATAAGCATTGCCAAGCCAAGTGTGACGAGAATTAGGCCAAACCGATCCTAATCTAGGAGCACCCTGGCTCATCCAAATACTAGGAACTCTACCATCTGCACTACGTGAACCTAGCAAGTTAAAACCATTCTTGCTTTCTAAACAATCAGTGTGCTGTGTTACCATTGCCAATCCCTCTTCAAGAGTAAGAGGCAAACGCTCATCTGAATCAATTAGTTTCAAAGCAACATCTGGTTCACGATTCAAATACGAAGTGCCCATATGCGGTTCAATTACCAAATAAAACGACTCGTTCTGGAAATCAAAATCATCGCGCGGAAGAAAACTTAGAATATCTCTCGGCGGCATAGTAGTAAAACCTGCCATACGGTTTATGCTAGTTCTAGCAATAAGTGATTCCGGAGACACAAGTTTACGAGTAGGAACAAGAAGAATATTCTCGCCAAGATTACTACTATCAAGCGCATTAAGCAGAGGATTAGCAAGAATTCTGAAATCCGATTCACTCATATCCGCAACATCCGGATATCCGAGAGCTACAATGCGGTTCAACTGCTGCTTTACTACTTCTGATGCTATTGACATGTTTCCAGTTTACGCAAAGATTTACACAATCGCGAGCATAACAGTATGGAAATTAATCTACAAAATGTCGCTTTTTAGCTACTATTTCTGCTAATTGCACAGCGTTCAAAGCTGCTCCCTTACGCAGATTATCGTTCGAAATAAACAAAGATAATCCGCGTCTACCTTCTACAGCTTGATCTTGACGAATTCTACCAACGTAACTTGCTGACTTACCAGCAGCTAACTGTGGAGTTGGAATATCATTAAGTTCAACTCCTGCAGCATCTCGCAATACTTCTCGAGCCATATCTGGAGTTACATCGCGCTCAAACTCAGCATTAACGCTCATACCGTGGCCTGTAAAAACGCCAACTCGCACGCAAGTGCAAGAAGCTGCAAGATTAGGCAAATGCAAAATCTTACGACTTTCGTTACGCAACTTTTGCTCTTCGTCTGTTTCTTCTGAACCGTCATCAACGATTGCGCCAATAAACGGAACTACGTTAAAAGCGATAGTTCGAACAACTTTTGTAGGTTCAGGGAAATTAATTGCACTTCCGTCAAAAACTAGCTTATCTGCACCCTGATCTAGCGCAGCCTGAGCTTCATTCATAAGCTGCAAAGCACCAGCGCGACCAGCTCCAGAAACAGCTTGATACGATGATACAATCAAACGCTTCAGACCAAAAGCATCAGAAAGTGGCTTTAATACAGGCATGCATGCCATAGTTGTGCAGTTAGGATTAGCAACTATTCCGCTAGGAATATTATCGAGATCTTCCGGATTTACTTCAGAAACTACCAGCGGCACGTCATTATGCATACGCCATTGAGAAGAATTATCTACTACGATTGCGCCAGCTTCAGCAAAGCGAGGAGCCCACACTTTGGAAGTACCACCACCGGCAGAAAAAATAGCGATATCAATACCATGCAAATCAGCTTTTTCCACGTCTTCTACAACTACGTCTTTACCACGGTATTGCAAAATAGTGCCAGCGGAATGAGCAGAAGCCATAAAACGCAAGTCACGAACAGGAAAATCACGCTCGTCAAGTACGCGACGCATTACCATACCAACTTGACCGGTAGCTCCCAAAACTGCTACATTTACGCCGATTTCATTGATAATTGTCATCTCTATCTCACCTTTATAAAACTCTCTACGTAACTTTCAAAATATGCGATTCGACTAATTTCAGCGACCGCTTCCGCCATAAACTACGGCTTCTATTTTACTTGCGTCCAATCCATAAGACGTGTGCAAAGCGCGAACAGCGTCATCAAGCTGCTCAATTGGCACAAGAGCAGCAATACGAATTTCAGAAGTGGAGATCATTAACACGTTAATATTATGTTCACTAAGCGCTTTAAAGAACTTTGCAGCCAAACCTGACTGAGTTTTCATACCAACTCCAACAACCGCAACTTTTCCTACAGTTGGATCTACGTCCATAGAAGTGAATTGCAACTCACCATGCGCTTCTTCAAGCACTCGACGCATATCTTCCAAAGATGAACTTGGAGCTGTTAAAGAAATATCAGCAGTACCGGTAGACGCGCTAGCTTGCGCAATCATATCGACGTTAATTCCTGCTTTCGCAAGAGCAGTAAACACTTTAGAAGCCATACCAGGCATATCAGGAATTCCGCGTACCGTAATCATGCATTCGCTACGATCGTGAGCAACACCTGAAATAACAGGTGCTTCCGGACCCAAATCCGGGAACAAGTCACCCATGGTAGAACGAATATCTTGACTTACCATTTTTACCGCCCTTATTTGTTGAGTACGTTTTAATTAGTTTTAATTTTCGTATTTTCGTTTTATTTTGCGTTTAACTTTGTTTTAGATTCAACCCAAATTCGGCAAACTATTTAAATCTGTGCCTTTAGGAACAATTAATGTGCCATTGCGATGAGAGAAAGAACTTCTCACATGAAGAGGCATGTTAAAACGTTGCGCATACTCTACACAACGAAGTGCAAGAACTCTAGAACCGCATGACGACATCTCTAACATTGAATCGTAATCAATAACTGGAATTCTTTTAGCTGTGGGAACAATACGAGGATCTGCAGTAAAAACGCCATCAACATCAGTGTATATTTCGCAAACATCCGCACCTAAAGCAACCGCGAGCGCAACGGCAGAAGTATCTGAACCACCTCTGCCAAGTGTAGTATCGTCTCCAACTTCGCTAATACCCTGGAATCCGGCAACAATAGCGACACTACCCTTGTTTAGTGCTCTACGTACGCGATCTGGTTTAACAGCACGAATATGAGCTGCACCGAATTGAGTATCAGTCATAAAACCAGCTTGTGAACCGGTAAAAGAGTAGGCGTGAGAACCCTGAGCATGAATTGCCATCGCTAGAAGGCTCATAGAAATTCTCTCGCCAGCAGTCATCAGCATATCCATTTCTCGAGCAGGAGGGTTAGCATTAACACTCATTGCCTGATCTATAAGATCATCTGTGGTATCTCCCATAGCAGAAACAACTACCGCAACATCATTACCTGCAGCTTTAGTGTCAAGAATCCGCTTAGCTACGCGCTGTATTGCTTCAGTATCTTCTACTGACGAGCCGCCGTATTTTTGTACAATAAGCGCCAATTTTCACCCCTTAAGCTCGGGTAACGCGCAAAACGAGTTACAAGCTTACCAACCAATATCAAAATTAGATTACCAACTATGCTCTATTTTAATAAAGTTTCAGATACGCATAAAACACTTTCATCAGTTTGCGTTAAATTAAACGCTTTGTCTTCCAGCAAAAGCTCTACCTAGTGTTATCTCATCCGCATACTCTAAATCTCCTCCAACAGGAAGACCACTTGCTAAACGAGTAACATTAACCCCAAGCGGTTCAAGTAAACGAGCTAAATACGTAACTGTAGCTTCACCTTCTATATTCGGGTCAAGAGCGAGAATAATTTCTTTAATTTGCGTATCTTTTAGTCTTTCTAAAAGTTTAGTAACTGTTAAATCACCTGGACCGATATTTGCCATTGGATTAATAGCACCACCAAGCACATGATACACACCTTTATACTCGTGCGTGCGCTCAACGATCATAATATCTTTAGGCTCTTCTACTACACAAATCTTTGTATGGTCTCTTCGTGGGTCTGCGCAAATAACGCATGGGCTTTGCTCGCACACGTTACCGCATATTTCACAAAATCTTACGCTCTCTTTTACATCATTAATTGCTTCTATAAGCATTTGAGCATCAGAATCTGGAGCAGAAAGAATATAAAAAGCGATTCGCTGCGCACCTTTAGGCCCAATTCCAGGAAGACTAGAAAAAGCGTCAATAAGGCGACCTATAGCGCCATCATAAGACGATGCATTATGCACGAATTACTCCTCCTGCCTCTTTTTTGCTGCCAAAACCATATTTTTTGGATTTTTTGGATCACTTGCAGCAAATTCTTCTACTGCTTTAACTTCAAAAATCTGCTTTAGTTCGTCAACGTTTACATTCGCTGAAATATCTAGCGAATCGTCATCCATAGAACATTCGTCTTCTTCAGCTCCTGTAGATATGGTTTTAGTTGAAGAAGTTTCCTGCAGCTTAGATGAGTCAACTTCAGATTCATTCGCTCCACTGTTAGCAGCATCGTTATTAAAATTACGAGTAATAGATGAGTAATTTGCAGAAGAAGCATTTTCTACAGTGTTTTTAGCTACAACGCTTTCTTGCTCTTGTTTAGAGCTAAAAGCTTTTTGCTCACTAAACGGCATGCTCATAACATCAGCCATCGGCACAGATGACATATCTGCCCAAGCATCATCATCTACACTCGATATTTGAGCATTAGTAGCAGCACTTTCCGCAGTTTGATTATTAACTACTGATGCTGCGGAGCCATCAGCGTGAAGAAAATCCGAATCAGAAGTTGTTGTGTTATTCTCTTCCAGATTTTCGTTTTTTTCTTGCGTTTTAGCTTTTTCTTTAAGATTTATTCCTGTAGAAATACCGGTTTTTCGCAATAGCACTTCGCGTTTAACTTTTGAAAGTGCCTCTTGACTCATTCGAGACACAGATTCAACTCTTTCCCCGTTTGAAGCAACAGGAGCAGGCGCAATCATTGTATCTGCACCAAAAATTTCTCTTACTGCTTGCATAACAACAACAGGAACTTTCTTACCTTCGTAAGGACTTGTTGCGCACAAAGCGAGTGCAAAAGCATGCTGACTTATAGGCTGATCAAAAGTTAAAACTAATTTTTGTCTACCATTTTGGTCGCTAGAAAGAGATACTTCCGGCACATTATTGCGCGTAACATATTCACGTACGTCTTCCGGAAGTCCTTTTACTACTAGATCCCACTTTTCGTCAACACTTAGCTTTTTAACAGTACTAGTAGAAGTTTGCGAAACTTCCTGCTCTATTTTTGCATTATCGGAATTAGATTTTGAACCAATAAAATGACTTACAGCAGGTTTTTCATGAGTTTCACTACTATTAGTTTGCTTTACTGAAGAATTATGCGAAGCAGAATTAGATGAAACTGTTTTAGAAGAAGATTCATTAATCTTTTCGTCACGCTCAGCTAATAATCTTGCCATCAAAATTTCAAGATTCATTCTAGGAGAAACTGCACTTGCCATACCAGCAAATGCATTATTCACAGTTTGCGCCATACGAGATAAATCAACCAAAGTTAACTTATCTGCTTGTTTACGCAAATCTTCCAAATCTTCAGGCGCCATATCGTTAAAGAAACCAGCTGATGCTTTTTGACCAGCAGATACTATAAGCAGTAAATCACGGAGACGGCCGAGTAAATCTTCTACAAATTTACGCGTATCAAATCCACCAACAATAACTCTTCTTACAACGTCATAAACTGCAGCTCCATCAGCGTTAATAAGAGCATCAACAACTTCTCCTATTAGCGAACTAGGAGTAAATCCTAGTAACGCTACTGCAGAGTCTAAAGCAATAACACCATTTTCAGCACCAACCATTAATTGATCTAATACTGAAAGAGTGTCTCGCATTGAACCTGCACCAGCTCGCATCGCTAAACGCAACACTCCAGGAGCAGGCTCAATGCCCTCCTTCTTGCAAATATCTTCCAAATATGGAGACATTACTTCTGGAGGAACAAGCCTAAACGGATAATGGTGTGTACGAGAACGAATAGTACCAATCACCTTATCTGGCTCAGTTGTGGCAAAAATAAACATTACGTGCTCTGGAGGCTCTTCGACAATTTTTAAAAGAGCGTTAAAGCCTTGAGGAGTTACCATATGAGCTTCGTCAAGAATAAAAATTTTGTAACGGTCTCGCGCAGGTGCAAAACCTGCACGCTCGCGAAGCTCTCGAGCATCATCAACACCGTTGTGACTTGCAGCATCTATTTCTACAACATCTATAGAACCAGGACCACCAGTTGCTAAATCTTTACAACTCTGACATTTTCCGCAAGGATGAGAAGTAGGCCCTTGTTCACAATTAATACAACGAGCCAATATTCTCGCAGAACTCGTTTTTCCGCATCCGCGCGGCCCAGAGAACAAATACGCGTGCGTAATACGACCTTTATCTAAGGCTCTACACAACGGAACGGTAACTTGATCCTGTCCAATAACCCCATCAAACGTGTCCGGACGATAACGTCGATATAGTGCAAGTGCCATGATTTCTAACCTACCGCCACCTAACTATTTCCCCAATATAACTTACTCCAGATTAGCAGTATCCTTTGCCTTGAAAGCTGACGAACTTCAAGTTACAAAATTTACCGAACTTTTGCGCAATCTTCTAAACCTGCACGCACTATTACACTTACGTTACTAGCAAACGGAAGATTTAAAGGAACACTAACTTTCACGGTAACATCATCATTAATAATTTTGCAGGATTCCATTATCGCATTATTAGCACTTACTGTACTTGCGACAACATCACACGCATCACCTTCCGCACGTTGCAAAGTAGCTGCACCAGAAAGAGCAGCAACGCTTGCAACAGCGTGAGCACGATGTTTTGCAATTAAAACTGATCCTAAAACTGCCGAAAACGTTAGCATAGCGCAGATTGCTAGCACTAGCATAATGCCAAGCATTGTGCCAGCACCGCAATCTGCTTTCTTACATGCGCGTCGAAATAAAATAGCAAAACGGTTACACTGCAGAGAATGCTTCATGACACTACCTGCGATATTCTACTTTCAACAACAGTAGGAAGAATATGCAAAGGATCTGGGAACACCTGACAACGTACAACAATATCTGCAAAATTATTGTTTTTAGTCACACGCACAGAAGCGCCCGGACCAGCTACTTTAGTAACAATGTTATTAACATCACGAGTATTGCGATGAGTAACAATATAATATGCCACTTGAGCTGCAGCATCGTGACAATTCATACTGCATACAACAGCTCTACCAACACCAAATAGTACAAGCGCAAGAAGTACAACAGCTGGAAGAACAACAGAAAATTCTGCAGTTACAGCACCGTCATCAAAAGCTTTTAAATTATTGTGCTTAAGATTATATTTCAGATACTTCTGCACATTTTCTAACAACCGATTTTGCATAATAGGCTCATTTCATAAAACTAATACAATTTTCTTACGATTTATTAGCCAATTTTGAGCGCTTTTTTCACTACATCAGTAAGCGTTTTGCGAATATCATCTGATTTCAAAATAGCGACTAGAAGCGCAGCAAAACCAGTAGCAGCAATAAGTACAACAGCATATTCTGCTGTTACTGCACCTTCGTCACTTTTATGAGTTAATTTGATTAGCTTCGCATGCCACTTTTCTACAGCCTGTTCGGCTGCGATAAGTCGTTCGTTGCATTGCATCCCAACAACAATGCACCGAGACGACAACTCTTGTGCAATCCCAACCATAATTAATCCACCTTTCAATTTAAGGCATCCGAAATTTTCGGATAAAACTATTTTTGCAACAATGCAATCTCTTACAAAGAAAAAATATGCATTGTGGATACAGGCTATAAACACCGCAAAAACGGCGGCATTATGCGGAAATGTAGAATATTCCCAACAAATTAATTAAAAAATTAACGAACCATTGAAACTATTGTTGGCAAAATACCTATGCAAAGAAAAGCTGGAAGAAAACACAAACCAACTGGCAGCAGCAAACGCACTGATAATCTTGCGGTTTCTTGCCTAGCAACATTACGCAAACTTTGCTCATAATTATTTGTAAGAGCGCGAAGCACAGGAACTGGAGAAGCACCACAACACCACGATTCTTCCAAAGAAGTAGAAAGCCAGTGAGACAGCATCAAAGAGTTGCTTCCGCTTTTAGTAGAATAATCAACACTGTACGGAGCAGACCAAGCTTCACGCCATGTGCATCCAGAAAGAAGCGCTTTAGAAACAGATTCCATCCACAAACCTCTTCCTCCAGGCATAGCATCTCCAACAGTGTTTAATGCTCGTGGAATAGACACTCCACTTCGAAGCGCAACCATAATCATATGCAGTCCTAGAATTGGGTCAATATCTTCTGAATTACTGCATCTTCTTTCATACTTTAAACTCATTCTTTGCAATGGCAACAGCGAGCGCTCACCTAAAGCACACGCTTCTTCACTAACATTGCAGCACTGCCATACAAAAATCATAAAAAATGGAAAAATAAGCCATAGTTGATGTAAATATTCCAAATCACACCCCCGATACTGCTTTTAACATTGCGTTCCTAGAAGAACGAATAATTGTTTTTATCCACAAAACCCCAAAACCGTAGCAAGATAATCCAATTGCAAGAAGCACCCAACCGTAAGAATTTGTTATCAACATATTCACAGGATGACCACCTAAGAATTCTCCAGCAACTAAAGCTAATGCCGGCAGCGCAGAAAGTAATTTAATAGTTGCTTGTGGCATAGCCGCAACGTCTGCACGCAAATCTTCTGCCCTACGTTTTGCGCGATAAGATGACATAGTTGCTTCTACGCACTCTGCAATTGCGCAGCCAAGAGTATTGCTCAAAGTGTATGCAGCCATTAAATTTTCTGAAACTTCACGAATATTTTTCTCGATCACAGAACGTTTTTTAGCGTTAATTTTCTTATATTCACTAAGGCATCGTTTTTCTAACCACTTTTGAATAGAAACAATGCTTACTGAATTACAATTACACTTTTTTACACGCGTTTTTAAATTATTTTGCGAAAAATTTTTATTTCGTAAGATAACTATTTTTTTCTCTCCACTCTTTTCAACTTGTTCTCTTTGCATAATCGTTTCAAATGAAGCCCCAGATCTTAACGCTGCAACTAAAGCAGCAAGTGCTTCTTCAATATCCATATTCTCCCCGCATTTTCTCTCACACTATTTCATACTTTGCAAACTGAGTTGGAAGATTTGCACAAACCCCATTTTTTTGCAAAAATGTTCCATTCCGGAAAAATTTTTATACTCATATGTTTAGAATCCTTATTTACTCTCAGTATTGAAATTCCTTTCAATATTTCACCGCCGTTTATAGATTGCAATACGCCCAATTCACGTATATAACGTTTACCGTCAAGTTCTCGTTGGACGTGAATAACCACATCAAAAGCTCCTGCAGCTAAAGAACACAATGCTTCTGGCTTAAGCCCCGCAAGTAAACCTAATGCCATAAGTCTTGCTGGTACTCTATCAACCTCATCAGCATGTAAAGTTGTCATTCCACCATGATGACCAGATGTGAAAACTCTAAGCAAATCTGCTATCTCTTCGCCTCTACATTCGCCTAGTATGATTCTGTCTGGTCTCATTCGCAAAGTTGCTTTCACTAGCTGCGGCAATCCTACAGCCCCAGCACCTTCTACATTTGCTTCTCGCACACTTAATGACACATGATGAACTGCAATATTCCCTAATTCTCTTACCTCTTCTACAGACACAATACGATCTTGAGCATTCGCAGCAGAAAGTAGCGCTTTCATCAACGTTGTTTTTCCAGATCCTGTGCTACCCGTAATAAGTATATTTGCCCGCATTTTTACAAGTTTTTCCAACACTAATAGGATTTCTTTTGGCATCATTCCTATATCACTTAATGTAGCTAAATCGTAATGTTGCAATGCTGGAAATCGTATAGATAGTGCAGCCCCTTTAGACACAATTGGAGATATAACTGCATGAATTCGTATACCTGATTCACTAGAAGCGTCTGCAATAGGACATGCGTCGTCTAAACGTTTACCTAATTGCGCACACAGCCAAACTGAATACTCTCGCAAAACAGAAGGATTACTTAAAGGCACTCTTGTACTTTTTTCTTTAAGACCTTCACCTTTATCTACCCAAACGCGACCATCTTCCGTAACAACCATATCTGTTACTGAACAGTTTTCTGCAAAATTTTGCAATATTCCAAAATCTATATCGCATTCTCTTTTTTCATAGCATGATTGTTCTTCAATTTTTGCTCGATCAAAATCTTTTATTAGCATGATTCCCCTTTGATTTTGTTGCGTGACGACGATAACGTCGAGAAGTATTTGCTTTCTGATCTCCAAAAAGCCACTCATACAACTGTTTCATTGCTTCTTCTGAAGATTTTGGTATACATTTGATGCCATATCCGCCAATAATATCTGCATATAGTTTTGAGTTATGAACTACTCTTCCAGATACTGAAGTTTCTAAATATTCAGCTGCTTCATTGGTATTCAGTACTGCTGCTCTAGATGAAAGACCTCTAGGATCTAACCCAATAACAGTTAAATTAGCTTCATCAGAGAATAGTTCATTTTCTTCGGATAATCTTTTTAAATGCATACGAAGTCTAGCTAATGACAATACAGAAAGTTCAGTAGCAAAAATTGTTGGAACTAAAGAAAGCATAGGAGTATTTTCTAGTAGTTTCCTTGCTGCAGCACCAGAACCTATATCTATAATCACAACATCACAAACATCTGCGAGTGCGCGTATAGCAGCTTCAACAACCCACGGTTTAGGAGCATCTCCATGCCAAGGAGCATAAGCCAACACGTTCACACCATCCCAGTGCAGAATTTCATGTTTCAAAACATTGCCATCGCAACGTCCCAATGGTGCTTCTACTTCTTGCAGTCTTCTACCTTCATCAGATTCAAGACCTAATAAAACATCTATACCACCGTTATCCATATCGGCATCAATTAATGCAACACTTAAATCTTGATCTGCTAAATATTTTGCGAGCATGGATAGAGTAGTACTTAAGCCTATACCATCGCAAGCAGCAGAACCAACTACTATATTATGAGGAAATTCTTTAAGATCCTCTTCCTCATAAGATTCATATGAATCTGTAATAAAATCTTTCGCATCATATACATCCTCATATTTTGAAAATGTATTTTCAAACGCACTATCAGCGTTTATGCAAGAAGTTACAGCAGTATTTTTTACAGCAATCTCACTACCAACATTTTGAGTTCTAATATCTTTACTCTGCGAAAGCTGCGGAGGGTAGGTATATATTTGCCTACGCTGTTGAACAGGCAAATCACTTCGTGTATCAGTATTAACATTCATGCGCCTATTGAAACGCATAACACTAAATCATTGCAATAGTTTTTTACTAATGTGGATACAGCCTCAATAAAGGTTGAAATTATGCCAAAAAGTTATACACATTACTTGCTTGTGACTACAAGATCACCATGATCTTTCATATAACGATTAAGCAATTCACCATAAATAGGCTTAGTGCGCAGCATATCAGACACGAGTAAAGCTATAAAAGCTGATGCAGCAACCGGCAAAGTATGAAGTAACGTTCCTGACATTTCAACAGTAAGCAGAATAGATGTCAATGGTGCTTTAACGGAAGCAGACAAAGTTCCTGCCATAACGCAAACCGCAAACACTGCAATAAACTTTTTATCAACCCCAAATATTGACGTATCCGTAATAGCACGAGCAGCAACGCCGCCAGCAAGAGCACCAACTGAAAGAATTGGCATGAAAATTCCGCCAGGAGCACCACAGCCAAAGCTAGTAGAAGTAAAAATCATTTTTGCAACAAACAGTACGCACAAAAACAGTATGCTAATTCTTCCATATTCAGAAATACGTATAAGATTGGCTCCACCTCCAAGAACTTCCGGCAAGAACAACCCTACTGGAATTGCTATTAAGCAGGCTAGCGAAACTGGCATCCAAGAAGGCAAACGCTTATACAAAGTTTGCAATCCAAGAAGAGAACGGTTCATCAAAGAACCAACTATTCCGGAAAAAATACCTAAAGGTATAAGCCACCAATGAAGTTCAATAGGCAAATCTGGGATAATACCAAAATCTAAAACCGGTTTAAGACCTAAACAAGTCTGAGCAATAAAATCAGCACATAAAGATGCAGTAGCTGCTGTAATAAGCACAGTAGAAGAAAGACTGTGCCTAACTTCCTCCAAAGCAAACATAAGACCAGAAAGCGGTGCGCTAAATGCTGCAGAAAGACCAGCAGCTGCACCAGCAGTTACCATATAATGTTCATTCTCATCGCCGTAAGTCTTCTTACCTCGCAAAACTCGCGAAAGCATTTGACCGCCGCAAGCTCCAATCTGAATAGATGGGCCTTCACGTCCAAGAGATAAACCAAATAAAGAACCAAGCAAGCCGCCAACAAAACGAACTGGTAGAATAGTGTTCCATTTCATATCAAGGCCGTGTTTTTCATAACCAACAACCTGAGGAATTCCACTTCCTGAAGCCATGCTTTCACGTCTGCTCATCCAACCAATGAACAAACCAATAAACACTGCTCCTACAATGCACAATACTATCCAAAGCCAGTACGTTTGAATTTTCACATACGCCCAAAGAGCAAAATCAGTACCATACTCAATGCCAAAACGGTACAAAACTACTAAAGCACCAGAAATAATACCAACAAGAGCACCAGCGCACACTTTTTTCCAGCGAAGAAGTCTAAAAGTTTCCCCAAAACGAGCGGAAACTGCACGTAAAACGTTATTCATGCTTTTTAAAATCACAAATCGATCCTTATTCACTCTGATCTCTAATCAATAAACTTCGAAGATGGAAAACACTATATTCTTGCAATAGAAAATATAAACAGTTGAACCAATACAAACCCAGACAAAGCACAGAATAACGGTATAAATAATTCCAAACTGAGAATCTTAATGCAATTTCTTATATCTTTCTTTTGCATAAACTCAACGCCCTCAAAAATTGCTGTAGAAAAAGTAGAGAATCCACCCAAAAATCCAGTTATCGCGCATAAAGACAATCCGCGCAAAGGAACAAAATCATATATTAAACATTGCGAAGCAAACATTACTGCTCCCATAACAAAAGAAGCAAACGCATTTATGATAAGCGTCGCAATAGGAAAATTACGTTTCCAAATATGTGAAATTCCGCGAGTAACAGCGCATCTGCATACTGCTCCAAGTCCACCACACACGCATGGAATTAGTATAGGCAAAATACAAGTTTCCACTATTTCACCGCCTCGGAAGTCATACTATTCTCATCAATATTTTCCTTGCGTTTTAAGCTAATTTTTTCGGCAATACTGCTACCTAATAAACTTCCTGCTAAAGCGCTAAAAACACCTAAAACCATTGACAATATCATAAGAAGCAAAGCAAATATGCCACACGGAAAAATAAGAGAAGCCATACCTTCAAAAGCAAAAGTAGACATTGTTGACAATCCGCCGCAAAAACCCGTTCCCAACGCATATTTGCATAATTCTTTGCGCCTAGAAGATGCTATTGCAACTACCAGCGAACTTACTGCAGCAAAAATAAAGCATGCAAGCATATTTGAAATAAAAGTGCCTAAAGTAATATGACCGAATATAAGAGAATGACCTTCAGAAGTGTGAATAATGCGCGAAAAAGCAGAAATACCAGTACGCACCAGTACTCCAAAAACTCCTCCAATAAACACAACCGCGTAAATTCTCAAATCGAAGTGTTTATGATTATGATGAGATTCATTTTCTTTTGCGTCCATTAATCGCACCACCAAATTTTTGCAAATCATAAATTTTCTATCCACAAGCCGTTATAAATACCCACTAACTGCATTGCATAAACCAAAACGGCACTTCTATAAACAAAAGTGCCGTCCTGGAATACTCAACAATTCATAATAAACCTCTAGTAAATCACATTAGTCAATCAACGAATGAACGCTAATAATGTGATCACGCTGAGGACCTGTGCCTATGGCAGAAATACGACAATGCGAAAGCTCTTCAAGTCGCTTAACGTAGCTTTGAGTGTTAGATGGCAAATCTTCAAACTTATGAATTTGTGAAATATCTTCGCTCCAGCCTGGAAGCATCTCATAAACTGGTTTTGCTGAAGCGAACATAGATTGATCTACTGGCATCTCATCTACGCGCTTTACTGTTCCGTCGCTTAAAGTTACGTCGTAAGCTACGCATACAGGAATTTCTTTTAAGCCGGTAAGAACGTCAAGTTTAGTAAGAACAATATCGGTTAAACCGTTCACGCGAGTAGCGTATCTGCTTACTACAGAATCAAACCATCCGCAACGACGTGGGCGACCAGTTGTCACACCATACTCGTGACCTTGTTCTCTTAACCAGTCACCTTGTTCATCTAAAAGTTCAGTTGGGAATGGGCCTTCACCAACTCGAGTTATATAAGCTTTAGCCACACCAATTACGCGATTAATGCGTGTAGGACCTACGCCAGTACCTGTGCAAGCTCCACCTGCCGTAGGATTTGATGATGTTACGAAAGGATATGTGCCGTGATCAACGTCGAGCATGGTAGCTTGTCCGCCTTCAAACAGTACAGTTTTTCCTTCATCCATCGCCTTGTTCAATATCAATGACGTATCTGCAACATATGGCTTTAAGCGTTTTCCAAGTTCCACAAGTTGAGCAGTTACTTCATCAACATCTAGAGGATGCTGATTGTACAATTTCACAAGCATCTGATTCTTTTGATGCAAGCTAGCTTCAACTTTATCGCGCAAATGTTCAGCGTTGAACAAATCATGCACACGAATACCAACACGATTAATTTTATCCGCATAAGTAGGTCCAATACCACGACCAGTTGTACCAATCTTATGCTTTCCAAGGAAGCGCTCGGTAACTTTATCGATTACGCGATGATACGGCGTAATAATATGCGCAGCTTCACTTAGCAACAGTCGAGAGCAATCAACTCCACGAGATTGCAATGCGTTAATTTCTTCAAGAAGAACTTCAGGGTCTACTACAACACCGTTTCCAATAACAGGTGTCACATTAGGACTGATAATACCACTTGGCAGTAAGTGTAAAGCGTAAGACTTATCGCCAACTACTACTGTATGTCCAGCGTTATTACCGCCGTTAAAGCGTGCAACAATGTCGACTTTAGAGCCAATTAAATCTGTCGCTTTGCCTTTACCTTCGTCACCCCATTGAGCACCTATAAGCACAATTCCAGGCATGCCGCACCTCCATTTTTTGAGCTAACATTGCTCAAATTTCACAACCCTACCGGGTAATAGCCTAGCGCTATGCCCCTACCGAAATAATAAAAATAGGCAGAATTGCGTAAAACTGTTATTATTTCAACGCTTTGCCGGCTGAACCAAGCTCCACGCAAGCTTGCACAACGCGCTTTGCCATAGCTTTTTCAGCCTCTCTGCCCCAAGAACGAGGATCGTATAGTTTCTTTTCACCAACTTCACCGTCTATTTTCAAAACTGCATCATAATTTCGGAACATATGACCAGCTATAGCGCGAGTAAAAGCGTACTGCGTGTCAGTGTCAATATTCATTTTAACTACGCCATAATTAACGGCTTCAGCAATCTCTTCAGGTTTAGAACCAGAACCGCCATGAAATACTAGTAAGAATGGTTTTTTAGACGTACCAAAAGCACGTGAATCGCAAGTTTCTTTATACTTTTCGTACACATTCTGCTGAATTTCTTGAAGAAGCTTTGGTCGCAGTTTCACAACTCCCGGCTTATATGAGCCGTGAACATTGCCGAAAGTAAAAGCAGCCATATATCTTCCACGTTCGCCTAATCCAAGACTTTCTACAACTTTTTCTGCATCTTCCACTGTTGAATAGAGACGCTCATCGATATCTGCTTTTTGGCCGTCTTCTTCGCCGCCTACTGCACCAATTTCAATTTCTAGAATTGTACGAGCTTTCTGTGAGGCATCGAGAAGCTCTTCAGCAATGCGCAAATTACGATCTAAAGGAATAGTTGAACCATCCCACATATGTGATTGAAAAAGCGGTTCCTCACCTTTTTTTACTTGCTCTGCTTCGCGTAAAAGTAGCGGACGAATCCAATCGTCTAAATACTGTTCAGCGCAGTGATCTGTGTGAAGCGCGATAGTGATATTAGGGTAATGTGATGCAACTTCGTGCGCAAAACTTGCGAAAGCCAAGGAGCCGACTACACGATTATTTACAGACTGTCCTGAAAAGTACGATGACCCGCCTACAGAAATTTGAATAATACCATCAGATTCAGCCTCAGCAAATCCTTGAAGCGCAGCATTAAGAGTTTGCGTACTCGTAACGTTAATAGCAGGATAAGCGTATGCTCCACGGCTTGCAGAATCAAGCATTTGCGCATAACGTTCAACAGTTGCGATAGTCATTTTGCCGTCCTCAATAATATTATTTAAAAATAAAACACACTCTGTTTTGTACGCAAATACGCAACTTTTACCGCTTAGCGCAAAATTCTAACAAGAAGTGCTATTCTCGCTATTTTTCTTGATTATCACTATTAGCTATTTCTTTATGTCGTCTTTTTGCCTCAGTAACAACAAAATTATGATATTGCAAAGCTATATCTTCTGATAATCCTGCGTTTTTTGCGACTTCTTTTAGGCGTATTATTTGTGATTTTTCTCGCACTTTGTCTTCTGGAGAAATATGATTTCGCGCTTTAATTACACCAACTTTTTCCGTGCATTTGAAACGCTCAGCCAAAAGCGCAATAACAGCATTGTCAATATTGTCAATCGATTGGCGCAAAGCGAGAATCTCATTGGCACAATCCTCGTGACTGGAATTGTTGAGAGCCTCACGAGCGCCAACCGTTATTTTAGAAAAATCACACATGTGGTATCTAGAATAAATTAATCAAAATATGTTTGCAAAACCATAGTTGTTTCAGTACTAACCGGAACGACCTTGTGGATAGTGTTGATTAATTCTTCCAATTTGCTTGGAGTTGCAACGCGCACTACCAGCATAAAACTAGGGCTGCCAGTAATAGAATAGCAGGCTTCGATGCCTTCAATATCACGAAGCTTCGTCGGTACAGTAGATTCCTGTTCAAAATCTAGTGGCGTAACTGACACAAATGCGCTTACTGGCAAACCACGGCGCTCGTAATCTATGAGGGCACGGTAACCAGTAATAATACCTTTACGCTCCAGTTTTTGCACACGCGACTGTACTGCAGAAACTGACAATCCCGAAGCTTTTGCTAACCGCGTCAACGTTGCACGTCCATCATGCTCAAGGATGTCTACTATTATTGCATCGGTAGAATCCATGACCGTGCTCGCTTCAACTTTATTAGAGTTGTTCGTCATGCGGCCTCCATTCTCGAAATAGACGATAGACCAAACTGCGATTATGTATCCTGCAGTCGATTTTATAGTACCGTATTTTTTAACGAAAAAGAATCAAATTATACAAAAAATTTTGTTTCTACAGAAAAAAATCATATGTTTACCTATCTAAGCACATGCTTAGAATTTTTAAGAATACACAATTTATTGAATAATAAAACCAAAACATTCGAAAAGATTATAGAATTATTTTACGTAATTGAAAAAATTTACAGAACTTTCTATATTTCGTAACTTAATTCAAACGTTGCGTACATCAATAAAATGTACTATCAATAAATACTAAAAATTATTACTACCGTCCGTTTTACAAAATTTATTAGCCCGCACCCAAGGAGTTCCAGATGACAAAAATTGCAGAACACACAATAAAAATACCTAGGTCCGGTATTAGAGACGTATTCGACCGAGTAGAAAAAATACCAAACGCAATATCACTATGTCTGGGCGAACCTGGCGAAACAGCATCACAGCACATAGTAGAAGCAGCATGCGATTCATTGCGCGAAGGAAAAACAAAATACACAGACGTATTAGGCATAGAAGAATTCAGAAAAGCCGCAGCAGCTTATACGAAACGAGTAAAGGGATTAACATACAACGCAGATACAGAAATACAAGCAGTAGACGGCGCTACTATAGGGCTTTACTTAGCAATTAAAGCAGTAGTAGATCCAGGAGACGAAGTAATAATACCTTCACCATACTTCACTTCATACGATGCAGAAGTACTTATGTGCGACGCTATTCCTGTAACAGTAGCGCTCAAACCAGAACACGGAATGCACGTAAACGCTGATGAGATCCGTAAAGCGATTACACCTCGTACGCGCGCAATAATTATCAACTCTCCAGGAAACCCAACAGGTGCCGTAACTACAGCAGAAGAGCTAGCGGAAGTAGCAAAACTTTGTAACGAATTCGACTTGTGGGTAATTTCAGACGAAGTTTATCATCCTTTTATATTCTCAAGCGATGCATCAAGTGAGCCAGAAGGAAAGTTTGTAGCTCCATCAATAGCCGCAGCAGAAGGCATGCACGAACGAACAATAATCGTAGAAAGTTTATCAAAAACTTACGCAATGACTGGTTGGCGCATAGGATACATTCTAGCTCCAGAAAATATAATTGAACAAACCAGCAAAGTCGCAGAAATGATGCACTCTTCAGTTAATTCGACAGCACAATACGGCGCAATCGCAGCTTTCAATGGCCCTCAAGATCACGTAAAAGCAATGCGCGAAGAATACAGATCAAAGCGCAAAATAGTAATGGAAAATCTTTCAGATTGTTCCGCTCTACGACTAGTAGAACCGCAAGGAGCATTCTATGCATTCGTTGACGTACGTCCTACAGGACTTAGTTCCGAAGAATTTAGTAGAAAACTATTAGAAGAAGAATCTGTAGCAGTAGTTCCAGGCGAAGCATTTGGATCAGAAGGATCCGGATTCGTTAGATTGTCGTACGCAGGAAAACCTGAGGACGTTAAAGAAGGAGTAGTTCGTATGCGACGTTTTGCGATTTCTAAGCAAAACGATAAACAGAAATAATTTTCAACAAAAGTAACACAATTTACTTAAGCTGCGTTACAAATAAGCAGCGTTACAAATAAGCAGATAAATAGATAATACTAGAGTAAAAAATAAAGTCGCCCTTACTTAAATAACAAGTACAGGGCGACTTTACTTATAAGATAAATGCGATAATCCACGCAATTAAACTAATGTGCGCAACTAACGAATCTGCTTAAAATCAAACAGCAGACTGTGCAGAAGCACCATTATTAACTGCAGCACCAGCTTGCTGAGTAATAGCAGTTAGGAAGTCACGATTAGAAGCAGTTTTCTTCAAACGCGGCACCAAAGTCTGATACGCCTGCTCAGCATCAAGACCGCCAAACAAACGACGCAAACGATAAATAATCGGAAGCTCATTAGCAGGAGTGATCAGCTCCTCACGACGAGTACCAGACGCGTTAATATCAACTGCAGGGAAGAGACGCTTATCTGCCAAGTCACGACTCAAGCGTAACTCCATATTGCCAGTGCCCTTGAACTCCTCGAAAATAACCTCATCCATCTTGGAACCAGTTTCAACCAAAGCAGAAGAGATAATAGTAAGAGAACCACCGTCCTCAATATTTCGAGCAGCGCCAAAGAACTTCTTTGGAGGGTACAAAGCCTGAGCATCCACACCGCCGGAAAGAATACGTCCAGAAGCAGGAGCAGCAATATTGTATGCACGAGCAAGACGAGTCATAGAATCAAGCAAAACTACAACATCCTGACCAAGCTCAACCAGACGCTTAGCGCGCTCAATAGCAAGCTCGGCAACAGTAGTGTGATCTGTTGCAGGACGATCGAAGGTGGAAGAAATAACTTCACCCTGAACCGTGCGCTCCATATCAGTAACCTCTTCAGGGCGTTCATCAACAAGAACAACCATCAAATGCACTTCAGGATTGTTGGTAGTAATAGCATTTGCAATATTCTGCAAAGTAATAGTTTTACCTGCTTTTGGAGGCGAAACTATTAATCCACGCTGACCCTTACCGATAGGAGCAACCAAATCTATAACTCTGCCAAGAATACGATTTGCAGTAGTCTCTTGCTTAAGACGCTCATGCGGATACAAAGGCGTGAGCTTAGCAAACTGAGGACGAGTCTGAGCATCCTCAACACTCATACCGTTAATAGTATCGACACTTTGCAAAGGAACAAACTTTTGACGCTGATTGCGGCGATCGCTTTCACGAGGAGCACGAATAGAGCCTTGTACTGCGTCACCTTTACGCAAACCATACTTTTTGATTTGGCTCATAGACACATAAACATCATTTGGTCCAGGCAAATATCCTGACGTGCGCACAAAGGCATAAGATTCAAGAACATCTATAATTCCTGCGACTGGAACAAGCTCTTCAGCTTGTTCTTCGCGATGAGACTCACGATCAGCATTACGATCAGATCTATCAGATCTATCATTATGCTCTGCGCGATTCATGCGCTCTGAACGATTCATGCGCTCTGCTCTACTCATGCGTTCGCTGCGATCACCGCGTTCTGAACGCTCTGAACGTTCATCGCGATCAGATCTATCATCGTGTTCTTCATCGTAATCGCGAGTACGAGCGCGCATACGACGCTGGAAATGATCCGAACGTTCGTTTCTATCGTTGTAATCACCGCGATTATAATCTCTTCCGCCGCGTTGACGACGCAAATCAGCATCTCTACTATCAGAAGAACGGCGAGAAGATTCCTCGTCTTCTTCATCACCAGGAAGCAACGCTAAAATCTGATCAAGATCGCGAGAGACATTCTCAGCACCATTATTATCATCATGATTTTGCACAAACCTGCGACGCTCAAAATCGTTTTCTACGCCATTGTCTCGTTCATTTCCGCGTAAAGATTCACGATACCGCGGTTTATCTTCCCGATTGTTAACATTTGCATCTGAAATTTCAATATCATCTAACGCATTACGCGATGCATCAGATTCCATATACTGGCGTTTCGACTTATCATCAGGAACAAGATTTTCCAACGACTCAATGTCATAGCCCGTAACTTTAGGCACACGAACCGTTACACCAGCTGGAGCTTCTCCCCCATTTCGAGCAGCAGTTATAGTTGCAACCAAATCAGGTTTACGCATAGTAGACGTACCACGCAAACCCATCTGCTTAGCAAGATCCCTAAGCTCAGGAAGCTTCATATCTTTAAGATTCTGGCTTATTGCCACTATTATACCTTTCCTTGACTCACGCGGAATAGAACTCCGGAGAGCTTTGTGTGGAAGATTGCGGAAAATCCGCTACGAATTCACGCTCATACATAACAATGTGTAGCATGTGAACTTTTGTAAAGATATCATATGTACGCGACTCACAGCACAAATAAGTTTCTTACAGAGTGTTTCGTATATGCGTAAAAATTTTACACTTCATAAAAAGCAAAAAGCGCTAAGAAAATCAGCTCATGCCGACTAAACTTAGCGCTTTTAGTAAACTACTTTTCTGAAATTAAATTATTTAAAAGTAACTAAACTTACTTCTTTTCGTGATAAGACTTTTCAGTATTAACAGACCAGACATTTGCTTTAGAAGTTGCTCCAGTGTGAATATTCTCAACAGCTTCAATTGCAGTTGCCATGGAATGATCCTGATTATTATAACGATGCTGACCGTTACGTCCAACGCAATACAAATTACCAAAACCATCCAAGTAATCAATCAGCTCAGGCATTTGTGAATAAGTATCGAAGTACGCTGGATAAGCCTTTGGCACGCGCTCACGATGAGAATCAAGAACATCTTCCTCACCGTTGATAACCTGCATACGAGTCAACTCGTCAATAGCCATCTTGCGAGCCTCATCATCACTCATATTCCAGAAATCGTCGCCTTCTTCACAGAAGTATTCAAGACCAATCCAAACAGTATTATCAACATCTTTAACAAGGTAAGGACTCCAGTTGTTGAAAATCTGCAAACGACCGACCTTATAGCCAGGATCCTGAACGTAAATCCAGCAATCTGGCACAATAGGAGGATTTCCAAGAGTTGGGATTGTAGTCGTATTGCGCAAGCGTAAACGCTTTACCAAAAGACCAACAGTTACGAAGTCACGATAAGGCAAGCCCTTAGCAACACGTTGCATTTCTGCTGGAACTTCAGCCTTCTTGTCACCATTCGCACCCTGTTCAAGTGCAGCAACCAAATCCTTAATCGGCATAGAAGATATGAATTGATCAGCATGCAATTCAGAACGCTCACCATTTGCATCTTCAACAACAACGCCAGAAATCTTACCTTCCGACTGTTTAATTGCCACAACTTTAGCATCTGTGCGAACTGTAGCACCATTCTCGCGGCATCTACGTTCTACAGTCTCCCACAACTGGCCTGGGCCAAGCTTTGGATACCAGAACTCTTCAATAAGAGAAGTCTCTACTTCCTTCTTCTTGCCCTTCTTCTTTGGCATAAGCTTAGAGAAAGCATTCTTCAAAACTTCCACAATGCTCAAGCCTTTAACACGCTGAGCACCCCAATCAGCAGAAATCTGGCTTGGATGCCTGCCCCAAAGCTTCTCAGTATAACCTTCGAAGAACATGGAATAAAGCTTCCTACCAAAACGATTAATGTAGAAGTTCTCAAGATTGGTTTCCGGCAACTTATGAATCATAGACCACAAGTAACTAAAACCAACCCTCATAGTCAAAATAAAGCCCATAGAACGCAAAGTAGCTGCAGAAAGAGAAATCGGGTAATCGAAGAAATGGTGATTCCAGAAAATTCTGGAAACACGATGACGCTTCAACATAACTTCATCTTCAACTTCAGGATCTGGGCCACCTGCTTCCAAATCATGATGACGACCAAGCTTTTTATCGTCATAAGAAGGGGAACCCTGCAAAGGCAACATTTCACGCCACCATTGCATGATTCGATCATCCTTAGAGAAGAAGCGGTGTCCACCAATATCCATACGGTTCCCGTTATATTTCACAGTACGCGAAATACCACCGAATTCACGAGTAGCTTCAAGTACGGTCACATCATAGCGTTCAGCACCGCCGTCCTTCACAAGCTCCCAAGCTGCCGTCAACCCTGCCGGCCCTCCGCCGATGATTACCACAGATTCTTTTTGGGATTGCGCTTCCGTCACTTGTCCTCCATACCTCAATACGTAATTTGGCACAAAACTACTAAGCTATGCCAAATTTTTATGCATATCCTAGCTAATCATACGCGTATCACGCGATAGACTCAGGAATATCAATATCAGTTTTTTGTACTTCTTCTACGTTTACGTCTTTAAAAGTAACAATACGAACATTCTTTACAAAACGAGAAGGACGATATACGTCCCAAACCCAAGCGTCTGTAAGCTGCACATCAAAATACACATCTTGACCTGCTGAACGTACATTAAAATCGACTTTATTTGCTAAATAAAATCGACGCTCCGTTTCAACTACGTAAGTAAAAAGCTTAATTACATCACGGTACTCTTTGTACAACGCAAGTTCAGCATCAGTTTCGTAGTTGTCGAGATCTTCGGCGCTCATTGCTTCCCTTCTGTCTCACGTTTACGACCACGACCTATAATACGCCACCATGCTTTCTTTGAAGAAGTTTCTGCTGCTTCGCGCGAATCATACGGCCAAGTTTTCTCATCAGTATTATCACGCTTAACGGGTATTGCTATAGAATGTTGGTGAGAACTTAAAGCTTCTTTTACACCAGGATTTTCTTCAATAACATGCAAACCAAAAGCATCTAATGAACGTATTGCATCATACTCATCCGCAAGAGTATCCATAACAACAAAGTCTTGATATTTATTGTTCTGAGAATCCCAAAAAGCATCGCGAGCAGTACCAGTTTTCACAAAGCCGAGAGACTGATATACAGAAAGCGAACGAGAATTTGATGAAGGAACACCAACCCAAATACGGTGTAAACCAAGACCTGAAGGTTCAGAAGCAAAACCGTAAGTCATAACTCGCGGCATAGCGTCTCTAGAGTATCCACGACTGCGATAATCTTTTCCAAGAACAACCTGAATTCTTGCAGAACGCGACCAGCCATCAATATCAATCAGAAAAATCATTCCGATAATATCTCCACTAGTGTTTTCAGCATCGTCGATAACTTCGGGAACTATAGCCCAAGCCATAGTAGGACGGCACTGCGGATCATCAACGTAACGCTCTTGAGATAAATCATTGTATGCACAAGAACCTGTTGACCACTGATTAGAACGTTGCACCCAGGCATGAACCATTGCTCTTTCACATTGGGAATCTTTACCTGTTATAACGTACGAATTATCAAAGGCATGCAGCTCATCCATTTTCGGCAAATCATTAAGGGATGCTGGCCGCAAATAAGCCATCTCTCCCTTAATATTTGGGATAATCACACTTTCAGGCAGCTTGCGAGAGCTGATATCACCGTCGTTGGTTTCCTTCATACTCACCCACTTGCAACACAATAACTTTTTGCAGCCCGCACTATAAGTTACGAGCCACACACACAAACAAAGATTTTATCAGAAAGGTTATAACAAACTACAACTTTCAATGACACTACTATTAAAAACTTAGAAAAATATAAAAATCTGCGCGCACACGCACATGAATATTCCATTCATAAGCATGAACGCGCAGAATTTATTTTAAATTTCAGGCCTTGATTTTTGCCATTACAATCTTAGTAACGGCCTTAGCGTCTGCTTGACCCTTAGTCGCACGCATAACGGCGCCAATAATTGCGCCCATCGGCTTCATATTTCCAGACTTAAGCTTTTCGGCAACCTCTGGATCAGCTGCAAGAGCAGCATCAACAGCGGCTTCCAAAGCGCCATCGTCGTTCATAACCTTAAATCCGTGCTTCTTAACAACTTCATCAGGCTTACCTTCGCCAGCCAAAACGCATGCAACAGTTTGCTTAGCAAGCTTATCGTTAAGATTGCCATCCGCAATTAGCTTTTCAACTTCAGCCACATCTTGTGGAGTAATAGGCAATTCTTCCAAAGTTACGCCACGAGTGTTTGCTTCGCGAGCAAGCTCACCAAGCCACCACTTTTTAGCACCAGCAGCACTTGCACCAGCCTTAACGGTTTCTTCAACCAAATCAAGAGCATCCGCGTTAAGAATATCGCGCATTTCAAGATCGCTAATACCCCATTCGCTTTGCAAGCGGTTGCGGCGCTCGCGAGGCATTTCTGGCATTTGCGCCTTTATACGCTCAATATGCTCTTTCGTGATATGAAGCATAACCAAATCTGGATCTGGGAAGTAGCGATAATCATCGGCGTCAGACTTTACGCGGCCGCCAGCAGTAGTCTGAGTTGCCTCATCCCAGTGACGTGTCTCTTGCAAAATCTCGCCGCCTTCGCTCAAAATAGCAGCCTGACGACGAATCTCGTATTGCAGCGTCTTTTCAATTCCGCGGAATGTGTTCACATTCTTAGTTTCAGAACGCGTGCCGAACGGATCGGTTGGCTTTCTACGAAGCGAAACGTTTACGTCTGCGCGCATATTGCCCTGCTCCATGCGAGCGTGGGAGATGTTGAGAGCGCGAACAATATCGCGAATAGCGCGCATGTATGCGCCTGCGATTTCTGGAGCGCGGCTGCCAGCACCTTCGATTGGCTTAGTCACAATCTCAATCAAAGGTACGCCTGCGCGATTGTAATCAACCAAAGAATGATTTGCGCCTTCGATTCGGCCATCTGCGCCGCCAACGTGAGTATTCTTGCCAGCGTCATCCTCAATGTGAGCGCGCTCAATCGGAACGCGGAACACAGTGCCATCTTCCAGCTCAACATCCAAGTAGCCGTTGCCATTAGTTGGCTTATCGTACTGGGAAATCTGATAATCGCGAGGCATATCTGGGTAGAAGTAGTTCTTACGAGCGAACTGGCTCCACTCGGCAATCTCGCAATGCAACGCTAAGCCAAGCTTAATCGCGTAATCAACTGCAGTCTTGTTTACAACTGGCAAAGAGCCTGGCAAACCAAGGCTTACAGGTGTTAGCTGAGTGTTTGGTTCGCCGCCAAAAGATACTTCTGCTGGGCAGAACAGCTTCGTGCGAGTGCTAAGCTCAACGTGAGTTTCCAAGCCGAAAACTGGGTCAAATTGCTCCACAGCATCGGCGTATTTCATAAGTTTTTCAGCCATGAGAATCCTTCTTACTTAAGCTTTATTTCACTTTACTTAGCCAATGAATCGAGCCAACCAGCTTTAAGCGACTTCCAGATTGGGCCGCTCCACTTTTCTTCGAGCGCTGCTTCCAACGCTGCTGCAGGCTTGTACATCTTTTCATCATGGCATTGCGGAGCAATAATCTGAATACCAACAGGCAGACCATCGTCGCTTAAGCCAGCTGGGAGGCTCAAAGCTGGAACGCCAGCCATGTTTGCAGGAATCGTAGCAATATCGTTCATGTACATTGAAAGTGGATCGTTCATCTTCTCGCCAAACTTAAATGCCGTTGTAGGGCTTGTTGGAGAAACTAGAACATCTACCTTATTAAACGCTTCTTCAAAGTCGCGAATAATAAGCGTACGAACTTTTTGTGCAGAGCCATACCAAGCATCGTAGTAGCCAGCGGAAAGTGCGTAAGTGCCAAGAATAATACGACGCTTTACTTCGTCGCCAAAGCCAGCTTCGCGAGTTGCAGCCATCATGTTTGCAGCAGTTTGAGGCTTATCTGCTGGTGGCATTACGCGCAAACCGTAGCGCATTCCGTCGTAGCGAGCCAAGTTGGAGCTAACTTCGGAAGGCATGATTATGTAGTATGCAGATAGCGAGTAAGGGAAGTGAGGGCAGGAGACTTCTGTTACTTCTGCGCCCATATCTTTAAGCAATTGCACAGCCTCATTAAAGCGTGCTTCAACGCCTGGCTGGAAGCCTTCGCCGCTAAGCTCTTTAACAAGACCAACCTTTACGCCCTTCAAATCGCGGCGAGCACCCTCGCGCGCAGCTTGAGCCATTGGAGGAACAGGAGCTGGAATCGAAGTAGAATCGCGCCTATCGTTTCCGCCGATAATCTCCTGCAAAAGCGCAGAATCAAGAACGGTACGAGAAACAGGTCCAATCTGATCCAAGGAGCTTGCCATAGCGATTGCACCAAAACGGCTAACACCACCATAAGTTGGCTTCGCACCAACTGTACCAGTTAAAGCACCTGGCTGGCGAATGGAACCACCAGTATCTGTGCCCAAAGCAATAGGAGCCTCGAACGCAGCAACCGCTGCAGCTGAGCCGCCGCCGGAACCGCCTGGAACACGCTCAGTATCCCAAGGATTGCAAGTAGTTTGATAAGCAGAATGTTCTGTAGAAGAACCTTGAGCGAACTCATCCAAATTGGTTTTACCTAAAATTGGCATGCCAGCTGCTTTGAGCTTTTCAATAACAGTAGCATCGTAAGGTGGAACCCAGCCTTCGAGAATCTTAGATGCTGCAGTAGTAGGAATGCCCTTAGTAACAATCATGTCCTTAATTGCAATTGGCACACCAGCCAACTCAGGCAATCCTTCAGTCTCACCCTTAGCATTCTTAGCATCAAAAGCATCTGCCTGCTCAAGAGCAATATCTGCAGAAACATGCAAGAATGCCTTGATTTCTGGTTCTGCAGACTCAATAACTGACAAGTGAGCTTCAACAAGTTCGCGGCTAGAAACTTCTTTAGATTTCACAGCCTTTGCCATCTCGGCAGCAGAAAGCTTTACTAAATCTTGAGTATTAGTCATGTTTTACTCCTCCCCCAAAATTCGAGGCGCTACAAACATGCCAGACTCACTTTTAGGAGCACCAGAAAGAGCTTCTTCTTGAGTCAAAGGTGTAGCAGGCTCATCTGGACGCAAATAAGCCTCCAAAGGCACTGGATTTGCAGTAGGTGGCACATCTTCGCCAGCAACTTCCTGCACTTTATTAATAGATTCTGCAATGACGTTTAATTCGCCTTGCAAGCGACTGATTTCTTCGTCGCTTAAGGCAATCTGGGATAGAACACCCAAATGCTCAATTTCTTCACGTGTGAATGTAGGCATAATCCCAACTATATGTGTGATGCGTGACCTTTCCACTAAGTAAAAATACTCGTAGAAGCATTAATAAACATAAATTTTGTTCTGTGCCACGAAGTAAAATTCAACTATGTTAGAGATACGAAATATATCTAAGTACTACGATAATAAGCAAGTACTAAAAAATGTTTCTTTTGTAGCAGAAGATGGTAAAGTTACTGGTTTTGTCGGGCCTAACGGTTCCGGAAAATCTACTGCACTATATTGCGCAGTCGGACTTATGAAATCTAATAACGGCAGCGGATTCTTTGACGGCATGCCGTATGAAAGTCTTCCATCTCCAATTGAAACAGTAGGAATTGTATTAAATACCAAAACTGAAGATGAAAGCATAAGTGCATTAAATCACTTAAATGCTTTCGCAGCAGTTTATAAAATTCCAAAAAGTCGTGTACAAGAAGTTATAGACATGGCCGGCCTTAATTCTGCTAAAAATGTTAAGATTGGCGCAATGTCACTAGGCATGCGTAAGCGACTTGCTATCGCTACTGCTATTCTTGCAGACCCTCACAATCTTATTCTTGACGAACCATTTTATGGATTAGATCAAGAAGGTATTAGATGGGTGAGAGAACTTTGCCGATACTATGCAAGTAGAGGCGGAGCAGTTTTGCTAAGTTCAAATTCGATTAGAGAAGTTGCTCTCACTGCAGATAATCTTGTTATTATTGCTCACGGAGATATTTTGCAGAGGACAAGCGTTGAAGCTTTTACTGCAGCTTATTCTCAGTATTCAGCAGTTCGTGTAATTACACCTGATCCAGAAAAACTTTTGAATATTATGCAATCAAAGTACAGCAATTGTACTGTTACACCTGTTCCTTACAAAACCGAAGATGTACAAGACGGAGCATCTTTTGTAATAACTAATGTAAATATTTCAGAATTAGCGCAATATTTCGCTGATCAGCAACTAGTTACATACCAGTTAAATAGAGAGTGCTCTTCACTTGAAGATGCGTATATGGCAATAACCAACGGACATACTCAGTATGTATCTAAGCCACCGTACATCTTCAATAAAACTCGAGATCAAGCAGCACTTCAAGAACAGTATTTGAATCAACAAGCAAATCAAATGCAATATGCACAACCTGATCGAATGCAATATGTGCAGCAATCACAAAACACTCCGCAGTTGCAACATAATATTCAGGGAGGGGCAAGATGAACGCATCAACTATTAATGGTGAAAATACAATGACGAGTGATCCTAGACACAAAACTACTGCTGCAGTAGCTCCAAGAAAACTCACGCGATACAATTTAACTTTCATAAACGTATTAAAATCTGAAACAATTAAATTGGCATGCGCAAAGTTTACATGGTGGTGCACTGCGCTGATTATTGTTATTCCAATTTTCACCTCATCAATTATTTCTACTTTTGTTCACGGTATTGTTCCTAAGGGAATGAATCCAATATTTCTTTTAGCACAAGGCTTACAAGGATCAAAAGCTGTTATACCTTGCACCCCAAGTAGCATGTTCATGAATTACACGGCAGAAGCTGGATGTAACCCTCAGGAACCGCTCAATACTGTAAGAAATATAACCACGTCAATATTTATTACTGCTATTTTGTCTGCCGCTATAGTATTTATTGTTTTTGCTGCAAAAGCTGCTACACGAGATCGTAAGAATGGATCCCTAAAAGGCTCTATTATTGCTGTGCCTCGTCGCAATTTGCTTATAGTAGCAAGATTAGTTGTAGTAATAATTTATGCATTCATTATGCAAATAATCTCTATGATTATATTAAATATTGCATCATCAACAATGTTCTCCGACTGCTTCTTACTATGGCAAGGACAACAAGTTCACTTCTTCAATGTGTCTATTAATATGATGATACTTTCGGCAATTTGCATGGTTTTCTTTGCAATTATGGGATACGGCGTTGGAATGATATGCAAGTCTGCAGCTGCCGGAACTCTATGGCTATTGATAGTTCAGTACACTATATGGATAACTATGATCGTATCATTTATTTGCAGTTCCATCTCTGAACTTACACATATTGCAATTATGTATGGAGGAAGTAATATCTTTGCCTCTTCCGCTTCTGTTACTAATTTCATTACTTCAGATCCTGCAATATCTCCTCTTTTAAACATTCTGCAATTCTTACCTTCAAACGCTGCAAATAATTTCTTGTCTGACGCAGAATTGCACACTAGTACCACGAATGCGTTTATACCAAACTTCATGATTTCGTTCATGTACATGCTTGTTTTGGCAGCTATTTTATACGGCATCGGACACGCTATAGAAAGAAGCAGGAACGTTATGAAATAGCTTGCGCTGTTCACTCAATTTGTGTTGTGTGAACACGCTTAATTAAAAACCCCATCCGTTCTTCGAATCATTATGAAACGAAATTGGATGGGGTTTACTTATTTTTTATTTAACTAGTTTTAGATCAAATATCGCGATGCTTTTCAAGCATGTATCCGATTGCATACATAATCACAGCCCAAGCAAGAACCACTAAACCGGACTGCCACCATGTGAAAACATATGCGTTTGGTGGAAGTTGCAGCCCAGAATTAGCGGAGGCTCCTAAGAATTGGCTTACAGCACTGCCTGGCAAAATCTGAATAAGTATTGAAGTCCACTTCGCAAAATTGCTTGCAAGCATAATAATGCTAACAATGGTCTGCAGAATCACCACGGCTCCAATAACGCACATAATTCCGCCAGCAGTTGACTTGCAAATCATGCCAAAACCGTAGGCCATTGCTGACACAACAACCATAATTGCAGGAGAGCCAAGGAACAGAGTAAGCGGCAATTTCCACACGTTGCTTCCCGATAATCCGGAAATGTTATCTCCCATAAAAGCTAATTCTGCAGCAGCTAAAGAAACTGCCATTGCAATAAGTTGGGCTACAAAAACATAGATTGCAACCGCAATAAACTTAGCCGTAAAGAACATACCCCTTTTAGGTACAGCAGTAAGAGAAGCCTGAATCGAAGTTGTAGAATGCTCCGCGGTTACAGCAAGCACTGCAAAAATTGCCAAAACAATCAAAGATACAGAAGCAAAGCTAATAACTAAGTGGAAAATGCTATCTTGAGATGCAATAAGGCTACTTTTATTGCTCAGCCCAACAGTAATTGCAGCGCTTGATTTGCCTTGATTTGCTCCATTCTTAATGTCAACTTTAGACATTGCTTTTTGCACAATCGCTATAATAAAGCTAAAGATTACTGGCAAAACAATTGTTAATGCCATGCACCACCATGTTGACGCAAGTCCGCGCAACTTAACAATCTCGGATTTAAGCGTGTGCATAAATGTTAGACGCAAGTGCTGAGAGTTCATACTTCTGCCGGTTTTGTAAGAGTTGCTTGTTTCTTGATCAACAGATTGATTAACAGATTGATTAATTTGCTCACTCATTTTGCGCTTCCTCCATCTGCATATTGCGTTCCAGTCGCAGCAGCAGCATTTGGCAATGCTTTTGTTGCGTACTGCTCTTGACCGTGCGTAAGAGCCAAATATGCTTCCTCAAGCGAGGCGTGCTCTTGATTTAGCTGGTAAACCATAATTTGATTATCTGCAATTTCCCGAGCAAGCTGATTAAGCTCACAACCTGTTATCTTAAAAAGCTCACCTTCCTGGACATCTTGTGGAGTTCTACTATCTGGCAAAATCTTGCATTCCGGACGATTTTGAGTAAGCACAGACTTTAGTTTTTCGCCTTCAGGTGTCACTAAACGTATAGCATGTTGAGAATGCGCATTAACAAAATCTTGTACCGTCGTGCGCTCCAAAATTTCTCCATGCGCAATAATCACAAGATTATCTGCAGTAAGAGCAACTTCGCTCATTAAATGAGAACTAAGCAGTATTGCACGACCTTGACTTGCGTAATACTTGCATAATTCACGAACCCACTTAACGCCTTCTGGATCCAAACCGTTAACCGGTTCGTCAAGTATGAGATTATGCGGGTCTGCTAAAAGAGCTGCAGCGATTGAAAGACGCTGACCCATGCCAAGCGAGAACGAACCAGCCTTGCGTTTTTTTACACTAGTCAAACCAGTAATATCAATGACTTCATCAACACGTTTCTTTGATATTCCATGAGTTAAAGCCAGTGAATACAGGTGATTGTAAGCGGAACGACCCCTGTGAGCAGACTTTGCATCAAGAACTGCGCCAACTTCTGTCATTGGAGATGCGATTTTTGCGTAAGGTTTTCCGTCAATAAGAGAAGTGCCACTATTTGCATGAATAAGATTTAATGCACAACGCATGGTGGTAGATTTACCAGCACCGTTAGGACCCAAAAAGCCCGTGACTTTACCGTCTTCAGCGACAAAAGAAACGTCTTTAAGCACTGTTTTTGCGCCAAAACGCTTTGTAATATGTTGAAATTCTAACATATTGCAATATTATCACTATTAAAAAAAAAAATACACATTTTATGTAAGTGTTTATGAGTACAAACTACTACGTTTTGTAATGCAATCGTTTGTTTGCGATTGTTTGTTTATATTTGCTTGTTTGTAGCTTGTATCAGCAGTTTGGTGCTGCATGTTGCGCAATCCACGCGTGCATGGAAACAGCCGCAGCGGCTCCTGCATTTAGTGAGCGAACAGATCCGAATTGCGAAATATAAACAACATCGTCCGCCATTTCTAGTGCTTTTTTAGAAAGACCCGGACCTTCCGCACCAAAAAGCATAAGGCAACGTTTAGGGAACTTGTAGTTTTCCATAGCAACTGCGCCTGGAATAATATCTAGAGCTATAATGCGAGCGTTTTTAGCGTCTTGTTCCTTGATATTTGCGATTTTTTCGACTTCTTTATTGCCTTCTTCTTGCGCTTTAAGTAAAAGTTGATGCGCTTCTTCTGTTTCTCGTGCTATATTTTCGCGCCAATTAGTTACCAGAGTTTCAATAGTTGGGCAGCACTCAACGTATTGGTATAGCTCAGTCATTAACGAGCCTTTGCGATTCCATTTATGAGGCCCTACAATATACACTTTTTTCGCAGTAAACGCGTTTGCAGTGCGAACCATAGAGCCTATGTTGAAATCGTGAGTCCAATTTTCTACTGCTACTTCAAACTCATGACGACCTTTAGAATCGAGATCCGCTTTTATTGCTTCCACTTTCCAGTATCTGTAACGGTCTAGAACGTTACGCTGATCGCCTTCGTCTAGTAATTCAGTGCTAAACCGCGCATCGTAATTTGGCGATTCTGGATTATCTGGACGAGGCTCACCTGGGTGTTCTTCTTCCCACGGGCCAACTCCTATAGGTCGGAATTCTGGCTCATCGGAAGCTTTTGCAGCCAAAGTAATTGGATTCGGTTCGTGCATGTGTGAGTTTTACTCCACTTAAAGTATTAATTTGCGATTAATCTGGGCAAACTAATCTTGGCAGCCGTCAGTTGCGCAATCACCTGTGCAACCTGACTTGCAATGACCGCCACAGCAATCATCCTCACAGCATGGCTCAGTGCAACCGTCATGAGCACAATCACCCGTGCACTCTACTTTGCAACGACCACCGCAGCAGTTATCTTCGCAGCAAGGCTCAGTGCAGCCGTCATGTTTGCAATCACCAGTGCATTTAACCTCACAATGACCGCCACAGCAATGATCGTTGCAGCAATCTTCGTGATCTGCATCTGCACGTAATTTTTCTTCATCGAAAGCTTGAACAAATGCCATTTTAGTATGCTCCTCACTTATTGGATTTACTAATTGAAGATGCCTCATGCCTTGTTCGTCGGCGTCAACACCACCAATTAATGCAACTATAGCAAGAATTTGCGCTCCTTGCTGCTTAACAATACCAAAATCAAGACTTAATTCATTGCCGTGTCGTAAAGTCACAAGCGAAGAAGTTTGAACATACGACTTTTCAGAAAGCCAAGAGTCAAGCAACAATACTCGCTTGCCTTTAACTGACGGACCTTTTGTTGCAGGAAAAACAAAATCCATAACAAATCCGTCAAGTGCAATTCCTTTACGTTCTGCAGCATGAATAAGCGCAAAAACCATCGGCACTGCAGCAGCAGTTAACGCACCAACAGCATCAACATCGCGCTCTAACGAATACCCAGCTCGTTCAATCGCATCAAAAAGAACGTCACCAACCAGCTTAGAGCCGCGCTGATTAAAAGTAACAGAAAACAGTTCGCTAAATGGTTTCGCACTCATATCTGCACAAAGCATGCGTTCAAGCTCAGCACGTTCTTCTTGCAATTCTGCCATTGTTGCGCTCCTTAACGTTTAAAGTTCTTCAATTTTTGATGCTTTAATGTTTTTATGCTTAACGATCTTCCACTGATACTTCCGGAGCACTCAGCTCTTTAACATCAGCTTTATCAGAATCTATAAGATCTATTGAAGCAATAACTTTACTTTGATCTAACTTCTGAAGTTTACGCGCTGTTACCAACACTCGCGACTCAAGCGAAGAAGCAAACTTATTGTAAGCTGCAACCGTTCTTGCCAAAGATACGCCAAGTTTTGAAGCATTTTCTCCAAGAACCGCAAAGCGATCGTACAATTCTCTAGATAAATCGAAAAGTTCTTTTGCGTCATCTGTAAGACTTTGCTGCTGCCATGCGTACGCAACAGACTTAAGCACAGCCCACAAAGTAACTGGAGAAGTGAGTGCTACTTTTTGCGCAAAAGCATCATCAATAAGCGTTGGATCCGCTTCAAGAGCTGCCTGAAGCAACGCTTCGTTTGGAATAAATGCAACTACAAAATCTGGTGCTGTTTCAAAAGCCTGCCAATACGCTTTAGCTCCCAATACTCTAACGTGTTCTCGCAAAGCCTTAGCATGCGCTTTTAGAAGCTCACTTCTTCTAGCTAATTCTTCGTCACTTGCATTATCTGGTATTTCGCAAGCGCGCTGATAATCCGCATACGGAACTTTTGCATCAACTGGAATTGTTTTGCCTCCTGGCAGATGCACAACCATATCCGGTCTCTGCTGTTCGCCATTTACTCCCGTTACAACAACTTGCGTATCAAAATCAACATGCTCAAGCAAACCTGCAGATTCAACAATATTCTTTAGTTGAGCTTCACCCCAAGCTCCGCGAACCTTATTATTTCGCAATGCTGCAGAAAGCGAACTTGTTTCGCGGTCAAGCCTTGTTTGCTGCTCGCTTAAGCCTTTAAGCTGAGTGCTCAGCACACCCATTTCTTGCTTACGCCCTTCTTCAATTTGCGAAACTTTATTCTTCAATGCTTCGAGATTGTCTTTTACCGGAGCAAGCGCTTCCAAGACTTTACCTTGCTCTTTCAAAGTTTTTTCACGATTTAATCGTTCGCGTTCTTCTCTCTCTGAGCGCAATTGCTCTTCACGATTCACTCTTAATTGTTCCGCTTGCTGCGCTTTTAACAGCTCCGTCTCAACAAATTTCAATCGCTCAGCGAGCTGCTCTGCTTGTGTGCGATATCGTATAGCCTGATTGCCATTTTCTTGCGCTTGAGCGCGCGCTTGTTCATACTGCGAGCGCAATTCGTTAAATTCGCGCTGGTTTACGCCATTAACGCCTTGCGTTCCAGAGTTGTGCTTAACAATAGCCAGCACAACAATGGCGGTTATTACAACAGCAACCACCATTAAAACAAACATCACAATATTATCGAACATACGTTCTATTAAACACTATTGAGTTGACTTTTAAAACATAATTAAACACGTGCATTATCTAATACAAAAATAGCGCGCTGTCTAATGGAAAATAATCCAATAAACAGCACGCTTTGTTTTATTTGACTACATTATTTGACTACATTGAAGAATGCAGGCACTAAGCAATCTTGAGAGTCACATGGTCGCTAGTATTCTCACAATCCGCAACCACGCGAGCGCCATCATGCACCTTTCCAGAAAGCAGCAATCGCGCAAGTTGATCGCCAATTTCCGTTTGAACCAATCTACGCAACGGACGAGCACCATAAACTGGATCATAGCCATGCTCCGCAAGCCAAGCGCGAGCAGAGTCACTCACGTACAAGCTGATTCGGCGATCGCTCAAGCGTGCAGCCACTTGACGAACTTGAATATCCACAATTCCACCAAGCTCTTCACGAGTAAGCGGATGGAACATAACAAGCTCATCCAAACGGTTAATGAACTCTGGCTTAAACTCAGCGTGAACAGCGTTCATAACAGCCTTGCGTTTAGCAGCATCGTCCAAGCCCTCTTTCACAAGGAACTGCGAACCCAAGTTTGATGTCATAATCAAAATCGTATTCGTAAAATCAACCGTTCTACCCTGACCGTCAGTCAAACGACCATCGTCCAAAACCTGCAACAAAACGTCAAATACTTCTGGATGTGCCTTCTCAACTTCATCAAAAAGCACTACAGAATACGGACGTCTACGCACAGCTTCAGTAAGCTGGCCGCCTTCCTCGTAGCCAATGTAACCAGGAGCAGCACCGATAAGACGCGAAACAGAAGCCTTTTCCATGTACTCACTCATATCAATGCGAACCATTGCACGCTCGTCGTCAAACAAGAAGTCGGCAAGAGCCTTCGCAAGCTCCGTCTTACCAACGCCAGTAGGACCCAAGAATAGGAACGAACCAGTCGGACGATTAGGGTCTGCAATTCCAGCACGGCTTCTGCGCACAGCATCCGCTATAGCCTGAATTGCTTCGCTTTGACCAACAACGCGCTTAGAAAGCTCCTTTTCCATGTTGAGCAGCTTCTCGTTTTCGCCTTGCATCAAGCGACCAACAGGAATGCCCGTCCATTCACTAACAACGCCTGCAATAGAATCAGCGTCAACCTGGTCTGGAACCATCGGCTCTTTCGCTTCACTCTTAGCATTAGCAGCCTCGGACTCCGCTTCTTCCAAAGCTTTTTGAATGCTTGGGATTTCGCCATACAAAATACGGCTTGCTTGTTCCAAGTTGCCTTCGCGCGTGAATTTGTCGGCTTCTACTCGCTTAGCGTCGAGTTGCGCGCGCAAATCACCGACTTTGTTGTGACCGGCCTTTTCTGCATCCCAACGCGCTTTCAATCCAGTAAGCTTTTCGCGCGAGTTTGCCAATTCTTCCTGCAACTTTTCTAAGCGTTCTTTAGCAGCAGCATCTTCCGCCTTCTTTAATTGCATTTCTTCCATTTCAAGACGCGTAACTTTGCGCTGCAATTCGTCGATCTCTTCTGGCTGTGAATCAAGCTCCATGCGCAAGTGAGCTGCCGCTTCATCAACCAAATCAATCGCCTTATCTGGAAGCTGTCTGCCAGTAATATAGCGGTTTGAAAGCGTTGCTGCGGCTACGATTGCATCGTCACTAATAGTCACCTTGTGGTGTGCTTCGTAACGTTGCTTAAGTCCGCGCAAAATCGTCACTGTGTCTTCAACAGAAGGCTCACCAACGAACACTTGCTGGAATCTGCGCTCAAGCGCCGAATCCTTTTCAATATGCTCGCGATACTCGTTAAGCGTAGTTGCGCCAACCAAACGCAGCTCACCGCGCGCAAGCATTGGCTTAAGCATATTGCCAGCATCCATTGAACCTTCTGCAGAGCCTGCGCCAACAACAGTGTGAATCTCATCAATAAACGTAATAATTTGACCGTCTGATTGCTGAATTTCCTTCAACACTGCCTTTAAGCGTTCCTCAAACTCACCGCGATACTTCGAACCTGCAACCATCGAAGCCAAGTCGAGACTGATAAGACGCTTGTTCTGCAAAGTCGTAGGCACATCTCCGGCAACAATTCGCTGAGCCAAGCCTTCCACAACTGCCGTTTTACCAACGCCCGGCTCGCCAATTAGCACAGGATTATTCTTCGTGCGTCGAGAAAGAATCTGAATTACACGACGAATCTCCTGGTCTCGTCCAATTACTGGGTCGAGCTTTCCTTCGCGAGCGCGCGCAGTCATATCAACAGAATACTTTTCAAGCGCTTTGTAGTTGCCTTCCGCGTCTGGACTTGTAACTTTCGCCCCTCCACGTACAGTTGGCACAGCCTTGCGCAACGCGTCTGCGGAAACGTTGTGCTTTTTGAAAATATCCGCAACAGCGTTTGGCGCACTTGCAACCATGCCAACAAGCATGTGCTCTGTAGAAACGTATTCATCTGCCATTGTGCGCATTTCTTTTTCTGCCTGGCTTAGCGCAGCCAAAAGCTGACGGCTTGCGTCTGGCTTAGTTGTAGTTGAGCCAGTAGATGAAGGCAATGCCACTAATGCATTACGAATTTCAGCACCAATTTGTTGCGCATCTGCACCAGCCTGCGCAATAAGCGCGCGAACGACGCCCTGCTCTTGGCGAAGTAAAGCATCCGCCAAATGCAAAGTGTCAACTTGCGCATTGCCAGCTGCCGCTGCACTTTGCACAGCATCACTTAATGCATCTTGCGCTAAGGTTGTAAACTTTTGTTCCATATCTACCTCACTTCCACGAAAGCTCTAAAACACATTTCAGTTAAGTCAAATCGCTGCAACTTTCACTGCAACTTTCACTGCAATTTCAAGCTTTTTGACAATACTTTCGAGTTCTAACGAGCTTTCACTTTCATGTATCTGATACGTATAACAGATTTTCTATAACTTTATTCCTAAAACTTGAGTGTACTAGACTCAAGTTTTGTTTTCAAGAATTTTTAATCGCAAATAATTTACGCAAATAATTTAATTAAGCAGCCAGCAAAGTTCGGTTAAGTAGTAAACAAGGTTTAATTAAGTAGCAAATATGTCGTAATCTTAAAAACATGAGAATTGCACGTTTTTCGTATAATGAAGTTCCGCAATACGCTTTCGTTCAAAAAGACGAAACCGACGGTAAAGATTATTTAGTAGCGCTTGAAGGGCATCCTTTAAGCCCGCAAGGAGTTAAGCCAACTGGTAAACGTTACGCGTTGGATGCGGATGGCGTTCGCTTGCTTGTGCCTGTAATTCCTTCAAAAGTTTACGGATTGGCAAAAAATTACGATACGCGTTCTGACGACGAGCGCGCTACTTCTCCTGCGGCATCTTCGCATACTGCTGCAGATATGGTGATTTTTACAAAGCCGAGCACTTCTGTAATTGGCCCAGACGATCCGATTGTAATTCCTGCTTTCTCAAACGACATGAATTTTGAGCCAGAAGTGGCAGTCGTCATTGGCAAAATCGCCAAAAATGTAACTGCAGATACCGCAATGAATTACGTATTTGGTTTTACGTGCGTAAACGACGTAACTTTACGAGATTGCGCAGGAAGCGACCCAATGTGGACGCGCGCAAAGGGTTTCGACACTTCTTGCCCACTTGGACCTTGGATTACAACCGAGCTAAATTGGCGCGATGCACATATTTCGTTTACTCTTAATGGCGAAAATGTTCCGGAAGCTGACGGCACTACAGATCGACTTATTCACAGTATTCCTGAACAAATTGCTGCAATTTCAAGCTTCTCGACACTTCTTCCAGGAGATGTGATTTTGACAGGAACCCCATACCCAGCTGGAACTTTACGCGGCGGCGACGAGGCTATCGTACACGTAGATGGCATCGGTTCGCTGCGCAATGTGATTGTGCATGCGTAACTAAAATCATCGATTTAACTTAAGACTACACAAATGCGCGCGGGCCAAAGATTGCCGAACCGATTCGAACCATCGTCGAACCTTCGGCAATCGCCCACGACAAATCGCCAGACATTCCCATCGAAAGCTCTAATTTTGCAGAGTCTTGCACGAGTTGTTTACTTACAGAATCTCTAATTTCTCGCAATGCTGCAAAACCGCTTCTTACTATCTTTTCATCGTCTACTCGCGCTCCAAGCGTCATAAATCCGCGCAAATTAAGCGCTGGCAGACTAGATATAGCGAGTGCTTCGTCAATCGCGCGTTCTGGTTCACACCCCGATTTTGTAGCTTCTCCAGAAACGTTCACTTCCAGCATAATGTCTACGCAAAGTCCCAAATTTTGCGCACGAGTAGATATTTTTTGCGCAAGCTCAATACTATCGACTGACTGAATTCCATTCGCAAGTGGCAAGACTTTGTTTATTTTATTGCTCTGCAGCTGGCCGATTAAGTAGAGCGGAATTTCGCCGTTTATTCCTATACTTAAATTCTCGCGAGCTGCTTGCGCGCGTAAAATTTCAGCTTTCGCAACAATTTCTTGCGGGCGATTTTCCCCAATTACTCGCACTCCAGCACGAAGCGCTGCCATAATTTCGCCAACATCTCGCGTTTTTGTTGCAGCTAGTAACGTAACAGATCCAGCTTTGCGTCCGTAATGCGATTCGGCTTGAGCAATAGCGTCTTGTACGTTGTGTACACCGTCGGCAATTTGACGCGCGCGAATACAATCGACCTCAGTATTCGCTAAATCTTTTTGCGTCATATATGCCATTTATTGCCCCAATCTATCAAACCTAACTACATAGTTTAGTCGAGGAAGGGCACGGATTTGTCGTCTAGGTTTGCGCGAACAGAATCCCACGGCGTGTCAAAGCTTTTAAATAACGCGAGCGCATCGGCAGCACTCATATCTACCGGCTTATTTTGCCCAGGCTTTCTGTATCCCAAAAGATACATACAGTAGCCAATCATGCGCTCGGCGCTCCAGCCAGATTCTCGAAGTGCACCAACGTCTAGTGAATGCTTACTTTTTGCAAGTCGCTCGCCTTGAGCGTTGTCAATCAGCGGCAAGTGCGCAAATTGCGGACGCACGTAATGCGTACCGTGAGCCGCAAAAAATCCAGATTTTTCAAGCAATTCACCAATCCAAATTTGAAGCGCAGCAGAGCGCAACAAATCACGGCCGCGCACAATATCATTTACTCCCGAAAGCACGTCGTCAACAACAACCGCAAGTTGATAAGAAAAAACGCCATCCGCGCGGCGAATCACCATGTCCCCCAAATCGCGATCAATATTAAAAGATTGCACACCAAAAATCGCGTCTTCAAAACTCACATTTGCTTGCGGCGAATCAGCCGACGGTACCGCAAGTCGCAAAGAGTGTTGCTGATTATTTTGCAAACGCTTTTCGATTTGTGCCAAACCTTCCGCGTTTTTACGAAGATTTCTGCACGTACCTGGGTAGCGTATAAAACCATCGCCTTCTTGCGGAGCTGCGATTGCGCGAATATCGGAACGCGAGCAAAAACAAGGGTAGATTAACGAATTTCCGTCACTATCTTTCAAAAATTCTAGTGATTCAAGAGCTTCTTTGTAGATTGCCGTGCGCTCATGCTGATAAGTCGGCTCTCCTACCCAATCAAGGCCGGCCCACTTCAAATCTTCAATAACTCGCGCGCTGGCATCTTTCGGCATTCGCGCAATATCAAGATCTTCCAAGCGCAAAAGCATTTGGCCGCCTTGTGATTTTGCGGAAAGCCAAGCCGCAAGCATAGCAACCATGTTTCCAATATGCATGCGTCCGGATGGAGTCGGCGCAAAACGACCAATTGCAATAGTTGACTTAGAAAACATGATTTCGTCTTTCTTAATATCTTTCTTAATATCTTTCCTGATATCTTTCCTAATACCCTTCTTAATAAGCATAAACTTGCAAAATAAAAAGCGCGCAACGCATTCATACTAGCATTACGCGCTTCTTACAATCGCAATCAATCGAAATCAATTGCAATCAAAAGCAAATGTTTTATACAAACAAGACCTTATACATAAGAACGCCCAGGATTGCTCCAGCTGTAGGAGCAACAACTGGAATCCACGCTTCACCCCAACGAGAAGATCCCTTGTGTGGGATTGGCAAAATTGCGTGAAGCAAACGCGGCATAAGATCTCGAGCAGGATTCAAAGCAGGACCAGTTGGACCACCCATAGAAGTCACCAAACCCCAAACCACGAAGCCGACGACGATTGAAGCACCAGCCAAATTCCCCTTACTCCATGGAGACTCAATGCAGCAAAGTGCGGCTAGAACAAGCACGAGCGTGCCGAAGAATTCGTTAAGGAAGTAGTTAAGCTTGTTGTTATATGCATCAGTAGTGCAGAAAGTGCCAAGAATAGCTCCCGGCTCCTCAGTTTCGTTGTAATGCGGCAAATAAGTTACGTACACAATAAGCTGACCAACCAACGCACCCAAAAGCTGAGCTGCAATATAAGGCGCAACGTTTTGCCACTCAAACATTCCATTTGCAGCTTGCGCAATCGTCATAGCAGGATTGATATGCGCACCTGAAATCCCGCCGAACATTAGCACCGGGAACATTACGCCAAAACCATAACCCATTGCAATGTTGAGCCATCCGGCATGGTGTCCTTTAGTATTTTTTAATTCAACGTTTGCTACAGCACCGTTTCCAAAAATCATAAGAATAGCAGTGCCAATAAATTCTGCAGCCAACTTCGTCATAAACGAATATTGCATGGTCCTTCGATCCTTCTTACCTGTTTCAAACTCCGCACACGTAATCACTCGCCAAAATTTAACGACTCGTCGCTTAACAATCGTTCAACAACTCGCAATTGCGCTTAGCACAGCATGGAACACAATATATTCTCATTTTCAAAGAAGCTAAGAAAATGAATTCCAACGATTATTCTTTGATAGTTTCCACTATGAGCGCGACAGTCTGCACTAGCAGTAAAATCACCACCCATATCAAAAGAGGCTCGTCACTTTGGCGAGCCTCTTGTCTACAAAAACAACTTCAGCGGTTTCATCTGCACAACATCCTCGTTGCAACGGTTAAAGTCTTAAGTATTCCGTCCAACGTCCACGGATTTCATATCCATACACTTTTGTGGGTTACCGCTAACTCTTTTTTGTTTTTGTACTTTTATTATCTCTGCTTTTTGCTTAATAGTAAAGCTCAAAATAGCCTTTGTTCACATATTGTCAATACTGTTCAATCGCACGCAAAAAATCACGTAACTTGCACTGTTTTGTGAACATACAGCCACCGTATTGTGCACTTACGTTCATATGCAATAATCATCGGCGTGTCGCAGACTGATTTTGCGATCAGAAAAACACTACGCAAAGGCGACACTCATTCGCATACATCCCTTCTAACGCATACAATTACGGATTATGGTACAGATTTTTGACGCTCCCTCAAAGGCGATTCTGCGTGGTCAAATTGCAGAGCATATCGCCGAAGACGAAAAGGCAGAAAAACGTGAAGCTCGTGAGGGTGAGCTACCGTTGCCAAAAGATCGTTTCTTCGACCGTGAATTAAGCTGGTTGAAGTTCAATCGACGCGTGCTTGAGCTGGCTCAGAATACTGATTTACCACTTCTCGAACGCGCTAATTTTGCAGCTATTTTTGCGTCAAATCTCGACGAATTCTTTATGGTTCGAGTTGCAGGTTTAAAGCGCCGAATTGATTCCGGCATAGCAGTAACTGCAGCAAGCGGATTAAGTCCACGTCAACAGTTGCGAGCTATCAGCGAAGTTACGCATCGTCGCCAAGACGAACACGCACATTACGTAATCGACCATATTCTTCCTGAGCTTGCAAAACAGCGTATTGTTTTGCTCAGCTGGGATAAGCTTACAGAATCAGAAAAAGAACGTTTGTCTGATTACTATAAAAAGCAAGTATTTCCAGTTCTTACTCCTCTTGCAGTAGATCCTGCACACCCGTTCCCGTATATTTCCGGAAAGTCCATTAACTTGGCTGTTATCGTCGAAAATCCAAATTCCGGAAAATCTCATTTTGCTCGCGTAAAAATTCCAGATAATTTGAATCGTCTTGTACCAGTCGACGATTTAACTGATGAGGAAGGTCGCGAAGAGCGTTACGGATTCATTACTATGGAAAAGTTGATTGCAGCACACTTGGAATCGCTTTTCCCAGGCATGATTATTAAAGAAGCGCGCTCATTCCGCGTTACACGTAACGAAGATATTGACGTTGAGGAAGACGATGCAGAGAATCTTCTGAACGCTATGGAAAAGGAACTTCTTCGTCGTCGTTTTGGACCGCCAATTCGTTTGGAAATTTCCGACGAAGCTAGCCCATTCTTATCGCAGCTTCTTGCTAATCAGTTGCGCGTAAGTCCTGAGGAAGTCTACCGTTTGCCTTCTCCACTTGATATGACTGTACTATTTGAATTACAGGCGCTCGATCGCCCAGATTTGAAGTATCGTCCGTTTATTCCTACTACTAACCGTCAAATTGCGGAAGTTGAGACTAGCCACGCGCAGGATATTTTCGCTTCGATTCGTGAGCATGATATTTTGCTTCATCATCCTTACGATTCGTTCTCTACTTCTGTACAAGCTTTCCTCGCTCAAGCCGCTGCAGATCCAAAAGTGCTTGCAATTAAGCAAACTTTGTATCGCACGTCTAGCAATTCGCCAATTATTGACGCTCTTGTTGACGCAGCTCACGCTGGCAAGCAGGTACTTGCGTTGGTTGAGATTAAGGCACGATTTGACGAGGACGCAAATATTGCTTGGGCTCGTAAACTCGAGCGCGCAGGCGTTCACGTTGTGTACGGCATTGTTGGTTTAAAGACTCACTGCAAGCTTTCTCTTGTGGTTCGTCAGGAAGCAGAAGGATTACGCCGCTACTGCCACGTTGGCACGGGTAATTACAATCCTAAGACTGCTCGTCTTTACACGGATTTGGGTTTGCTTACTTGCGATCCTGTAGTCGGTCAAGATTTGACTCGCCTGTTTAATCAGCTTTCTGGTTACGCTCCAAAGTCTAGTTTCCATCGTCTGCTTGTAGCTCCTCGCACAGTTCGAACTGGCATTATTGCTCGCATTCGTCGTGAGGAAGCTGCAGCTCTTGCTGGTAAGGAAGCGTGGATTAAGATTAAGGTTAATTCTGTCGTCGACGAGCAGACTATTGACGCATTGTATCGCGCATCTCAAGCTGGCGTGAAAATCGATATTGTTGAGCGTGGAATTTGCTCGCTTAAGCCTGGTATTGAAGGATTGAGTGAGAATATTCGCGTTCGTTCTATTCTTGGCCGATTCCTTGAGCACAGCCGCATTTATGCGTTTGCTAATTCTTGCGGCCCGCAGATTGGTGACGGTCCTGCAAGCGGTCCAGAAGTGTGGATTGGCTCGGCTGATTTGATGCACCGTAATCTTGATCGCCGCGTTGAAACTTTGGTTCGCATAAGTTCGCCAGATCAGATTGAAGCGTTGATTCAGTACATTGATTTGCAAATGGCTGATTCTACTGTCTCGTGGTGGATGGATGGCGATGGCACATACACGCTGCATTCTCGCGATAAGGAAGGCCGTCCTCTAGTTGACAGTCAAGCTTACTTAATTCGCACGCACACGCGTAAGCCTCGCGGTGCAAATTAAACGCAAGTAATTAAGTGACTAAGTAGTAATTAATAAATTAAAAACAAAAGCCAGAGTCAATAATATGATTCTGGCTTTTTGCATTCGATTTGCACATCATTTTTAATACCTTCATTATCTTCAACAAAAAGGTAACAACAATAAATTGACTTATATCTACTTTTTTGTGTAAGCTTCGCGAAAACTTACAACCGCTGAGAGTGTTTAACGCGTGCAAGTGATAGCGTTGTTGCTGATAATAAGTGCACGGCGGCGGCTACATGCTGTGCGGGGGTCTGAAAGGAAAATTATGGTAACGGAGTTATTCCCAACCGCGCTGCGTGGGTACGACAAAGACAAGGTAAATGAAGCCTTTGCAAATTACGAGCGTACAATATCACGTTTGCGCGAACAAGTGCGTTCCAGCGACGAATCAATTCTACAATTACAAGCACAATTACAAGAAGAAAAGAACAATGTAAAACGTGCAAAAAGTGGCAACACATTCGCATCCCTCGGCGCGAACGCACAACAGCTTCTGGCATCTGCTGAACAAACCAGCGCGCAGTTGCTAGAACGAGCAAAACAAGATGCAGCATCAATCAAAAAGAGCGCACAAGCACAAGCAGGAACGCTGCTAAACAACGCAAAACTTGATGCAGAGCATCTACTACAAGAAGCACAAACAAAAGCAGATACAATGCTTTCAAGTGCCACAAAACAATCGCAACAAATGATGCAAGCAGCGCAAGAAGATTCAAAACGCTTGCGCGACACAACTGCAAAAGATATTGCAGCACAAAAAGATGCTGCAACACTGGCTCTAAATAATGCTCACGAAGAACATACAAAGCGCATGGCATCTGAGAAAGCAGAACAAGAGCGAGGAATCGCAGAGCTTAAATCAGAAGCAGCACAAAAAATTGCAGAACAGCGTTCAGCAGCGAACGAAGAAATCGCACGCGCAAAAGCAGAAACTAATGATCAGATCGAATCAGCATTAGGAGAAGCAAATAAGAAGCTCGCCGACATGCGAGAGCACGCATCTAAGATGATGGCAGATGCACAGCGCAAAGCTGGAGAAATAACAGATGCTGCAGCAGCAAAAGCGCAGGAAATAGCCGACGAAGCGCAAGTTGAACGCACTCGAACATTAAGCCAAGTTAGTGCAGAAGTTGAGCAGATTCGAGCAGATATAGCTGCACAGCAGGAAGAAGCAACCAAGAAAGTAAACGCACTTCTATCTGGTCTTAAAGAGCGCGAAGCAGCTGCACAAGAAGAAGCTGACGCATTAGTAGCTCGAGCAAAAACTATTCATCAAGATGCTGATGATTATGCTGAACAAACACACAAGAATGCCGACGAACAAGCTGCAAAGATTGTGCGAAAAGCAATGCAAGATGCTACGGCACAGGTAGAAGAGCGTCGAGCTGCAGCTCAACAAGAATTAGACGGAATGACAGCACGATTAAGCCAATTACAGCATCGCGAAGCAACTATTACGCAACGAGTAACCGAATTAAGATCTTTGTTCGCAAACGCATTCTCTGGATTTGACTTCGGTGACGCAGCACAGCAGGAAGCTGGATCTAGTTCCGTCTCTGATGGTAGTGATGAAGATTCATATGCTGATAATTCTGAAAGCGGCGCTAACGCATCAGAAATGAGCGAAAACGATGCTAAAAAAGCTCAACGCGAAGTGCAGAAAGCACTAGCAGAAGAAGCATCCGGCAAAGGAAATAATAAAAGATAAATTTTGCAACTAAAATATCTTAACTAAATTCGAATAGTTAAATAGGTTTATTAAGATAGTTGAAGTTATAAGGCTAAAATTAGGAAAGGTAGTATAGTGGCTGAAATTTCTGCTTTAACTCCAGAAGCATTGCAAGGCTTACGTGAAGATTTTGAAGCTAATCCATTAAATCGTCTAGCAATGAACGGCGTAACTGCTGCTGGCATTGATAAAGTTGCTCGCAACTATGATCGTGCTCGACTTTTACAGCGTCGTTTTTCAACGATTGTAGATAATGGCGATGCCACACATCAGGATCATTCTGGACGTTGCTGGCTGTTTAGCTCATTGAACGTTGCTCGCTTTGTTGCTAAAAAATCGCTTGGTTTGAAGGAATTTGAGTTTTCACAAAACTACGCAATGTACTATGACAAGATTGAACGCGTGAACTACTTTTTGAAGGATGTTGCTGCTCTCGTACGTGCAGGAGAACCTTCGGATTCTCGTCTTGTGCAGCATCTCCTGAAAGACGTTATGGGCGATGGCGGCCAGTGGACTATGGCAATGAACGTTTACAAAAAGTATGGTGCTGTGCCAAAAGATTTGTTCCCAGAAACCGCCTCATCTAAGGATACTGGAGACATGAATACTCAGCTTCGCGCTCTTTTACATACTGCTGTAGCGCATATGTACACTAACGCCGCTGAAATTGACGAAATTATTGCTGATACCACTGCTGCAGGCCACAGGATTTTGACTATTCACTTGGGCGAACCTCCAAAGAGTTTCGACTGGGAGTGGACTGATAAGGACGGAAAGTTCCATCGCGATGGCGAAATTACTCCAGTTGAGTTTTGGAAAAAGTACGTTACAGCTGGTTTAGAAGATTATGTTTGCTTAGTGGATGATCCTCGAGCAGAGCACCCAAAGGGCAAGAAGATTGCTATTGAGCACTTGGGTAATGTTGCTGGAGGTGACGCTACCGAATATCTGAACGTACCAAATCAGTTTATGAAGGATTGCGTGCGTAAGGTTCTTGTTGAGCAGGGTATTCCTGTATGGTTTGGAGCTGATTGCCATCCTATGATGGATCGTGAGAACGGCGCTTGGGCTACTGATTTGTTTGAGTATGGTCGCGTTTACGGCGTTGATTTTAACTTAAATAAGGAAGAGCGTGTACGTTTTGCTGATTCCGCTATGAACCATGCAATGGCTTTTGCTGGTGTAGATGTTGCTGAAGATGGTACTACTACTCGCCGTTGGCGCGTAGAGAACTCTTGGGGCGCGGATATTGCGGACAAGGGTTACTTTACGATGAGCGATGATTGGTTCACTGAGTACGTGTACGAGGTGGCGGTACCTAAGGCGCTTTTGCCAGAGGAATATAAGAAAGCACTGGAAGAACCAGCAATTGTTTTGCCGGCGTGGGACCCAATGGGCGCACTCGCTTAGGCTAATTTCACAGGGAAATTAGCCTAAGCGAGTGCGCCGCGCTCACGCGAAAAGCACGGTGTGCTTTTCGCGTGAGCGCGGCGGTGTTCTCGTCTTTATCTTAAGACGAGAACACCGGCCACATTAAGTTGGGTGGATTCTCTGCGCGAGTTCGGTCGTTTGTGCCGCCAAATGGCACAAACGGACCACACCAAGTTAGGTTATACTTCCAACGCAAGCGCGGCGGTGCGCGGTTTGTTTTATAGGATGGTGAACAAATGTCTTCTACGGCTGAGCAGCGTACTTCTCGCGCGGTAAAGAAGGAGGTTGAGGAGGGGCGCAACCCTCTTAACTCTGCGAAGTTCCAGCGCTGGGAAGACCAGGTTGGTGTAGATCGCATTATCAACCGCCGCGTGCTTGAGCTTGAGCCACTTCCAACTCCTGCTCAGGTGCTTGGCGAGTTGCCGTTGTCGCCGTATGCGCAGGATATTGTTGCTGAGTCTCGCGATGAAATACGCAGTTGCTTAAACGGCGAAGATGATCGCCTTTTAGTAATCGTAGGTCCTTGTTCTGTGCACGATCCGAAAGCTGCTTTAGATTACGCCTCTCGGCTCTCAGAACTTCGCAAAAAACTCGAAGGTGAGCTTTTGATTGTTATGCGCGTGTATTTTGAAAAACCACGCACAACAGTTGGTTGGAAGGGATTGATTAACGATCCTGATATTGATGGCACTCATGATATTCACAAAGGTTTACTTCTCGCTCGTCGCACACTTCTTGGTGTGCTAGATACTGGCTTGGCTGCTGCAACCGAGTTTTTGGAGCCTACTAGCCCACAGTTTATTGCGGATGCTGTTAGCTGGGGAGCAATTGGCGCGCGTAATACTGAGTCTCAGATTCATCGTCAGCTTGCTAGCGGTCTTTCTATGCCAGTCGGTTTTAAAAACGCGACTGACGGTTCTGTTACTGCCGCAGTAAACGGTTGTTTGGCCGCAAGCCAGCATCATACTTTCTTTGGAATTGACCATCTTGGACGTGCGTGCGCAGTTCAAACTCTTGGAAATCCTGACTGTCACGTGGTACTCCGCGGTTCAAGCAGCGGCCCAAATTATGATGCAGATTCTGTTGCTGCTGCTGTAGCTTCAGTACGTTTACATCTTGGAACTAACTGTATGGCATCTAATGGTGTTGTAGTTGACTGCTCACACGGAAATTCAGGTAAAAATGAGTTCCGCCAGGCACAAGTTGTTAGGGAAATTGCAGATCGTATCGCTTCTGGCGAAAGTGATATAACTGGCGTAATGATGGAAAGCTTTTTGCAAGGCGGCAATCAAGATCCTGCTCCTCTTAGCGAGCTTGAGTACGGAAAGTCGATTACGGATCGATGCATTTCTTGGGAAGATACTGCCGATTTGCTAAAAACTTTAGCTAAATCTGTAGCTGCGAGACGTAATTGTATTTAACGTAATTAGCGAAATTTACGTAATTCACGTGACTTTCGTAACTTTATGCAAACTTCGGAAAATTTATTTATATCAAATTAAAAAGTATCCGAAAAATATGCGAAAAGTAATTAGATAATAATTAATAATTAATAATTAATAATTAATAATTAATAATTAATAATTAATAATTAATAATTAAAGGGGATGATAGTAATGTCAGAAATTTCACGAGTTGCCATTATTGGCGCTATGGAAGAAGAAGTTGCACATATTGCTAGCGCGCTTGAAAACGTGACTCACGATAAGTCTGCAAGTCTTGACGTATCCTGTGGAACTCTTGACTCGGTAAATGGTAACAAAATCGAAGTTGCTGCAACAGTTGGTGGCATGGGCTTGGTGAACGCGGCCGCAACAGTACAGTATTTAATTGACAAATACAATCCGCAAGCTGTAATTTTCTCTGGTATTGCAGGAAATCTTAACAAAAATCTACATATTAACGATATAGTGTTAGGTAAAACTTTAAGATATTTAGATACAGATATGCGTTTAATCGGTCAGTGGAAGCCGTTTACGAATGAGTTTCATTCCGATGAAAATTTGCTAAAAGTAGCAAGCGAAGCTCTTAATAAAATGGGCATTGCGCATATTGAAGGAACTATCGCATCTGGAGGCTATTTTGTAGATACTCCTGAAAAAGTTGCGGAAGTAATTGAACAAACTCATGCAGATGCGGTAGAGATGGAAGGTGCAGCAGTTTTGCACGTAGCTGCACGAAACGATATTCCAGCGCTGGTAGTTCGCGCTATGAGCGATAATGCTGATACTGAATACGAAACTTTCCACACATTTGACATTTCAGAATATGCCGACACTGCTGCAAAAATGACAATTAATATTGTGCGAAATTTGTAATATTTTCGGCATAATTTGTGACATTTCGACACGCTGATGTGGTCGCCGACCTTCATTTTGCTTAAGTCGCGTCAAACATAGCGCCAAATACCGCCATTTTTGGTACCCGCTTTATTTTTGCCGGTGAGGTTTAACCCACCTATTTATGATGATTGCGTTAATAAAAAAAGATAGGGATTAATTAAGAAAATGCGCCCAATTCGCAAATACGGCTATAGGAACGCGAAAGTGTGGTGGGGCGCAAGGCAATTCTTCACGAAAGGAAAGAAGAATATGCGTAAAAATAAAATAATGTCTAATGCAAATAATCATAATATTCGTATTACCGCCGCGGTTATCACTGCGGTTTCTTTGTGCGCAAGTATGGCTGCTTGCGGAGATAATACTCCAGCAGGCGCATCGCACGATTCTTCTAGCGCTTCAGGCGCGCGTATTTCTGGCAATTTCCAAGGTTCCGGCGCATCCTCTCAGCAGGTTGCAGTAGAAGCATGGATAGCAGGATTCCAAACAAAAAATAGCGGCGCAAAAATCGCATATAATCCTACCGGTTCCGGAGCTGGAATTACAACCTTCCTAACAGGCGCAACAGCATGGGCCGGATCAGATAAATCTTTAAGCGATGACGAAATTTCACAGTCTAAAAAAGTATGCGCAAACAACACATCTGCTTTTGATGTACCAGTTTACGTTTCACCAATAGCTGTTGTTTTCAACCTTAAAGGCGTATCGGATGCTGGCCAACACATCAACATGGACGCTTCCACGATTGCGAAAATCTTCGACGGAAAGATTACGCGCTGGAACGACGACGCTATAAAGAAACAAAATCCTAAATTAAAACTTCCAGATACTTTGATTACAGTCGTGCACCGTTCAGATAAATCAGGCACTACACAGAACTTCCTTAGCTATCTGAAAGATGTGTCTCCAGAAGATTGGAAGTATGATCTTTCAGAGAATTGGCCAAATAGTGTTGGCCAAGGCGCTAAAGGCACTTCAGGCGTTGTTTCTACTATTCGCATGGCAGATGGCGCTATAGGCTATGCTGATTTCTCGCAGGTTGGCAAGTTAGGTACGGTTGCCGTAAAAGTTGGAGACTCATACAATGAGATTTCCGCAAAAGGCGGCACAAAAACTTTAGAAGATTCTGAAATAGATTCAGCTGCTACAGAAAAGTCAAATCACCGCGTGGTAGTCAAAATAAATCACGCAACGCAAATTAAAGGCGCGTATCCTATTGTGCTAGTTTCGTACGATATTGTTTGCCCAGCGTATAAAGATGCTGCAACAGCAAATTTTGTAAAGTCATGGCTTAGTTACGTTGTAAGTGGAGAAGGTCAGGGCGCGGCTTCCAACGCTGCAGGAACTGCTCCTCTTCCGTACGATATGATTAATGAAATTAAAAAATCTATTAGTGCAATAAAAACTAAGTAAATAGAATAGATATAAATCAGCGCAATACCTGTAATTTGATAACATAAAAATACGTATCAAAGGAGCATGAGTGAGTCCCAGCAAGCGAACAGCAGTAGCTGCAGGCACACAGCCTACTAAAGTTAGAGGGCATGTAGCGGATCGCGTTTTCAAAAACGCTGCCGCAGCCTGCGGAATGATAATTCTGCTAGTACTAACAGCAGTAGCAGTATTTCTGCTGTTTCGCGCATGGCCACTTATTGGCGGAAACAAAGATCAAGTAAGCAAAGTATTTTCCGACTTTACAGGCGGAAAAGCACATGATTTTTGGGAGTACGTTATTCCACTCGTGTTTGGAACTGTACTTATATCTGCCTTGGCGCTCGCTGTTGCGTTTTTTGTAGCTATTGGTATTGCGCTGTTTATATCTCATTATGCTCCGAAAAAAATAGTTCCATTGCTAAGTGGTGTAGTTGATTTGCTCGCAGCAATTCCTTCTGTAATATACGGCTTATGGGGTGGTCTTGTACTTGTGCCAGCTGTATATCCTCTTTGGGAATGGGTTTCTAGAGTTTTTGGATGGATACCTATTTTTGCCGGACCTGTAGCTATGCCTTCTAGATCTTCTGCATCTGTGAGTCTTGTATTAGCAATTATGATTTTGCCAATTATTACTTCTATTGCTAGGGATATTTTCCAGCAAACTCCGCGATTGCAGCAAGAAGGCGCTTTGGCTCTCGGAGCTACAAAATGGGAGATGATTAAGCTTGCTGTCCTTCCATTCGCGAAATCTGGAATAGTTTCTGCTTCTATGCTTGGTTTAGGACGTGCGCTTGGAGAAACAATGGCAGTTTTGATGATTCTTTCTCCTGGTTTTACTTTCAAATTTAATATTTTGCAGGCTTCACAAAATCAAACTATTGCTGCGAATATTGCCGCACAGTATCCTGAAGCGAATGGTTTAGGCGTTAGTGCGCTTATAGCTACCGGATTAGTACTCTTTGTAATTTCCTTTGCAGTGAACCTGATTGCACGCAAAATTACAGATAAGGTTGGTGCGTGATGCTAAATCAAAATCACCAACTCGCTAATACTGTAGATACAGAAACCTCAAAAACTACTGCAAATGCAAAAACTGCTCCAGTAATTGATTTTAATAAATTCCGACCAACGCGATCCTCGATTGCTGCACGAAAACGTAAGGATATGCTTATGCGAGCGCTTATTTTCCTTTCGTTTGTTGTTGCTCTTATACCTTTAGTTTCTCTGCTTCTAACTACTATTTTTAATGGTTTAAAGCGTTTTAATTTTGATTTTTTGACGCATAATATGACGTACGTAATCGGCGGAAACGCTACAGTTAGCGGCGGTTACGGCGGTATTTTGCACGCTATTATTGGAACTCTTGAGATCACTTTTGGCTCTATGCTGATTTCAATTCCAGTTGGCGTTATGTGCGCAGTTTATCTTATAGAGTATGCACGTGGAAGTAGGATTGCGCGCATTATCAATCTTCTTGTTGATGTTATGAGCGGCATTCCTTCTATTGTTGCCGGACTTTTTGCATTCTCAAGTTTTACTATCATCTGTGGTCCTGGAACTATTAATGGTTTTGAAGGTTCGGTTGCTCTTTCGCTGCTAATGTTGCCAACTGTTGTGAAATCTTCGCAAGAAATGCTAAAAATTGTTCCTAACGATTTAAGAGAAGCTGCTTTAGCTTTAGGCGTAACTAAGCAGCGTATGATTACGAAAATAGTTTTACGAACTGCTTTACCTGGTATAGTTTCCGGCTGTATTTTGGCAGTTGCTCGCGTTATTGGTGAAACTGCTCCTCTGCTTATGGCTGCAGGTTTCATTTCGTCTACTAATTTCAATCTTTTTGACGGTCAGATGACGACTTTGCCGGTTTATGTTTATCAGGAATATTCAAAACTTTCGGCAAATTGCCCAGCTAATGCTCCTGCTTCTTGCGTAACGTCAATCCCAATGGAACGCGCGTGGGCCGCGGCATTAACGTTGATTATTATCGTTCTTTTGCTGAATATTATCGGCAGGATTGTGGCTCGAGTGTGCTCTGTAAAAACGAAGTAAGCCTGAAAGCATGAGTCAAAATACAATGCGAATTGGATTAGAAAGTGAGTTTGTGAAATGGGTCAACGCATAGACGTAAAACATTTGAATATTTACTACGGTGATTTTCTTGCAGTAGAAGACGTGAATATTAATATTGAGCCGAATAAGGTTACAGCTTTTATCGGCCCTTCCGGATGCGGAAAATCAACAGTTTTGCGAACTCTTGATCGAATGCATGAGATTACGCCGGGCGCGCGAGTAGAAGGACAAGTTCTTCTTGAAGGCCGCGATTTGTACGGCAAAGATGTGGATCCTGTGGCTGTCCGCCGCGATGTTGGAATGGTTTTCCAGCGTCCAAATCCTTTCCCAACAATGTCTATTCGCGAAAATGTGCTTGCGGGAGTTCGCTTGAATAATCGTCGTATAGCAAAATCGGATGCTGACGATTTAGTTGAGTGGGCTTTGCGAGGCGCGAACTTGTGGAATGAGGTTAAGGATCGTTTGGATAAGCCTGGAATTGGTCTTTCTGGCGGTCAGCAGCAGCGACTTTGCATTGCTAGAGCTGTGGCTGTGCATCCGCAAGTTTTACTTATGGATGAGCCTTGCTCGGCACTTGATCCTATTTCTACGTTGGCTGTAGAAGATTTGATTAACGAGCTTAAAAACGATTACACGATTGTGATTGTGACTCACAACATGCAGCAGGCTGCGCGCGTTGCTGATTATACTGCCTTCTTTAATTTGAAGGCTGTCGGGAAACCAGGTCATCTGGAATATTTCGCAGATACGACTACCATGTTCAACAATCCGCACAACGCTGAAGCTGAACGTTATATTTCCGGCCGTTTTGGCTGAGTTTTAAGCTGAGTTTTCAGCTGTGTTTTCAGCTATTTTGCTGAATTTTTAAAAATTTTGCCTTGGTGCGTTGGTCAGTACGTGCGCGTAAGGTCAGACCTGTTCGGTTGTTCAGAGCCTTTGTGAATTTCATGTTTTTCATGACAATTCACAATGCCTTTTCTTGCCGACGAGTCGCAGTAACCTCTGCGTGAATGCCCAAATGTAATTGCGTGCGCGATTGCTCAAGTGCTTTCGCTACGCTTTTTCTGGTCTTTTGCGCTTGTAAACCAAGGAACCGAGAGTTTATGGAAAAGTTCTTCCATCTCAAAGAAAACGGCACGAATGTATCAACGGAGATCACTGCAGGTCTCACTACATTCTTCGCAATGTCGTACATTATCATCGTAAATCCAAAAGTATTAAGCGAAACTGGTATGCCATGGGGCGGCGTGTTCTTAGCAACAATTATTGCCGCTATTATTGGCACGCTTGTTATGGGCTTGTTTGCTAATGTGCCTTATGCTCAGGCTGCTGGTATGGGCTTAAATGCATTCTTTACGTTCACAGTCGTAAAAGGCTTAGGCTTTAGCTGGCAACATGCAATGTGCATGGTGTTCTTATGCGGTTTAATTAACATTATTATTACCGTTACTAAAATTCGTAAAATGATTATTCGTGCCATCCCGACTTCGTTACAACACGCAATCGGCGGTGGCATTGGTTTATTCGTGGCTTATGTTGGCATGGTGAACGTTGATTTGATTAAGTTCACTCCAAAGGATGATAAAGCTGCAAAAATTGCGTCTCATTTTGGTGCAACTCCTGCAATTCCGGGTCTTGCTGTTTTAAAGAACCCAGTATTGTGGTTGTTCCTCATTGGATTGCTTTTGGCAATCGTTCTTACTGTGTTGAATGTTCGTGGATCTTTGCTTATTTCCATTGTTGTTACCGCATTAATCGGTATTCCAATGGGACTTACAACCATGAACAACTCTGTTTCAGTTTCAGAAGCTTTTAATAATTTGCCAACTACTTTCTGCGCAATATTTGACAACGAAGGCTTCCCAACGCTGTTTGCAGACCCTTCGCGCGTTCCGCTTGTTTTGATAACGATTTTTGCATTCTCAATGTCTGATACTTTCGACACTTTGGGTACTTTCATTGGAACTGGTCGTCGTACTGGTATCTTCTCTGAGGCTGACGAAAAGGCTTTGGAAAACGGTTCTGGATTTAGCTCCAAGATGGATCGTGCTTTGTTTGCTGATTCCATCGCAACTTCCGTTGGCGCTATTTTCGGTACTTCCAACACCACCACTTATGTAGAGTCTGCTGCAGGTATTGGTGCTGGCGGTCGTACTGGTTTGACTTCTGTAGTTGTGTCTATTTGCTTCGCGCTTTCGATAGTGCTTGCCCCTGTAGTTTCAGCTGTTCCTGCCGCTGCAACTGCCGGCGTGCTTGTGGTTGTTGGATGCATGATGGCGAGCTCTTTGAAGGAAATTGCTTGGGATGATATTACTGAGGCAATTCCTGCATTCTTCGCTGCAGTGTTCATGGCGTTCTCTTACAACATTTCTTATGGTATTGCCACTGGCTTTATCATGTACTGCTTAGTGATGACTTGCAAGAAGCGTGCTAAAGAAGTTCATCCAATGCTTTGGATTGTTTCTTTGCTGTTCTTACTTGATTTTGTTGCTAATGCTGTGCTGTAAATGTGCATTTAATAAGCAGTGAGCTTGTGAAACAAAAATATAAAAACAAAAATTAAAAATTAGAGGGTGTGTAAATTACATACCCTCTTTTTATTTTTTTATTTTCATAGTATTTTTCTTGACATTGTCTTAAATACATATTAAACTATCCCAACGTAAACCACAGACCGTTGGTGGAATTGAAAAATTCCTGAAATTGATTTGTCAGGCCAGCACAGGTTGAGCGATGATTTGCAAAATGTTTGTTGTAAATCAAAAATTTAAGCACGCTTTAGTGCTTCTTATGTTGCTCTGCCAGTGCGCAGGGCTTTTTTGTTGCCCTGTTTAAATTAAGCTTGATGTGTTTCTTTCAAATCGACGGCCAATTTAGGAAGGAACGCCATGAAGAGGCCCGAAAAGGAAGCGGTAGTTGCCGAACTTACGGAACTGTTCCGTAATGCTGACGCTGTCTACCTTACCGAGTACCGCGGGCTTACCGTTCCGCAGATTTCCGCTCTGCGTGAAAAGCTAGGCCGCGATACTTCCTATTCTGTGGCGAAGAACACGCTTGCTCGTATTGCTGCTAAAGAAGCGGGCATTGAAGGTCTTGACGAACTTCTCGCCGGTCCAACTGCTATCACCTTTGTTAAGGGTGATTTCATTGAGACTGCTAAGACCTTGCGTGATTTTGCCAAAGAGAATAAAGCCCTCGTCGTTAAGGGCGGTTTCGCAGATGGAACCGTTTACGATGCCGAAGGTACAAAGCAGCTCGCCGACTTGAAGTCGCGTCCACAGTTGCTTTCCGAAATGGCCGGCGCGCTCAAGGGCACCATGTCCAAGGCCGCCTACCTGTTCAACGCTCTGCCAACCAAGGCTGTGCGTACTATCGACGCTTTGCGCGAGAAGCAGGAAAAGGCCGCTTGATTCCCTTGCAGCTTGCTGCATGAGACCAACCAATAATAAAAATTTTATGGTCGTAAGGCACAAGGTGTGCCTGGCCAAGTAAGAAAGGAAGCCAATTATGGCTAAGCTCACTAGTGAAGAGCTTCTCGAAGCTTTTGGTGAAATGACCCTCGTTGAGCTCTCTGAGTTCGTCAAGGCCTTCGAAGAGAAGTTTGACGTTGAAGCTGCTGCTCCTGTTGCTGCTGTTGCTGCTGCTCCAGCTGCTGCCGGTGCTGCTGAGGAAGAGAAGGACGAGTTCGATGTCGTCCTCGCTTCCGTTGGCGATAAGAAGATTGCAGTCATCAAGGCTGTCCGCGCTTTGACCAACCTCGGTTTGGCTGAAGCTAAGGCTCTCGTTGACGGCGCTCCAAAGGCCGTTCTTGAGAAGGCTAAGAAGGAAGATGCCGACAAGGCTAAGGCTGCCCTCGAAGAGGCTGGCGCAACTGTTGAACTCAAGTAGTTTTTGCTTGAAACAGTTCTTTATGCTCTGTATGTAATTTAGTGTTACAAGAGCAAAGGCGGTAGAATTTTCTACCGCCTTTTTTGTAAATTAACTCAACTAAACTCTTTTACTACAGTTTTATTTATCACTGTTCCAAAAGATCGTTTAAATAAGCTTGCGCGTCTAAAGCAGCACGGCAACCCATTCCAGCTGCAGAAATAGCCTGCCTGTATACACTATCAACAACGTCTCCTGCGGCAAAAACGCCTTTAACAGAAGTTAATGTAGAAGATCCATCTACTGCTATTGTTCCATCTTGATTAAGTTTTAAAGCGCCATTTAAGAAACCAGTAGCAGGAGTGTGTCCAATAGCTACGAACAATCCTTTAGATTCAATTTCTTTAGTTTCTCCAGTAATCACATTTTTTACAGTAAGAGAAGTAGCTTCTTGTTCATTTCCGTTAACTGACTCTACAACGCTATTTAGTAAGAAATCGAGTTTTTTATTTTCGCGCGCTCTATCAACCATAATTTTAGAAGCGCGGAAAGAATCTCTTCTGTGTATAAGTGTCACTGAAGAACCAAAACGAGTAAGGAACAAAGCTTCTTCGAAAGCAGAATCTCCTCCACCAACTACGGTAATAGGTTGATCTTTAAAGAAGAAACCATCGCAAGTAGCACAGTAAGATACTCCACGCCCAGAATACTCCTGTTCTCCAGGCACGCCCAATTTACGTACTAGCGAGCCCGTAGAGACAATAACAGCGTAAGAGCTATAAGTTACACCTTCCGATACTGTTACTCGCTTTAAATCGTTATTAAAATCCACTGAAGTTACATCATCGTACACGATTTGTGCACCAAATTTTTCAGCTTGCTTCTGCATAGAATCCATTAAGTCTGGACCTAATACACCATCTGGAAACCCAGGATAATTCTCCACTTCTGTAGTGTTAACAAGCTGCCCTCCAGGAGTTAAAGCTCCTGCAATAACAAGCGGATTGTATCCTGCACGACCAAGATAAATTGCGGCCGTATATCCAGCAGGTCCGGAACCAATAATAATTACGTTATGCTGATTTTCCATACAATTCTCCTGCAATATTTTGTACACACCAAACTAGTACATTTTCACAGAATTAATGTAAAAACTGTGATTTGGCATACTGCCCTTAGGAATCCAAAGCATGAAGTCTTGAGACTTAACAATCTTACTAAGCTTAACGTCTGTAGTTCCACTTTCATCAAAAGTAAACTCTGCAACCTGCTCACCTTGCGTAGGATCATTTTTAGTATTCGCAAGCAAATAAGCATGTCCTCCAGAAGAGCGTATAGAAATAACAAAACGGTAAACTTCCTGCGGCTCAGTCAAATGCATGTAGTATCCATAGCCCGGCTGCTTAGCAGGATATGTAAGGAACTGCCTACGATCAATCGTGTATGGAGTATTATTTTCAGGCATTTTTGGCTCAGGCATAGGCTTAACTTGCTTAGAATTCTTATTATGCGAGCCAGGCTTATTAACAGTCTTTTCTTTAGGAAGCACACCACGACTACCAAACGGAACACTTTGAATATCGGTGTTCCAAGGACTATTTACTCCTAAGCTAGAAGGATTTTCATGAATAAATAGGCTGTTAATTGCAAGCAGTAAGCATGCTATAAGAAGCAAAACTACAACTCCAATAGCAATAACTTTTGTAGAAAAACAGCCAAAAATCTTAGCATCTGCAATATCGTCAGGATTATTCGAGTTATTTTTATTAGGTCGAGTCGTATCCTTGCGTTTTTGCGGTCGGAAGCTTGGCGGAAGTGAAGCTGCATCCGAAGAAGCACCATCTTGACTTTCTTCTTCCAACTGTTCTTCACGAAGCGCTCTAGCAGATTCCTCCCCAGGAGCAACAAATCTACCATTAGCATCTACTACAGGAACTCGTCCTGTAGATTCAGCTTCAAAAGTAAGGTTTTGTGGACGAGACATAAGCTCAGTGTGCTTAGTATTCTCTTTCAACAAATGTTGGAAGTCGAAACTTTGAACGTCAATATCCACATCATTATTGGATTGAGAATTAGTTTGCGCATCTACAGAAATCTGCTGACTGCGATTATCAGCGTTGCGAGACGTAGCTGGGAAACGAGTATAAGTTGAAGGAAGAGTAGGGAAAATCGAATCGTCCGCATCAAGCTCAGTCGGAGCAAGAATATTAGCCATCTCCGCTGCAGCAATATCGTGGAAATCAAAATCTGTAGTAGTTCCAGTTTCGCTATCTGCATTAGAATTATTTTTTTGATCCGCGCCCGCGTTGCGCTTAAGCAGAGATCCGATAGTTCTTCCGGCATTTTTAATACCAGCTCCAGCAGCTGCGAACCCGGTACCGATTTTACCTGCACCTGCGCCACGCACACTAGCATCAGAAAGAGACGCAAGAGAAGACATATTCTTCAATCTGTCGTTAGCTTTTTCATTCTCCTGTTGCGTAAATTTTGCCTCAAGCTTTTCTTCGTCTTGCGCCAAATCATCAGGGAAAGGAAGCAAAACGTCATCTTCTGCATTATGCAACTTAACTAAACTAACAGAAGGTTCAGCAGCATCACGCGCAATAAGAATATCTTGATCTGTAAGTTTTTTAAGAGGAGTGCATGTTCCAAGCAAAGCAGAAAGCTCAGCTATAGAAGCCATAGGAATCACATTATTGGATTTATTACTTCCAGCAACAGCAAGCCCTCTTTTACAAATCATCCTAAACTCTGAAGGTGCAGAATGTGGAATAAGAGAAAGATCATAAGAAGTGCATTTTCTAGAAGGCGTCCTAGTGAGCAGAGAGTATAAAAGTGCAGAAAGCTGACGAGTAGCAATATTCTCAATACTTTGAGCAGGAATCTTATCTTCGCTGTTAGAAATATTAGTGACATCCTCAAGCATAGGACTAATAGAAGTATCCGCAATTTCTACACCATTACTGGTTAAACGAACAACATCAGTAGAAATCGCGTGATGAGTCATACCATTAAGAAGTAGTTTGCTAAGAGCGCTTGCAGTTTCGCCAACAATAGTTCGAATAGCCTCATAGCTCAATGGAGTTGGTTTACCTGCTCTAGAAATATACTCTGTAAGACTCATGCCGTCATCTAATGCTGTAAGAAGAATAGCAACATTATCTTGATGATGAAGCTGCAAAACTTGCGTAAATCTGCGGTTTCTAGAAAGAGCCAGCATGGACGACAAAGAGTTTATTTCAGGCAAGAAACGCGTGTCTCGTATAATAAACAGCTGGCAATCGTGAGTTAGTACGCGATCGCTTGCTTTCCACACTTGCAGTCCCGCTTCGCTGCGTATTTGCGATACTAAAGCGTACCTGTTAAGTACGATGTCACCCAACCGCGGTTCCATGTGTTCCTCATCTTCCTGAGTGCATTGCGATGCGCAAACGCGCACATTAAAACACTTCTATTCTACCGTTTACACTTCGCAATAGCGTAAACCTTATAGTATTTTAATTTATATTCAGTCAACCTTGTGAGAGCGAACCGTTCGAGGCTTGCGCTCAACTTTCTCTTCTTGCGATTCTTCTCGTTCAGTATCATAACGGTTAATAAAACGTGCCATAGGCATTAATACCGGGAATCTTTTAGCGAGTTTTCGCAATACTGGAGCTTGCATAGAAATAACTTCTTGCGTACGCAACAGTAACATAACACTTATATACACTACTGCGATAATTACTGTCATTATTGCGCACAATCCTAAAGCTCTAAACCAACGAACCATACCGTGAAGTTTTGGAGATGACAAATCAATCCACGAGGTAATAGGATTTTGCACAATCATGCATATGACAATAGTTACTACCGAAGCAATAGCGATCTTTATATGAGTTAATATCATGCACTTATCGTCAAGATCCTGGCGGAATCGTCTACGCAACATCAACACAAGTGACGGGAATGTAAGAATATAACTTACTGAAACTGTAGCTCCTAGAGCAGTGACCCAGTATATTGGAGGCAAGAAATTAACGCAAGACAGTAACGATACAAGCTGAACAGCTAACTGAACAGAAGTAAAAATAAACGGATGTTTTCCATCTTCAAACGCGTAGAAAGTACGCTGGATAATCAAGTATGCGCTAATAAGCGGAAGTCCCAAAGCAAGCGTCATAAGCGGATTTGACATAAGCAGGGCTTCTTTAAAACTAATCGACGGCAGCAACGCTAAAGAAATCGGCGTAGGAATTATTATGAATGTGATCATAAAGAAGCACATGATAACGCTTACGTTTCGTAAAGATCTACTTAAATCTATACGTGCTGTACGAATATCATGGTCTGCAATTGCGCGCGAAATTTTCGGGAAAATAGCGGTAGCCACAGAAACAGCAACAAGCGAATATGGAAGAATGAATATGGTATAAGCATTCTGGTAGGTTGCGTTACCTGCTACATCAAACTGATCCAAATGCATAGTTTTTTCTGCAATAAATGGCACGCTAGTAGTTATGTGAGTAGTAATCATTGTTGCTATTTGAGATATAACAACAATGCCCATGCTCCATGCTGCAACAGGACCCATGGAACGCAAACCAATTCCATGAATACCAAAACTTGGGCGGTAACGTAGACCAATCTTCATAAGCGGCCAGAATAGAACTACGGCTTGTGCAGCAACACCTAAAGTCCAGAAGCCAGCAGTAAACATCATTGTTTTTGTGTTCCAAAAACTCATAGGCTGATGCGATATTCTGCCGAAAAGCATAATAAAAATGCCAAAACCAATACAGCTGATAATATTTGCCGCTACAGAACTCCACGCGTACATGGCAAAACGACCTTTAGCGGCCAAAATTTGACCAAGCACTGTGTATAAGCCGTAGAAGAATATTTGAGGCATGCACCACAATGTAAACGAGTTCGTAAGGGCAATCATTTCAGGACTGCCGCCCGCATAAAGAAGAGTTAGAATCGGCGTTGCTGCAGCCATTAGTACAGTTACTGCTAGAAGCAGAATAATAGCAAAAGTAATAAGCTTATTTAATCGATCTTTAGCATCTTCTTTTTTAAGCGTACGAACAATCTGCGGCACAAGAACGGCGTTAAAAATTCCACCGGAAACAAGCGTATAAATAAGCTGCGGAATCATAGATCCCGCTTGGTATGCGTTTGCAGCAAGACCAGTAGTTCCAAGTGCTGCTGCCAGAAGAATAGTACGTATCTGGCCTGTTACTCTAGAGGCTGCCGTGCCACTGGCCATAATTACCGAATTTCGACCGACTGAACTCATTCGTCCGGATCCTTTACGCGATGGAATTGTCGCCAGAGTCCCAGTGCTCCGAGAACAAAGGCGAATACTATAATAATCGTACCGCTTTTATCACTAATTTGCAGCGTACTTGAGATAGTAGTTGATTGAGTATCACTAAAAGCGTGATGTTGCATATCTTCCAAAACAAAAGTAGCCTGCGCGCGGCTAGAAGTAGTAATTCTAAGCGGAAGTGTAACTTGCGTTTCACTATTTGCAGCAACTGTTATTAACGTTTTTCTCGTCGTCACGATTTCCATAGAGTGCGTATCTGCAGAAAGATACACTTTTATCGGATAAGGGTAATTGTTGCTAATCGTAACTGGCATACTAGCTGTTTCGCTTACTGCAGTAAGTTCTTTGGGTGGAATTATTCGTACCGCAGAAAACAGTTCGTGAGAAAGATTACTTAGGTTCTGCGTGATATTTGCACCGTCGTATCCGGAAGTTTCTAGCGAAGAAAGATAGTCATGTAATTGAATTATCTCATTCCCCCAAGTTTTGCTGCTTTTCTTCACTTTTTGTTTCGCATTTTGTTTAGCTAAAGATTGAACGTCACCTTCGTCACTATTTTGCTGATTTCGATTATTGTCAATAATGTTTTTGGTGAAACGTGTGAGCTGATTTCGTGTTTGACTAAGAGAGTTTAAAAGTTGACTTCTTGCTGCAGCGTCTTTGCTGCTTATATCACTTGACTGAGGAATTTCAGGCAGACTGTTGTGCAGGAAATCTGGTTTTTTGCCATACTGGTATGCGCTGGATTGCGAAAGAGAATTAATGTCGCTGAAATCAAGCCAAGAAGCCTGTTCCAGCGCGCTCATAACATTATCAACATTATCTTTACTAGAAGTATCTGCAAAAGAAATAAGCATGTTTCTAGAAACGCCTGGTTGTTGCATTTTGTAGAAAGCACTTTGTGCAATAAGACGATTAATTCTTCCGGATTGAGTTTCTTCCGCAGCAGCTTCTTGAGATGTTGGATTATCGTTGGCGAGTGTACTCAAAATATTTTGCGATATAAGCACTCGAGCATATCCGTTTGTTGTTTGAGCATCATATACGCTTTTATTAACTTCAGTATGAGAAGCTGTAGTATCGAAACCGCTCGTTGCAATAACGGCATCATATCCGTTATTTTTTGCCGATTCTAGCGCGTTATGCGTCCATTTTCCATGAGTTTGCCAAGCGTATGTTGGAATTTTAGAGTTATTTTGCTCATTTTGTTGAGTATTTTGTTGATTTATATTTGCACAATACAATCCGTAAGGATTGCTTTCTGACGCAAGTTTTGCAGACCAAGCGTTTTTATTAATTCCTGCAGATTCGTAAAGTTTCTCATTGTTATCGTCAGCGTAAGCACTTATATCAAAACCTGCCGGCTGCATAAAAGCAGATGGCGTAATCGTAAGATGAGCTGCGCTAAGAGTATTTTTCTCTGCAATTGTTTGCAATTGAGCATGTTTTTTAACTACTTCTTCTAAATTGTGTAGTCGTTTTATTGCGTTTTTATTGAGGGAAATAATCGATTTATTGTTCTCGAAAGTTTTTTCAGTTCCCTTAGCGTCAGTATTATTACCTTCAGCTTCATTACTTTCAGCATTAGGATTATTTTTATCTACAGAACTATCTGTTTTGTTGTCTTCCGCTGCAGTGTTTTCTTTTCGCATGTTTGCAGAATCATTTATACGATTTTCGCATAAAATATTAGGTTTTATAGCGGAATAGTTTAAATTAGCTTGCCATTCGCTTGATTGCGCAAGTAGCGGAATTATTGGCGTTATGTGAAGCTTATTGGAATCTGCTGTATATAAACCATCCTGACTACGAGTCATAAAAGTGTGCAGTATTTCTATTTTTTTGTAATTTTTAGAATGGTAAATTAACGAAACCGGCTTCGGTCCCCAACGTTTAATACTACTTAATATTGCATTATCTGCTGGAATATCGATAGTAAAAGTTTCGCTTTTACCTTCCGCTAATTCTGAAACGTCTGTAAATCCAAGATATTGTGGTGTTTGAATTCTAGATTTTCCTTGTGCCCAATTCTGTAGATCTGTACTCGATACAAACTTGTACGTTGTGTTGGTTGATAAAGTAATTCTTCCTGCAGGCAGCTTGCCAGACTGCGATTCTATTGAAAAAGTAATATGATATCCACTTGTTCCGGTTACTACAGGAGTTGCGTTTTTTACTCGTATTATGATTTTTCCGCTATTAGAATTTTTATTATTTGCAGATTTTTCATAAGCGTTAGCAACTTGCGCAAAAGATGTTAGATTTGCTACGCAAACACCAATAGTTATGGCAAAAATCGTAATAATGTAAGTAAAAACTGTTAAAACTGATTTCACCGCATTACTACTTGCTTTTAAAAAGTGGAGCCAAACTCGTTCGTTCCGTGCAAGATTAATCACTGTTGAGACCGCCTATTTGCTTTCCTAGCATACAGCCACGCTATTTTGCGTTCATTTGGATAGCTTAACACATCGTTAAGCTCTGTAAAATTAACCCACATAGCGTCTTCGGCTTCATGATCTGGATCTCCAAGAACAGTAAGCTCTCCACTTACGTAACGCAACGCAAAATGATGTACTAATTTGTGTACGCGTTGGCTTGTGCCAGTAAACCAATAGTCAATTGTGGCAATTGAATCAACAATTTCACCAAAAATTCCAGTTTCTTCTTGAATTTCTCGAACTGCAGTTTGTTGCGGAGTTTCGCCTTTTTCTATATGCCCTTTTGGAAGACACCATTCCATGTGCCCACTTCTGGAGTGTCGAGCAATAATTGCGACACGCCCGAGTGAGTCAAAAACAAGCCCACCGGCAGAATATTCACGCACAATCGGAAGATCTTGAGCGTCTAATGAAGCGAATGTTTTTGGCAAATCAGCAAGCCGTTTTTGCGGCATAATCGCAGGAGAAGGACTTACGAAAGTCTGCGCTGTAACTACTGATTCTACTATTTTTGCGCTTTTTAAAGTAGCTTCATAATCGTTAGAAAAGGTTGAAATATCAGCGAAATCTTGCTCTTCTCTAGCGTCTTCGCGAGGCCTTATCATTCGCTGCATTCGAGCTATATCTAAAGGAGTTACTTTAAGCTTAGGCTGGTTTTGGGTATGCTCTCCCGAAGCATTGGCGATCATGCGTCGTACATCTTTGGGAGTAACCATACTCTCAACCATACTCAATCCGCTGTGCATTGGGGTAACGCTATGCTGTAAAGCAGATTGTTTTTCAGCTGAAAGGGTATTTGTGGACTTTGAAGTTTGGCCTGAGGCTATGGAGTTAGGGCGACTTTTTGCTCAAGAAAACTATGAGCTTGCTTTGGTTGGCGGTCCTGTGCGAGACATGCTGCTTCATAGAACTTCTCATGATCTTGATTGCTGCACATCTGCGCATCCTGAAGATTTTGAACCTATTTTGCGACGTTGGGGTCGTGACGGTTTTTGGGATATGGGACGTAAATTTGGTACTTTAGGTGCCATGCGACGCCGTCCGGATGGCACGGAAGTAAAAGTTGAAGTAACAACTTATCGTTCTGACGCTTACGATGAAGATTCTCGTAAACCGCTTGTGAAATATGGTGACACTCTTGAGGGCGATCTATCTAGACGAGATTTCACTATTAACGCTATGGCATTACGTGTGCCAGATTTAGTATTTGTTGATCCTTTCGGCGGTGCTAATGATTTAGCGAAGGGAATATTGCGCACTCCTGTAAATCCTCGTCAATCTTTCGATGACGATCCGTTGCGTATGATGCGTGCTGTGCGTTTTGTAGCTCAGCTTGGTTTTTCTATTGAGGCTGATACTGCTGAAGCTATTTTGGCTATGTCGGATCGCTTGTCTATCGTATCCGCAGAGCGTATTCGTGATGAAATTATAAAACTGTTACTTTCTGACCGTCCTAGAAAAGGCATTGAAGCTCTTGTTGATTCTGGTTTAGCTGAGCGAGTTTTACCAGAAATACCTGCTTTGAAACTAGAAATTGATGAACATCACAGGCATAAGGATGTTTTTGAGCATACGATGATGGTTTTAGAGCGTGCAATTGCTCTTGAAACTAGCGAAGATGGTCCTGTTCCTTCTCCTGATTTAACTTTAAGATTGGCTGCTTTACTGCACGATATTGGTAAGCCTCGTACTCGTAAATTTGAAGATGGCGGTAAAGTAAGTTTCCATCATCATGATGTCGTTGGCGCGAAGATGACCCGTAAGCGTTTGAAATCTTTACATTTTGATCATCACATGATTGAAGATGTTAGTGAGCTTGTTAATCTTCACTTGCGATTCCACGGATACGTTGATGAGCCTTGGACAGATTCTGCTGTTCGTCGTTATGTTAAAGATTCCGGTCATTTGTATGAACGTCTGAATCGCCTTACTCGCGCGGATGCTACTACACAAAATAAGCGCAAATCTCTTATGTTTGAACACGCAATGGACGAGATGGAAGAGCGTGTAAAAGTTCTTAAAGAGAAAGAAAATTTTGACGCTATTCGTCCAGATTTAGATGGAAATGAGATTATGCAACTGCTGAGTTTACAGCCAGGACCAGCTGTTGGCGCAGCTTATAAGCACATGCTTGACTACAGATTAGATAATGGCCCTGTTAAGCATGATGTTGCCGTTGCGGAATTGCTTAGCTGGTACGAACAGTTCACTAAGTAGTAAGTAAGCAATAAGTAAGTAGTAGGTAGGTAAGGTAAAAGTTACTGTTTACTTTTATCTTACCTACTATATGTTTTCTTACTATATGTTTTTGTGAGGGAAAGCTTTAGGCAGTGATTTGAACGAATTAACGTCAATGCAGCCCTTAATCTCATTGATTGCTGCACCTGCTGCAGGAACGTCTGTTTTTGGTCTCAAATTAGTGAATGTTGATCCTAAAACAACGTCTACAAGTCTGTCTTGACGATCGTCCATCCGAAGTATTGCATCCGTGAAATTAGCGCTTACAGTGTACGCTTCATTAACCGAATTTTTACCAAAATAAATAACAGTTTGCTTCATTTTATTAGTTTTGCTGTTATTTACCTCTATCAAGTTAAATCCGCGGTTTCGTAACGCTTCTCCTACTGCTCTCGCAAAACCATGGAATTTTGTGCCGTTGAGTACTCGAATAGCTACTGATCGGCTATCAACATAAGGCACTTTGTCTCCTTCTTTGCCTTTTATTGGGCAAGGAGCGATTATGCCATAATTAGGGTTAGCTCCGGGAGCTTGCGGTTTGTTAATTCCAAAAGCGTGGAAAAACACAAGTAAAGCGAGTATAAAAGCAACAACTAAGCCTGCTGATGTGACAGATAATACAAACCGTTTTCTTTCATACATGAACTCTTTACGCGCCAGTCGCTCGTCGTGCATTTGCGTCATGCTAACTTCCGATCTGTAGATTAATAAAATATGCCACTATTACATGGCATTTTACTGACCATGCATGACTGCAGTAGGCCGATACAAATGTGAAAATTTTATTGTCTAACAGCGCGCGCTAATTTTACGAATTCATCGCAAGTTAAAGTTTCGCCTCTGCGAGTAGGGTCTATTCCAGCAGCATCGTAAGCTTCATCTGGAACTATATTTTTTAATGCAGAGTGTAGCGTTTTTCTTCTCTGTTTAAAAGCCGCATCGACTAGTTCGAAAACTTCTTTTCTTTCTTCAACATTTCTTTCTTCAACATTGTCTTTGGCATATTGCCCTCTTGTAAAAGAAACTAGCGCAGAATCAACATTTGGTGCAGGCCAAAATACATTACGACCTATAAGACCTGCGCGCTGCGCACGGCCGTACCATGCTAGCTTTACGCTTGGTGTTCCGTAAACTTTGCTTCCTGGCTCAGCACAAAGTCTATCTGCAACTTCTTTTTGCACCATAACAAGGAAATTAGTAAGATTATCGAATTTCTCTAGTAACGTAAGCACAATCGGAGTCGCAACATTGTAAGGAAGATTCGCTACTAGAGTAAAACTTTCTGCGTTTTTAAGCTTTGGTACGTCTTCGGGTTGCACTGTTAACGCGTCGTGCAATACTACGTTAAATCTACTTGCAGCTTTTGGCATGAACTCTTCAACCGTGCGAGGTATTCGTTTTGCGAGCATTGGGTCAATTTCAACTGCAGTAAGATTTGCTCCAGTCTGCAAAATAGCGAGAGTAAGAGATCCCAAACCGGGTCCTACTTCCATTACCGTATTCTCTGCGTTTATGTTTGCAACATTAACGATTTTTCGTACAGTACCAGGATCAATTACAAAATTTTGACCAAATTTTTTTGTTGGAGTGATGCCTTCTTCTGCTGCAATACGGCGAATATCCGCAGCTCCAAGAAGTTGACCTTCTGCTACTAAATTGTCTTGCGATAATTCCGTATTGTTTTCGTTAATTATGCTCATAATTTATTATTTTCGCCCGAGTTGTTTTGTATTTGTGTATGTTTTCGCATTTTATAAGAATCTCACTATGGACTATATCAAATAAGCATTCTACTCGCTTTTTGTTTAGTACCAACCTATCTTATGCCATGCGTTTACTGCGCCTGTAGGATCTCCATAACGGTTTTTAATATAATTCAATCCCCAAGCAATCTGCACACTTGCGTCGTCATGCCAGTTTGCTCCAGCAGAAGCCATCTTCTTGCCCGGCAGAGCTTGTGGAATTCCATAAGCGTCAGAATTTGGGTTTGCTGCGTTCCAGCGCCAGCCTGATTCTCTATTCCATAGCCACAAAAGGTCTTCCCAGTTTTTTCCAGTCCATCCCATTTGTGCTGCTGCAGCCTGAGCGTAAATTCTTGCTTGCTCTGGGGTTGCATGAACCATTCCATTTGGATTATCCGCAGACGCATCCGGAGCAGGTGCAGGAGGCTGTGTTACAGGCTGTGCCGCTGGTATTTTTGCAGCTTTCTGCTGTGAATCTTGTTGTTTAGAAGATTGATCTGCACTTTGCTGTGTTATTTGATTTTTAGATCCAGAAGCTGATTTAGAATCTTGTGCTTTTGATTGTGCATTTTGTTGCGAAGTCTGCGACTGCTGTTGATTCTGCTGTTGCGCTTGTGATTGCTGGTTAGACTGTTGCGTCTGAGCCTGCTGCGCTTGCTGTTGCGCTTGTTGCTTAGGCTGATTCTTCTGCTGTGCGTTTTCTGACTGAACTTTAGGTTGCGGTTTTTGTTGCTGCTTTTCCTGCGGCTTTTCTTGAGACTTAGGTTGCGACTTAGGTTGAACCTTAGGCTGCGGAGGCTGTACTGTTTTCGTACTAACTGCAACTACTTGATTTACAACAGGTTTTATCATGTTTTGCGATGCTAAAACAGCACTTTCTGGCTTACCATCCGCATAAGTTACGTTATAAACATCCTCACGCTCTCCATTTTCGCCACGAGTACGAACTACTCGAGTTCCAGCTGGAAGAGACGAATCATTAACAGTTTGAATAGCAAAAGGAACTGATACAGTTCGCGTTTCTTTTCCGTGAGTTATTCTAATTATTCGCAAAACAGTTACGTTATCTTCTTCCTCAACTGTTACACGATCATTCTTACCGAGCACAATACCGAATGAATCAAGTATGGAACTAGCTGGAAGAGTACCGTCTGGAGCAACTTGTTTTTTCCCGTCTGCAATAACAGTTACAGGGCCATTTTTGTTAATAGATAATCCACCAGTAAGCTTATCGTAAATATTTTGCAGATTTACTGTGATTTTTACAGCATTACGCTCATTTGCTCGGAAGAATCCAATAAGCTGATCAACGCTAGTTGCGACAGTCCAGAAAGGTATGGTAATTCCGTTTACGGTTACGAAAGTTTGGTACGCGCTACGAACTGTAACTGTAGTGTGGTTACTAATAATATTTCCAGAAGATGAAATAACTTGATCGTGAGTTTTAAGAGGCACATGTTGCTCTTCTAACAATCTACTTATTGTACTTGAATAAGTTTCTACAACTCGCGACTTTCCATTTACTACTAACGCAACCGATTTCTTGGCAGTAAGGATAAAAATTCCAGTTCCAGAAAGAACTAAAGATATAACGCATATAAGAATGCGCAATCGACGCATTACTACAAAGCGTCGAGGAGTCCATCGACGTGACATATATGCTCACTCCCTTACCAAGCTTGAAACTTATTATAACCGACGTTTTGCACTACGCTAAAATTTGCTAACTCAGTTGTTAAAAAATCAGTGTAGTGAAAAGTCTTAATAAGTTAAAAGGGGGCGGGAGAGAAGGGGATATTCCCGCCCCCGTGGAGTGGAACTGGTTGGGGGACGTTCCACCCCAGTCTCGGAAACCCTGAGTTGGGGGAAGGCTCCCGAGAATCTTACTCGCAGAAAGTATGTAAGCATTTAACTGCTTTTCTGTATATAATACGCTATATTATATGATCTTATTAAAAATTTTTTATTTTATTTTTTAAAAATAGATTTTTACTTACTTCCCAGCCATAAGATTACACGGAGCCTCCTGCCGGGATCGAACCGGCGACCTGCCGCTTACAAGGCGGCCGCTCTGGCCATCTGAGCTAAGGAGGCACAATTCTCAAGCGCTACTAGCGCGCTTTTAAGAACGTTATTCAGTGTATCAGCACCCTATGCCAGACAACATTACAGCGTGTGGTTTTTAAAATTTATACAGAATATTTTGTAAATTTTGTATTTTTCTTTTGCTCTTTAATTAAAATTAAACCCTACTAAAGGTTCAATATCAACCATTTAGTAGGGCTTAATTATTTGCGTTTTATTCTTAAGGATTACAAGCCGCGAGGTTCTTCGTTAGCTTTTACTTTCGGCATTTTCCCTTCAACACCAATTTCATCCTTGCTTAAATCAATAGATTTCAAAATGGCATCCAAAGAATCCATGTTCTTTTCAGAAGCAGTATATAAATCAACAATCTTGTTATTGACAGTGACTGTTGGCGTTGTCATGCCGCCCTTATTTGGTCCGGAAACATTCCAAAGATTCTTGTAATCAGGAACTGCTGTATTAACTCTATTTTGCCATTCAACATATTTGCGAGTGAACGCTTCATCAGCAATTTCTCGTAACACTCCGGACTTTACAGCAAGATCAGCTATCTTTTGGTCACTAACAGGCTTATACCCACTACCTTCCTCAGGCTGGAAATCTTCTGCAAACATGTTATTCATAAACTCTAACATGTGGATCGGGTCAGGATCATTTACTGCAATATAAGCAAGACCGCCAGAAACGCGGGAAGAATAGTGATCACTAGAAGCAGCATCCAAGAACGACATAGGATGGATCTCCAAATTAATCTGACCAGCTTTAGTCATGTTAATGAGATACTTGTCGACACTACGGCTAAATTGGCCACAACCTGGGCAAAGTGGATCAAAATACAAAGCCACGGTAGGAGCGCCATCAACAGGCTTATTGTAACCAAGCTTGCTTGTAAGAATTCCACCTGTTTTGTTGAAATTAGCTGGAGAATCCTTTCCCCTTAAATCATTGATAACTACTTTGTAATTTTCTTTTTTAGCAACATTAGAATTATTGCTATTACGCGACGAGTTAAAAGCTGCTATGCAAATAGCTGCAATCATGCTAACAACTATTAGCGTTATGATAATTCCAACAACAGTTTTATGTATATTTTCGTTTGTTGTTGGCGCATAACCATTACCATTCACATTGTTATTTAAGTTTTGAGGCATTATGACCCTTTCAGTGCCGCCCAAAAATAAGACGCAATATGCTTTTATCATAAAGCATTGCAACTTCAACATAGTTTAATGTAGGGCATCAACGATATCAATGAAGTTTTAATTATATAAAGATGGGGATGGTATCGATTATTTGTTTATACTTTTCCAGCTCCACACAAAGCACCTAAACCTAATCGGAAAATTTTCGTATTTCCAGATATGGATGTAATTAACCATCCTATTAGTATGCCTATTGCATATCCGGCTGACGTAGGAGAAAAAACGTCAGGAGAATATGCTGGAAGTTGCACACTAAAATTCCACAAAGGAATCGTTAACAGTTGCGGAGAAGTACCTGTAATAAATGGATAAGCTGCTGCGCAAATCATTCCGCATAAAATTATTCCTAATAATCTAGGAAGCGTATAAATAATGGCTTTTATAAAATGCCACGGCAAACTTCCTATTCTAATAAGTAAATTTCGAGAAAAAATTCCATCATTACTTTGTATACGGTGAAGTTGTGCAGATGTATTAAATCCTGCTGTAGCTGTAATCAGCATAAATATTATGTTTGCTGAATATGAATCTATTACCGATAATTCAGCAATAGATGAAATAACAAAAATGCAAGGTATTGCAACCCATGTTCCGCGTCTTGTATAAATATGTGGATCTGCAGAATGGTTTTGTTCCTCTTGTGCATTTTCGTTGCTTTCGTTACTTTCGTTACTTTCGCCACTTTCTCTGCTTTCTTTATTTTCAATATTTCTATGATTTTCAAAAGAAGGTGGTATTACATTCTGGTTTTGTTCTATTGAAGATTCTGCCGCGATTGGCGTATTTGATTCTTGCCTATTTGCTGTTGATGTATCGTATTTTGGCATTGTTTCTTTAAGTAGAGTGGTGCTATTTTCTTCCGACGGGATTGTTTCAAAGGTTGCGCTGGCTGGTAATAATTTTGTACCAGTTGGCGCATTATTGGACGTAGTATAGTTTGATATTTTATGGTTTAGTTTTATAGTTTCGTCATTTTTTTGAGATTCTGGCCATAATTTACGTGGATTATTAGGAATTTTTTGTGCAGGCTCTTTTTTTTGAGACCTAATTTCCAAATTCTCTAGCAGTGTTTCACGTTTTGTTTCACACACAGTACGTGCCGTTTCACGTGCTGTTTCACGCACAAAAGGGTGGTTCGCCTCTGGCCAAGATTCCGGATTAAGCGCGTCCTCGCTAATAGCTTTTTCTAGCTCTTCAGGGGTACATCGTTTTGATCTATCTGGATTCAATGCAGATCTAAAAGCTTCCATAGTTCGCGGCGGAAGTCCTCGCAAATCAGCATTTCCTGAAGCAGCACGCTCAAGAACTGCCATCATAGGTTTCGTACCAAATACAGGCTTGCCGGTTGCAGCAAACGCAAGAACTGCAGCAACAGACCACCAGTCGGTAACGTCGTCAGAATCTCCACCTTCAATAATTTCTGGCGCTATAAATCCTGGAGTTCCCATAACTAAACCAGTTCTAGTAACGTGACTCTCCCCTTCTCCCATAGCAATACCAAAATCAACTAGAACTGGTCCAGTCATAGAAATCATCACATTAGTTGGCTTAATATCCCTATGTATAATTCCAGCCTTATGTACTGCTCGCACTGCATCAATGAGTTTATGTGCTAATCGTTCAAGATCGTCTGCTATATAAGGGCCATTTTCCTCCACATCTTCACGAAGGTCATGTCCATAAATAAGTTCAGTAACTATAAAAGCAATTGAAGCGTCAAGCTCCATGTCTACTATGCCGCAAACACCAGGATTATGTATTTTTTGCAGAGATAAAGCTTCTCTGCGTAACCTTATCCTTGCTTTATTCTGCTCATCGTCTTCACTGCTCGAAGAGCCGTTCGTATTCCTTTGCATGCTTGCACGCAAAATTTTCATTGCATAGAGTTGACCGCCATCGTCTTGCACTTTCCACACTGAGCCCATTGCCCCGCCGCCAAGACGATCAAGAAGCGTATATCCCCCAACATTTTCGCCGGGTTGCAAATCAAACATGCTAAGGTCTTCCATACTGCATTATGGTAATGCGAACCATAGCAAAATTAAATTTTAATATTAAGTAATATTTATATAATTAAACTTTTATTAGAAGATTCTTAAAAATTAAAAATTTTTACGTATCTAGAATGTGTGTTTTTATTTGACATTATTATATTTTCGACACGCCGAGTTTAGGCAAAATACTGATTTTTTGCTGTTTTTATAAGAAAAACATGATATATTAAGGCATGGCTCAACGAAGAGAACCTTCAATGGACCAGGTAAGTAAACTGTGGACGATTGATACCCGCCGACGTAGGATTTGGGGTCATGAGTGCACACCCTTCACTACGGATCGTTCGGCACGTACCTGCCGATGAAAGGACGTATCATGGCAGAAGTTGTATTTGATCATGTCACTCGTATATACCCTGGCAACGATAAGCCATCGGTTGATGATTTGTGCATGACTATTAAAGATGGCGAGTTTCTCGTACTTGTTGGTCCATCTGGTTGCGGTAAATCGACTACATTGCGTATGTTGGCAGGCCTTGAAGAGGTTAACAAAGGACGTATCCTCATTGGTGGCCAGGATGTTACTACAATGCAGCCAAAGGATCGCGATATTGCTATGGTGTTCCAGAACTACGCGTTGTATCCTCATATGACCGTTGCAGACAACATGGGCTTTGCTTTGAAGATTGCAGGAGTTCCTAAGGAAGAGATTCGTGTTCGTGTTGAAAAAGCTGCTGAAGTTTTGGATTTGACTGAATATTTGGATCGTAAACCAAAGGCTCTGTCTGGCGGTCAGCGTCAGCGTGTTGCTATGGGTCGCGCAATCGTGCGTGAGCCAAAAGTCTTCCTTATGGATGAGCCTCTTTCCAACCTTGACGCTAAGCTCCGCGTGCAGACTCGTACGCAGATTGCAGCATTGCAGCGTCAGCTCGGCGTTACTACTTTGTACGTGACCCACGATCAGACCGAAGCTTTGACCATGGGTGACCGCATTGCAGTTATTAAGCTTGGCATTTTGCAGCAGGTTGGTGCTCCAACTGAGCTTTACGATCACCCAGCAAATGTATTCGTTGCAGGCTTCATCGGCTCCCCATCCATGAACCTCAACCAGCATCCAGTTGTTGATGGTCGTGCTCAGATTGGTGAGGATTCTATCGTTCTCCCAGCTGAAGCTGTAGATAAGCTTACCGCTGAAGATAATAATCAGATTATCGTCGGCTTCCGTCCAGAAGATGCTTGCTTAGCAACTTCTGACGATGCTAACGCCTTCTCCTTGAAGGTTGTGAACGTTGAGGATCTTGGTTCCGATGGTTACATCTATGGCAACATCATTACAGACGGCTCCCCTGAAGAAGCATCAACTATGATGTCTGATCAGAACAAGCTTACGACAATTCGCGTGAACCCACGTGCTTTGCCAAAGGTTGGCGACACTGTAAAGATTAAGATTGACCCATCCAAGATGCATTTGTTCGCACCTTCTACTGAGTTGCGTTTGAACTAATAGCATAAGTTTGTGCACTTTTAGAATTGATTTTTAAGAGTGTTCTTTCGATAAGGGTTACGGGGCTTGCATCGCAGGCCCCGTTTTCGCCATTTGATATAAGTGCTTAGTATGCATGTCATGCTGTGCAAGATTAATTACAACTAAAATAAACTTTTGTATTAATAATGCAAATTTATTAATCATTTGTTTATACTGTAATTGGCTATATAACTGAGATTTCAGCAATTACGCCATTTACGTCCGAGCTTGACAGGTAGATTAGAACATATGGAATGGAACGAAGCTCCTCAATTGGATCCGCGCGCTGTACAGGCAACATCAGTGTCTGCGCAGGATGAAAGCGAATCGTCACAGGAACCACCAGCGTTAAAAATCACCGCTGCTAGTTCAGATCCTAAAATGTTTACTCTCCCATGGGAGCTACCGCTTGCTCAATGGCCTGCTGACTTGTTCGTAAACTTACCTCGTGGTATTTCTAGACACGTTGTGAGATTCGTCCACGTTGGCGAAGAAGTTTACGCTATGAAGGAAATCACTCGCCAGATTGCAGAACGCGAGTATGAACTTCTTAGGCGTTTGCGCAAATTAGAGCTACCAACAGTAACACCTATTGCAGTTGTTGCAGGTAGACGCGACGCTAACGGCGAAAAGCTCGAGGCAATGCTTGTTACTAAGCATTTAAAGTTCTCACTTCCATACCGCGCACTTTTTGCTCGCACACTTCGACCAGATACTGCAGAGCGTCTTATAGATGCTTTAGCTGTGCTAATGGTACGTTTACATCTTTCAGGCTTCTACTGGGGTGACGTATCGCTTTCTAACGTTCTATTCTTACGAGACGCAGACGCGTTCTCAGCGTTCCTAGTAGACGCAGAAACCGGTGATCTTCATGGAAGTCTTACTCAAGGTCAGCGCGAATACGATATAGATTTAGCACGAACCAATATTATTGGCGAGCTTATGGATTTGAGTTCAGGCCAACTTCTTCCTAGCGAAGTAGACGAAATTAGTATAGGAAATCGACTCGTAGAAAGATATCATTCTCTTTGGAGCACTCTTACCGATGTTGATAAGTTTAGCCCAGATGAGATGTGGCGTATTGAGCGCAGAGTAAATCGACTTAATGAGCTTGGCTTCGACGTAGATGAGTTGGAAATGAAAACTTCAGAAGACGGCCGTAGAGTTTTGGTTCGTCCTCGAGTTGTTGATGCAGGTTATGCGTCGCGTAAATTGTTAAGACTAACCGGTTTGGACGTGCAGGAAAATCAGGCACGCAGATTACTTAACGATTTGGACGCTTACCGTACTGCTACCTGGCGTCAAGGTGAAGACTTAGAAATCGTCGCAACCGACTGGATGCGTGAAATTTTTGAACCTACTGTTCGTATGATTCCGCCTGAATTCCGTTCACAAATTGAACCAGCTCAGTTCTTCCACGAAGTACTTGATCATAGATGGTTTATGGCAGAAAAAGTTGGTCACGACGTTGCTATGCAAGATGCTGTAGAAAGTTACATTAAAAACGTGCTACCACAATACAAAATGGATAAACGTGTACTTGCTGCAATCAACGCAGACGCTGACTCTGGTGTAATTGATGATGAATATACGTATTCGAAATCACTAGAAAATAATGGTGACGAAAACAATCAAGACGATAGCGTGTGGGCGAGCTGATTTTTTTAATATTCTTGTTTGTGTTAGGTTAATTATATCTAGAGAGATAATTTAGAGGGATGAAATGAGTAAACTTAAGAAACTATTTTGTAGCGTTTTTGCAGTAGTAATGCTCGTAAGCTTTTCTTCGTGCGGTAACGACGGTACTAACCAGTCTTACAGTGACAAAATACTTTTTAGCGATAATAAGAAAATAGTAAAACACAAGAAGAAGAAACATATTAAACCTACGAAAATTACAGACGTTAATTTAACCGTATGGTCAGCTCGCGACGACAATAGTTGGGTTATGAAAATGGAAGAAAAATTCCAGAAAATCCATCCAGAATACAAAATAACTTTTAAAAATAGCACGGTTGAGCCTATCGACACTGTAAAAGAAATGAATGAAAATAGCGAAAGTCCTGATGTTTTCTGTTACTACAATGATCTGATTGAAGAGTTATTAAAACTTGGCAAATTGGGCGAACTTCCACCATACGCTGTTAAACAAGTAAAAAAGCAGAACGATGATGTAATTGTTCGTAGTGTTACTTACACGGATGGAAAGCTATACGGCGTTCCGTATACAACCAACTCATGGATAATGTATTACAATAAATCAAAATTCACACCTGCCGATGTTAAATCTTTAGATAAGATGATTGCAAAAGGCAAAGTAGCTTTTGATATTAGTAATGAGTGGTATCTTACTGGATTCTATTCTGATGGAGCTGTATCATTCTTTGGCAAAAATGGGAATGATGCTAGTAAAGGTATAAAATTCAATAAGAAAGCCGTTGCTATAACCCAATATGTTATTGATCTAACAAAAAATAGTAATTTTGTTTTAGGTGGCAATGGAGCGGAGCTTCAATGCCTTAGAGATGGTTCTGCGGACGCAATTTTTTCTGGAACCTGGGATGCAAGTGAAGTGAAAAGAATTCTTGGATCTAACTATGCTGCAACTAGCCTTCCAAAGTTTAAAACTAAAATTGGCGAATTCCAGATGAAGGCTTTTTCTGGATCGCGTGATTTTGGTTTCAATCCTAACTCTGCTTATAAAGAAGTTGCCGCTAAATTTGCAGCATTTCTTGGGTCAAAAAACTCTCAAAAAGTATCTTTTGAACAAACAGGTACAGTACCATCAGATAAAAGACTTAGTAAATTTGTGAGTAAAGCTGACGCTGCAGCCGAAGCAGAAATGCAAGTTATAGCACACACTTCTATTCTTCAGCCAACAATAACTGAAATGTGGAGATTCTGGTATCCTATGAAAAATTTCGGAAGAACAATAGCACAAGGTGAAGCAAGCTACGATGATGCTGACAAACTTATAGATGATTTAAATGAATCAATCCATCAATCTATCATCGACTGATAATTGAATCAACTAAGATATCTGGTTTAACTGATTATTTGAATTAATTAAGCCACAAGCCATGAGCGTATAATAAACAGACTTATACGCTCTTGGCTACGCGATTAAGATACAAAAAAGTGCCCCCTGTGGGACTCGAACCCACAACCCAAGACTTAAAAGGACTCTGCTCTGCCAATTGAGCTAAAGGGGCAACAGTGAATAAGTGTACTACATTTAAGAGACGAAATAAATTATTTACAATATTGGCGTGTTATACACATTATTTAAGCTCACCTAATGACTGAAGCTTAACTTTAATTTGTACAGCTGAAGGCTCAACCATAAACGAGTTATCGCTGAAAGTCACCACAGGAATATGCTTTTGCCCACTAATTTCGATCGCTTTTTCCTTAGCATCCTCTTCAGATTCTATGTCGTGCCATACGAATGGTACACCGTACTGATTTAACGCAGCTTTAGCTCGCCTGCAATCTCCACACCAGTCGGCTCCATATACGTGAATATTTGCACTTTTTTCTAGCTCAGTATCAGAATTCATAATTCCCCTTTATTTTTATGCACTAAGTAATGTGCTAATAAATTTTCTACTATGACGATATCAATAAAATAGTTATCTAATCAAGAAAGTTACGTACGAAAAAGCAGCAATAACCCGATTTTTTATATAGTAATCAAATTGATAATCTGCAAGCAAAATTATAAAAAACTAATAAAAACAGCTTAATTATATTGTCTCTGTACTTTGAGTCTCATATGCTTAATATATGTTTGATATGTTTAGTTTAGCTGGACTTTTTAGTGCAGAAAATTATTCCGCATGGCTGTGCGCGGCTGTAATTGTTGTAGCAGTTTGCTTTATATGCGTTGCTTATTTTAAATTCTTTTCCAAACGCAATAAAAAGAATAAAGAAAACAAAGTAAGCAAAAAAGTAGAAGATAGCGAAGAAGTAGTATCTTCTGAAGCTGAACCTAAGTTAGAGCAAAAGCCTAAGATTAAGTCAAATAATTCTACTGTAAAAATTCCAGAAAGTGCCACGTCTCGTATAAAACGTCTACGAGAACGCCTATCTAATAGCGCAAATCCTTTTGGTCGCGCACTATTCAAAATCTTAAGTAAAGATAATCTTTCAGAATCAGACTGGGAAGATGTAGAAGATACTTTACTAATGGCTGATGTTGGCACAAAAGCAAGTGAAGAACTCGTACAATCCTTGCAAAAAGATGCAAGAATTGCAGGCACTTCACAAATTGAGGATATTCACGAAGCTTTACGCACAAAGCTTTTGGATCTGGTAGGCAAAAACACTGATCGACGCTTGAACGCAGATAAGCCGGAAGCCCATCATCCAGGAGTTGTAATGATGGTCGGAGTAAACGGTACTGGCAAAACTACCACCGCTGGTAAGCTAGCACGTCTTTTTGTTGCGCAAAATCGTTCTGTAATGTTCGCTGCAGCAGATACTTTCCGCGCTGCTGCTGCAGATCAGCTTGAAACGTGGGCTGGAGAAGTTAATGTACCAGTTATTCGCGCTGAAAAAGATGGTGCAGATCCCGCTTCTGTAGCGTTTATTGCAGCCGATAAAGCAAAAGAATCCAACACAGACATACTTATTGTAGATACTGCTGGAAGATTGCAAAATAAGGCTAATCTTATGGACGAGCTTGGTAAAATTCGCAGAGTCGTAGAAAAAACTATGCCAGTTGATGAAGTTCTTCTAGTGTTAGACGCTACTACCGGACAAAATGGTATGACTCAGGCAAAAGTATTCGCAGAAGCAATCGGAATCACCGGAGTTGTACTTACTAAACTTGATGGCTCAGCAAGAGGCGGTATTGTAATAGCCGTTCAGCGCGAACTCGGAGTGCCTGTAAAATTGGTGGGTCTTGGAGAAGGACCAGATGATCTTGCTCCATTTGATCCTGAAAGTTTTGTTGATGGCATAATAGATTGATTTATTAAAAGCGAGCGCTAGTTTCGTTAGACTCTTTACTGCTTTAGATTGCAATTATGCTTATGAGCTGTAAGTATTCTAAAATCTAACGGTAGGGTTTGTAGTTACAATACATATTGTGAACGCAACGAATGCGTTTGCTACTAGTGAAAATGTTGAGGTGATATATGACTGCGATGGATCCGCAATGGGCATTATTGTTTGCCAGCGCATTGGTGTTTATTATTACGCCTGGTATTGCACTGTTTTACGGTGGACGCGAGCGCGCTACTTCTATGGTAAACATGATGATGCTTTCTGCAGGCGCTATTGCTGTAACAACATTGGTGTGGACTATGTGGGGATGGTCTCTTGCTTTTGCTGGTAAGGATAGTCTTGGCGGAGTCGTCGGCGACCCTATGAAAGGTCTACTATTTAAAGACTCTATGGTTTCTGATAATGGAGTGTTTACGTCAGTAAATGGCAATTTAGGTTTAACTGGCGGTATTCAAGCAGTATTCCACCTTGCATGTGCTGTTGTAGCCGTGTCTCTTATTACAGGAGCTTTAGCAGGACGTGTACGATACGCTATTTGGCTTATTTTCGTAGCGTTGTGGGTTACTTTTGTTTTTGCTCCTTTAGCTCACATGGTGTTTGGTGGAGGACTTCTTTCTCCAAATGGCGCAATTTCTCAAGCATTTGGTATGCAAGTTCATGATTTTGCGGGAGCTTCAGTTCTACAAATTTCTTCAGCAGTGTCTGCTTTAGCAATTGTTATGATTATTGGCGGCCACGCTCACTTCCCACTTAAACGTTTTGTTTTGCGCACTAAAACTGCAGTTTTGCAGTCTTCTGTATCTTTTGCACATGTGACTAATGTTGCAAAGCTTACTAAAGCTAGCAAAAATGGAAAATCTAATAATCAAAATCGCGCAAATGGTTCAAAGGGACGTTTATCTAAAGCATTATGGTCTGATGTAGCTAGATTGCAATCTGTTAATGCTGGCGAACAAGATGTTACTTATCCTGAAACTAAAGTTTCTAAAGCTTCTGTTATTGAGACTTCTGTAAGGCAGCCTCATAATGTTCCTTTTGTTATGTTTGGTATTTTCCTTATTTGGTTTGGCTGGATTGGACTTATTATTGGTTCTTCTTCCGGAATTTCCGGAGTAGCAGGTTACGCTTGGGTGAGTTCTACAATTACTGCTTCTGCTTCTATGCTCACGTGGGGCGTGACTGAGAGGCTGCGTTCAGGCTGCTTTAGTGCTTTAGGTGCTGCATCTGGAGTTATGGCTGGTTTGGCAGCTAGCTCTGCTACTGCTGACGTTATAGCGCCAATTTGGTCAATAATGCTTGGTGTGATCGTTGGCATTGTCACTTCGCTGATTTCGAAATCTCGCACTTTTACTCGATACGATGATACTTTGCACATTGTGAGTGTTAATGGTGTTGCAGCATTTATTGGTCTTATTGCTGTCGGCTTGTTTGGCGCTCGTAATGGCGTTTTATCTACAGGAGATTGGCATCAACTTCTTGCACAGCTTTGTCTAGTAGCTATTAGCGTGCTTTATGCTGGCGTTCTTACTTCTGTGATTGCGTTTGCGTTAGAAAAGCTTTTTGGTTGGCGTATTTCTGAGGCTAAAGAGCGTAAGGGCGTTGACTTGGTAGATCAGGGTGAGCGCGCTTATGATTTCTCAAGTATTGCTCAGTCTCGCTCTGGAGGCGTTACCGGCGCTGTGGTTGAAGTTGCTGATACTGAGGCTGGTTCTACGCAAATGGCTGTGTTAACTCCTGTTACTGTTTCTGTAGCAGATACTGCTTCTGATGCAAAAGAATCCACTATTCAGACTTCTGAAGAGCCTGATGCAACATTGGAACGTTCCGAAATGTATGAGGAGCAGCCTGAAGCCCAAGTTGAGGATAGCGAAGAAGTAGAGCATAGCGAGCCTGAAGTAAAGACTGAGACAGAAGCTGATCCTGAAACAGAATCTGAGCCTGAAACAGAAGCTGAAACTGAAGTCAAGACTGAAGCTGAACCCGACACGGATACAGAAACAGATTCAGATGCTGACCGCCAGACAGAGCCTGAATCTAATAAAAAAGCAAAAACTGATGAAAAGGCATCAAAAACGTATAAGAAGAAACCTACTAAGCCTCAAAATAATAGAAAATAGCAATAAAAAATAATAGCCGTGCGCCTTATAAAGCGTACGGCTTTTTTGTACCAAATTTCATATTTTGGCAATAATTTTACTAAATTACGCAAAAGTGACACGCACGAAGTTTACGATGTGGATAAAAAGCTGAGTTATCCACATTTTAGGCGTGTCTTTGTGTATATCCCATGAAATTATCCACATATTGGGGATAATACTGTGGATATCCTGCGGATAACTTTTCCAAATTAAATACGCAGTTTGCATTTATTAAGAATATGTGTTAGAGCAAATTAATTTTTGCGCAAATAATATTAGGAAAATTATAATGTTGCGGATCATTTTAAACATTGTATAAATTTGCTAGTAAACCATTGAAAATAGTATTCAGCAAAGTAACAAGTAAAAGATGCTGCTTCGAACATATAATTCACTCAAACGTTTATACTCGTTTTTATGACAGATAATGATATGTGGCAGTCGTCGCCCAGGAACGCAAGACTCAATGGTGCAGCAAGTAGCAACACTACTTACAGTTCAAAGACAGCGTACGGCACAAATACGCCTAACATGAATAGTTCTGAAGGTGGCGTAGGAACAACATTATTTGATCGCATACCTCCGCACGATGCTGATGCAGAAATGGCGGTTTTGGGCGGAATGCTTATGAGCAAAGATGCTATAGGCGAAGTCTCACAAGTGCTTGAAACTGCTGATTTCTATCAACCGCAGAATCAAACTATTTATGACGCAATTCTTACATTGTTTTCCGGCTCACAGCCTGTTGACGTTGTACTCGTAGCTAACGAACTAATGAAAGCCGGCAATTTAGATAAAGTCGGTGGAGCCGATTACTTACACAGTCTTGTAGCGTCTGTACCGACTGCAGCAAACGCAATGTACTACGCAGATATTGTTCATCAAAATGCTATTCTTCGTAACGTTATTGCAGCAGGAACGAAGATTGCGCAAATGGGCTATTCTGCTACAGGCGCTCAAGCTGAAGATATTGTCAATCTTGCGCAATCTGAAGTATATGAGATGAGTGCTGGTAAAGTACGTCAAGATTACGTAGCTATAGGTCCCGTTTTGCAAAATGCTTTAGATCAATTAGATAAACTGCAAAACCATGAGCTAGAGCAAGGCGTTCCAACTGGTTTCAGGGATATAGACGACGTTACACAAGGCTTACAGCCAGGACAGATGATAGTTGTTGCAGGACGTCCTGCAATGGGTAAATCAACGTTGGGTATTGATTTCGCAAGATCCGCAGCCTTGCATCATCAAATGACAGCAATAGTTTTTTCTCTAGAAATGAGCAAAGTTGAGCTAGCGCAAAGAATTATTTCTGCAGAAACTAATATTCCACTTGCTGCAATGCGAAGAGCAGAAGATATTACTCCGGATCGTTGGAATACACTTAATAATTTCTGGACTAAAATGCAAAACGCTCCGCTTTTTATAGACGACAGTCCAAATATGAGTTTGATGGAAATTCGCGCAAAATGTCGCCGTTTAAAGCAAACTAACGATTTGAAACTTGTTGTTATAGACTACTTGCAGCTTATGAGCTCCGGAAAACGCGTTGAAAGCCGTCAGCAAGAGGTTTCAGAATTTTCGCGAGCACTAAAACTTCTTGCTAAAGAACTTGAAGTGCCGGTAGTAGCTTTAAGCCAGCTTAATCGTGGTCCTGAAATGCGCAATGATAAGAAGCCGCAGCTTTCAGATTTGCGCGAATCTGGATCTATCGAACAGGATGCTGACGTTGTGTTTCTTGTGCATCGTCCTGATTTTTATAATAAAGAAGACAGGCCAGGCGAAGCCGATATTATTATGGCAAAACATCGCAACGGCCCTACAGACACGTTTAAACTAGCGTTCCTGGGTGCTACATCTAAATTTAAAGATATGCCTCAAGAGATGCAGCAACAAGGAGTGTGATGTGGGCGTGAAAAATAATTTTAAGAAATCGCGCTCAATGACTGCGCTCGCTGAAGGTACAGATGATTCAGAAAACGTATTGAATCATAGTGACGCGCGAGAAAAAATCAGGAAACGTTGGTTTAGCTGCTTTATGCCGGGAGTAGGAAAACTTGTACGCGCAGTGTCAAGAGCATTGAAACACGGCGGAAGCGCGCTCCCAGGAAAAGTAGTAGAAAAACTAGACCCAGGTTTTTTGGCAAGAACTTTAGGAAAACTACCATACGGCGTTGTGCTTGTTTCCGGAACGAACGGTAAAACAACCACTACGCGCATGATAACAACTATGCTTAGAGACGCAGGCTTGCGAGTGTTCACAAACCCTACTGGATCGAACTTTACTCGTGGCGTAGTTGCGTCACTTGTACAAGAGATGAGCGCAGTAAGCACAAAACTAAATGCGGATATTGCAGTCCTAGAGCTTGATGAAGCCTACGCAGTACATTTTGTGCGACAAATTAAACCTAAATATGCGGTTTTGTTAAATGTTATGAGAGATCAACTAGACCGTTTTGGAGAAATAGATACTACTGCAAAATTGTTAAGTAACGTTTCTAGAGAAACCGAGAAAGTGCTGGTACTAAATCGTGAAGATCCGCGAATTTCTGCACTTTCTGAAGATATTTTGCCGTCCTGTAAAGTAAAATATTTCGGCTTAGGTGACGACGTTAGAAGTATGTTCCCAACGGACGATGATTTGCACAGTAATTCTAATAAGATCGAAAATAAAAATACTTCATTCTCACGCAATCTTCCTGAAGCAGATGTGGTTTTGGCGAAAATAGAAAATCATAAAGCTGATTTCATACTTTCAGGCAAAAGAAAAACTGCCGTTATGAAACTTGACGGAGCTTACAATATTTTCAACGCGGCCGCAGCCGCAACTGTAGTTCGCGCAATTTTGGCTGAAGTTACAGGTAAAGCAGAAACTTTCAACGATGACAATATTGTTGAAGCACTAGAAAAAGTAACGCCTGCTTTTGGCAGAGGCGAAATAATTGAAGTTTCAGGTTCTCCAGTTGAATTGGTTTTAGTTAAAAATCCTATTGGCTTTAGACTTGCACTCGCTTCAGACCAGCCTGAAAATCATGACACAATGATTGCGATCTGTGACGAATACGCAGACGGAAGAGACATGAGCTGGCTGTGGGACGTTGATTTTACTTGCTTAAGTAAAACTGGAGTAGATTGTGTTTCTGGCACTCGCGCATGGGATATGGCGTTAAGATTGGAATACGATAAGGTTTCAGCAAAGAATGTTGGGACTGATTTAGAAGAAGATGTTCGTTTATTCGTTGAAGGCGATTTTTCAGGTGGAGCTAAACGCGCTAAACGAATATACTGCACGTATACTGCTATGCTTCGTGTGCGAGCTAAGTTAGCACAGCTTGCAAAAGTCAAAGACGTTGGAGTTGGAAAGTAGTCGGAAAGTAATTGGAAAGTAGTTGCTATGAGTGCTATTAGCGATAAGAACGAAACTAAAAATCGAGTTTTGAATATAGTTTCGCTGTACCCGAAAGACATGAATATTTACGGCGACTATGGCAATGTGCTTACTGTTATGCGTCGAGCGGAATTATACGGTTACAAGCCCGTGCTCCACGAGTACAACGTTGGTGATGCTTGGCCCAAGCGCGTGGATATGATTCTTGGCGGCGGCGGTCAAGATCATGGTCAAAGTAGAGTTACTGAAGATTTATTTGCGCGCGCGGATGCTATTCGTGAGCTTGCAAAAGATGGCGTTCCAATGCTTATGATTTGCGGTCTTTACCAACTTTTTGGAGAGTATTTCGAAACCATTGAGGGTCAAAAACTTAAAGGTATTGGCATACTTGGCGAGCATACTGTTGGTCAAGACGTACGCATGATTGGAAATCTTGTGGAGCATAGCGACGATTTTGGCGATATTGTGGGCTACGAGAACCATTCTGGGCGCACAAGCTTGGAGGGTGATACTCAGCCACTCGGCTCTGTTGACAGCGAAAATTGCGGAAATAATGGCGAAGATCACACGGAAGGCGCTCGCAAATACAACGTTATCGGCACTTATATGCACGGATCAGTTTTGCCGAAAAATCCGCGTTTGGCTGACTTTTTAATTCGTACTGCTGCGCAAAATCGTTACGGCGAATTTGCACCAAAGCAAACTAACTCTCAGCGTGCAGAGCTTGCGAAACTAAACGAATTAGCAGATCGCGCTCGCGAAGTCGCCATAAGTCGTCCTCGCTAAAATTTGTCCATGTTAAATACAAAATAACCTGCTGAAATCGCAAAGTGTTGCAAATCAGCAGGCTATTTTTTAGTTTCTAGTTTTCGCTTGATTTGGTGAGTATATTAGTCGATCAAACCATACAAACGATCGCCGGCATCGCCAAGACCTGGAACGATATAAGCTTTGTCGTTCAAATGCTCATCAACAGCGCAAACAACAACCTTAAAATCAATAGAAGGATCAATCTCCTTCTCCAAACGCTTCAAGCCTTCTGGAGCTGCCAAAATATTAATAGCGGTAACATCTTTAGCTCCACGCTCAGCCAAATAATGTGTAGCAGCAACTAAAGTGCCGCCGGTGGCAAGCATTGGGTCAAGAAGGAAGCACTGACGACCAGTCAAATCTTCTGGCAAACGGTTGGCATAAGTAACAATGTCGAGCGTCTGCTCGTCGCGCTTCATACCAAGGAATCCAACCTCAGCGGTTGGAAGAAGACGAGTCATGCCGTCAAGCATACCGAGGCCAGCGCGCAAAACCGGCACAACCATTGGGCGTGGTCGGTTCAAATGCTTGCCAATCATCTTGCAAATAGGAGTTTCAATCTCGCGATCGCTAACTTCCAAATTGCGAGTTGCTTCGTACGCTTCAAGGGTTACCAATTCGGAAACCAACTCGCGGAAAATGTTAGAAGGTGTATTCTTATCACGCAAAACGGTGAGCTTATGGTCCACCAGCGGATGATGTAAAACATGAAGATCCATACCTTCTAGGTTAATGCAAGCATGGCATGTAAAGCTATCGGCGTGCCGTGAGATTTATAACAAAATATAAACAAAATAACAGTTAACAAACAGTAGTTAGCTTCTAATCTCAAATATAAAACGCTGACTTGCGAAAGCGCCTGTCGGCGCAAACGCCGCTCGCAGCGGCAAAAAATGGAGCCCGGGGCTTAAGCACAAGCCAGCGTCAAACTCGAGTATACATGTTTTTAATTTTCAGCGCGCCGCATAATTCGAATCCAACTTGAATCCAAATCAAATCACAAATTTAATCACAAATAATTTACTCAAGTTTCCCTAATCGCCATAATCCTGCGCAAGTACGGAAAGTGCATGAAAGTGAATTAAGATTTGCGGAAGTGTGCAAAATATGTGCAATTTTTTCTGTATTAATCGAATTAGAATTTTGCTCATCCAACTTTTTCGCGTAAACATGCATTCCGTGCGAAATAATAGAAGTAAAAGCTGAAGCACGATAAAGCGCTACAGCAAAATCGCCGGTAAAAGCGCCGGAAAGAATAGAATCTGCAAGTCGCGCAATATCATCTCCTGTAGGAGCTTCATCAATTCCTGTAATAGCTGATGCGCTTGTGGCTTCAGGTTCGCCAAGACGCCAATATTCAGCGTAAGCCTCACGATTCTTACGCAAAGAAATACGCAATAAATAAAGTCTCCAAAGTATTCCAGGAAGGGATTCCGCTTCTGCATGATTCCACAGATCTGCAATAACTTCAATACCCTCATTTTCAACCAAATTCAGCACGCGCTCAACGATTTCTGGCGACTGCGTTTTATGCACACGGTTAAGCAGAACAGCAGCGGATGTGTGGCTAATCTCATTGACAACCTGCGGATCTGTACCGCCCTCTATTTGTGCGAGCATAGCTGGATCCATTTGCGCAGGTCTGCTTGGACGATTTGAACCGTTTGGGCTTGGCATAAAAGCAGATCTGCTTGAATGAATAGAACTTGATTGCGAATTTAAACTAGTAGACACTTGGAAGAACCTTTTCAATATCGATAATGCGAGCGCCTTTAGGAGTATTAATTATATGCAAAACTATTGCGCTTCCTGTAGGCATATATGGAGATTTTTGGCTGAGTATGCGCTTGTGTGCTCTAGGTTTTGTTATTCCTCGCAAATAATCGAAGAAAGTGCCGATAACCGGGCGGTGCAGGCATATGACAGTTGAGTTTGCATTGTTTGTAACGCTTGCATTTTGTGCATTACGCTCAAGATTTTGTATTTCGTTCACAAGAACAGACAATGTAGATTTTGGTTTTTTCTCGTGATGATCTTCGGTAAGTTCCGCAGCCTGTTCTATAGAAAGCGAAGAATCGTGCGCAAAAGCGTCGAGAGTTTCTAAACAACGCTTCCAAGGTGACGATATGATTTTATTCGGCGCATAGCAGGCAAGCTCGCGGCCTAGAGCGTATGAAGCAGCAGCACCTAGAGGTGTGATTGGTCGAGTCGCTTCGCTTCCTTGCCAAGTTTTTCGAGACTCAGCTTTTCCGTGACGCACTAAAAGCAACGTACTATATTCGACTTGCCCTTCGTGTAGCTTATCTAAGAAAGCGTCTAGCACTTCGCAGTCACTATCGTGCGTAAGCTTTTTTCGTGCTTGAGAAGGAGTAAGCCACAGTACATTGCCGATTTCAGTGGGTTTAGCAGGCTTAATTGGTCCGAAAGCAGGAAGACGCTTTGCTGCGGACGGCTTGTCAATTAAACGCATCATCCAGTAGTGGATTCGCTTTATTACTTCCGGTTGACTATTGCGGTTCTGACTGCTATCTGACGCGTTGTTTTTGGAGGATTTTTTGCCTTCGTGATCAAGCAGATATTCTATTTTAGCGATATGCGGGCCAAGCGTGACTGAATATCCTGTTTCTTCTCCAACCTCGCGAACTGCAGTGTGACGATGCGATTCGTTTTGCTCATTCTTTCCTTTTGGCCAGCTCCAATCGTCATATTTAGGACGGTAAACAAGGCAAAGCTCAAAGTCGTCATCACTAGGCTTTATTGGCTTGCTTACATTGCTACCTGTTTTTGCGTCTTCACCTGCGTTTGAGCTGTTTGTAATATTGCGCTTGCGATAAATAATTCCACCAGCTGCTTCAACGTATTGCGTCGTTACTGCACTCATATTCACTATTTTAGCGGTTTTCTTTCGCAACTTTTAGTTGTGCTTGGTTATTTATTACAATTCGCTTATTAGATATCGCAGGAGCCGGCGCCAAAATACTTGGGTTATAGATAAAAAGTAGGGCCACCATAATGGTGACCCTACAAAAGTATCTAGCAATCGGTGCAATCCCTAGTAGCACTGAATACTAGACTAAGCATTCCTACACTTAAATTCATACATCTGGCAAGTGCGCTAGCAAGAAAAGGAAATGCTCTAGCAACTAGCGTTACAAACCGGATATCGAATTGAAGTTGTGGCATAAAACTTACAGAACAACTTTGGGCTTTATGCTACGCGTTGGAATACTCACATTTAACTATTGCTTAGTGGCGGACCTTACGGACAGCAGCACCCATACCAGCAAGAACAGAAGCAGCCAAAGCAGTCAAAGCAATAGCAGCACCGGTCTTAGGAAGGTTCTTACCAGCCTTATCCTTACCCTTCTCAACAGTAATCTTACCCTGCTTATCAGCCTTCTTATCAGCAGCAGCAGCGGCAGGAGCCTTAGCAGCCTCAGCCTTCTGAACAGCCTTCTGAGCAGCAGCACCGAACTTACCAGCCAAAGCATCAGCATAAATCTTCTGAGCCTGAGCAAGCTGTGGGAAAGCAGGAGACAATGGGTCAACAGCAGTCACAGAAGGAAGCAAAGCAGGATTCACACCCAGCTTGATTGCAGCATTGTAAGCCTCATCATAAGCATCCTTAGCAGCATTGTAAGCAGCCTGAGCAGCCAAATCAGCAGTCTTAGCATCATTGAAATCAGCTAAAGCCTTGTTGAAAGCAGCAGTAGTACGAACTACATGAGCATCAGCACGATCAACAGCCTCTTTCAAGCTCTTCAACTTAGCAGAATCATTCACGCCAGAAGCCTCAAAATCAGACAAATTCTGAGCAGCAACAGCAGCAGCCTTATTAGCAGCATCAAGCTCAGCCTTAGCAGCAGTCAAAGCAGCAGCAGCCTTAGTATAAGCTTCCTTCTTCTCAGCAAAGTTGTGCGAAGCAGCATCAACATCTACCTTCTTAGAAAGAACATTCTTAATAGCCGCTTCCTTAGAACCTGGCTGAGCTGGGGTAACAGGTGGATTCTGTGGATCCTGTGGCTTGGAATCCTTGCACTGAGCCTTATCAAGATCAGCCTTAGCAGAAGTTAACTCAGCCTTCTTCTCAGCAAGTGTATCATTAGCAGCCTCAAGCTCATTAGAAGCAGTATTACGTGCAGCCTGAACATCAGCTACAGTATCATACTTAGCCTGATCAGTAGCATCCTTACCTTCGATTGCCTTGTAAGCATCCTTCAAGCCCTTCTTAAGAGCATCTGCAGCATCATCCTTAGCCTTCTTAAATGCGTCTTTTTGCTCCTGAGAATACTTATTAGCATCAGTAGTAGTAGCAAGAGTGTACTTTGCAGAAGCCTCTTCACTATCCTTGTTAAGCTTCTTCACAGCAGTATACTGAGCAGCAGCAGCATTAACCTTAGCCTGTGCTTTTCTAGCAGCAGCAGCAGCAGTATGCTCAGCAGTAACAGCAGCATCATAAGCAGCCTGTGCAGCATCAACCTTAGCCTGGTCAACAGTGCAGGTTTCCTGCTTTGGAGCAGTCTCAGCGAAAGCTGGAGCGGCGAATGCCATACCGGAGAGGAGGGTGGCGCCAGCAGCGAATGCGGCGATAGCCTTCTTATTCAACATAATAATTTCCTTTCTTCTTCTCCTTCGTGCTAGGAACACGAAGAAAATTTGCAACACGAATTACCATTTCTGGCCTCATCCATCTATGTAGGATTCGGATTCGTGTTTAGCATCAGCCAAACTAGGACTCTGGTTGATACCTGCAATTAAGATACCCCCCCCCCGTTTGAAAAAGTCAAGAGGCAACCTAAGCATCACTACAGTAAAATATACGAAAATCTGCTAAAGAAAATACGATAATCTAACCATATGCTGTAAAAAGTATTGTTATAAGTAGTTTTTTACTATAAAAAATACGTTTTTAAGAAATTTTAAGATTTTTCCCAGGAAACTCTCAGGAAACTCGCGCATACCCTACCCGAGCTTCCATAAAACGTTGCAAAACCGCCACTTTCGCGCGACACACCGATACCCCCTCCAAACACGATACTCACCTCTCGCAAATGGAGCGACATACGATGATAAACCCTCCATTCACGAGAACCATCTCTCGCAAATGGAGCAAAACACAGACGACAACCCCTCCAAATGCGAGACAGTTCTCTCACGATTGGAGCAAAAAGTAATGTATACAGCTCCAATTACGAGAACTATCTCTCACAAATGGAGCGGTAGACAATGATAAACCCTCCAAACACGAGACAGTGCTCTCACGATTGGAGCAAAACACAGACGACAACCCCTCCAAACGTGTTCTAACGCTCGCGCTATAAGCGCTCGCTACGAAACTCGCTTAGGTTGGAAGTCCACTGGACTTCCAACCTAAGCGAGTTTCCGCTCCGAGTTGCTTTCGCGCGCTAAATCGCAGCGCTCAAGCAGGTCGTCGCGCCCGCAAATGGAGCAGAATGCAGGCCGACACCCTCCAAATGCGAGACAGTTCTCTCACGATTGGAGCAATAAACCTAAGCTAAACCTCCAAACGCGAGACGAGGCTCTCGCATTTGGAGAACTGCGCAACAACAAAACCTCCAAACGCGGGCGCGACGACATGCTTGAGCGCGCATTAATAATTTTGGCAGTCAATAGAAAATGTCGATAACATCGGACGATTATATGTTTTCGACAAATCTACCCCACATTCTGTCGATTTATCTTCTTCTGCAATCGATTTAAATTTTATATATGACTTTTATTTGCTATTTTTCAAAAATAAACCCTCTCGTTTTCCTATGCGCAAAAGCGTTTTCTTCAAACTTTCTGGAGTAATATTTTCGATGGATTCAGATAGCAATTCTTTTTCTTCATCACTAATTGTCAAATCCGCACAATCATTTATAAGAGACTTCTTTTTAAAAATATCTTTCACAATGTTCAAAGTATTATCATTTTCCTTAGCTTCTTCTAAAGATTTATTGACATCTTCATCCCTATGAATAATAGACAATGCGCTCAAATTACTGCCTATAGTTCCAACGATTTTAACCATATGCTCATACTCATCTTTATTGTATGGATATAATCTGCAGAGATACTTACAAGTTCCACTCATTGTTTCGTGATTACCTATAGCCTTAGCTCTTGCCAATAAACTTCTAAGTTTTCTTTTTGTACGTTCCTTTAAAAATGGAATTTTACAGTCTATTGCCAAAGACCTAAGTTCACATTCTTGTGCAACGACTTCGTTATTCTTATACAATTCTTTATCACGAATAAACATGCTATTCAAAAGTGCAAAACGGAACCTAACAAAAAGCCATAAACCGTATTTTCTTCTTAATAACGGCACTTTTAAAAAAAGGCTCGATGGAACACGCATTTGCAACGAAGACACATATTCGATTTTTGACTCTGCTAAATATTCACGTCTGTCTCTAGATGACAATCTGTATTTCTTTGCTGCTTTCTTTAGTTCTTTCGCAAATTGACGATAGTCATTAAAATTCGCACTTTCTCTTGCAAAGGAAATCTTCGCTTTTAGCAATATAATTTTTTCTTTGCTAGTTAATTCTTCGCATTCCTTAATCAATTTTTTGATCATATATCCTAAATCTTTATTTTGCCCAGTTCTTTGCAAAAGCAACATCCAGAATATTTCTTCATTAAAAGATATATTTTCCGCATAAATTTTTGACTCAATTTCTTTTAAAAATTTTTCTTTTTTCTCCGGAGAAACTGATTCGTGCTCATCGCGTCGTTCATTAATATGCATAATACGATTAATACGATTAACAATCTTACTGCCGCCATCAAAAGTTGATAACACACCCATCAACTCATCTTTCATATCGGATGGATATCCTGTTATCGTGACTACATTATGCAATGATGAAGCATTGTCTTCTGTTTGCTTATCAATTCCACCTTTTTTAGGATTTCCAACCGTCCAGAAAAATTTTCTGTCCTCATAATGACTATTTCGCAAAATAGGAAAATAATCCGCGTCTCTTCCGCTATATCCCCAAATACACACGTCATGCGTCTTAATATTTCTTTCTACATAATCTGCAAAATCGCTTTTTTTGGAAATATCTGACATTGTTGTTGCAATATCATCTCTTGTTACTGCATTCCCTGAATTTTCTCTTAAATTTCCATGCAATTTACAGATTACTACTTGTGATTCAACTGATTTATCAGTTGGACGATTAACATAAACATGATAGGGCAACCTAAGTTTTTCGCAAGCTGACTCGAACATTTTATCATAATTCATGGTAAAAATTGGAACCTTTGCAAAATATGAATAAGCTACTATAAAATAATGTATTATATTGGGTTGCGGTGTATAGTCCTCCGTGAAATGGTCTCTTTTAAGACAATTCCACATCTCTAAAACGCGGTCATCCCCTGTACATTCCAGTAATACCGAATAAAATAATTCTGGTTGAACTACTTCACAAATATAATCTTTACGAGACATTTCTCTTTTTGGAACACATTGGGGAACAAACGTATAACATTTATCAAATCCCACCAAGAATTTATTACAAGTATGTTGTAAGACATCATAAACTTTTGCAACCCCAGATTCAATGCTGATCCCTGATCCAGTAAAAAATAAACCTCTTTTTCCAATCAAACAATCAAGCAATTCATTTTTATTGTTTTCATTACTATCTTCAGATGCATTCTCATTCACCATCACAATCTCCTTTGATAAAATTTTGATAATAATTTAAATCTTTTAACTTTTATGAAAAATACAAAATTTATAAAAGAAAAACTTCACTGTTAACTTTCTTCTATATAAGTTATACTCATTATTTTACTTTTCGCAAGAGTCTTTATGTATTGAATCGGCATCATTCTTAATTCGATTTTTAATTTATTTAGATTTGAAACAATACCGTTTGTGATACTAACTCACGATGCTTTCCATAAATAAGCATTCCCTACAAACCAAGAACCATACCAGACGAAACACCGACACCCCCTCCAAACACGAGACAATCCTCCCACGTTTGGAGCAAAAAGTAAGGTAGACAGCTCCAATTACGAGAACACTCTCTCTCGCGATTGGAGCTGAAAACGACGATAAACCCTCCAAACACGAGACAGTGCTCTCACGTTTGGAGCAAAATTAATCGCAAATTCAATCAAGGCTATAAAACTAGCACAAAAGTAAAAGTAAAATCGCCTCATCTAATATAATCTAATGTACTGCGATGCAAAATTTATAAATAACCTTGAATAAAATGCGAATACAAAGGACACATCAGCGAACCCATTTTGGATTTTATAGTATTCTTTTTACGTAATTTTCTTAAATAGTTAATAGAACTTATTAGCATAAAATATTCAGATAATCTCCACTTGCCAAAAAGTATTTTATTTAACACATCCGCAGCAGACTTGCTGCTATTATCTAACTCAGAATAAATACATTTTTCATCACGTGTATAAATTTCAATATTTTCAAAATAATTATCAGATTCTAGTACACGCAAATTTTTAACTATACTTTTTACAATCCCATCATGATGTGAACGAGGAGTAAATCGTGCAGTTGTTGAATCATTGTAATATTGCTCTTCGTAACGCACTAATGTGCTAATAAACGACAGCTCTGGCTTAACTGCAAGAACAGCAAGACTTAAACCATAGCCTTTAGAATACAACATTTTTGCAGTATTTTTAGGCGCTTCTACTGTACGTAAAGTACCTTCCACAAGAAGGTTATAATGTCTTTTGCTTAATTCTTCTACAACAGCCTCAACCATCCTACCAGCAAACGCCTGCGTATATTCTACACTATTCTTTCCATAGCGTTTTATTAATTCATGATAATGAGGATGCAAAGTACGATAACTATCACCGTCAATTATAATGATGTTCCCATCAAACTTCTTTTGCATAATCCTATGAATTGTTGTTTTACCAGCACCACTTTGTCCACCAAGTAATACAGCCTTAGGATTTTCAGATGTACCTTTATTAATAGTTAAATCATGAATATTATCTTGCAGAATATTATTAAAATCATCATCGTCAAGAGTTGATAAATCTAACATATCAATATCCTAACTAGCTATTCAAAAAAGTTTTCTCAACGTCGTCAAGCTGTTTATTGCACTTTTTAAGATCATCAAATGATGAAATAAGATAAACCTTAGTATTAACTAAATCAGAAAGCTTATTACTTGCCTGGATTGAGGCATTAGAAGCATCATTAATCGAAATACCATTCTTCTTTTGATAACGATGTAGCTCGCCAAGAACAGCCGCTCCTCGTTCTTTAAATAACTCAATACCTAAAGTAAGCTTATAATTCTCAAGTGGAGATAAACGCTTGTTCTTAGCCATATTCTTTGATAAACCTAACAAATTTTTACCATTCATTTTTAACCTTCCTTAATACAATTAAGAGAATTGTACCACTTATTGAAGTAAGAATTTATGAGAGTGATAACAATGCTGCAGTACTGTCATCTACTGCAGAAGCACTGTCACGCTACTGCAACACCACGCTACCGCACTACCGCACTACCGCACTACCGCACTACTGTCCAATAAGAATGTCGACAATTCGATTCATATCTTCAGGAGACGAGAACACTATTTCTATGCGACCGTGATTCTCACTACCTTTGATAGACACTTTCGTCTCGAATTTTGTTTCAAGTTTCTTGCGTATAGGTGATGCAGCCCAGCGGTCGTTTCTTTGTCTGCGCGAACGCACCTGATTGCCACTCGCCTCATTATTTTTCATCGATACGATTTCTTCAGTGCTTCTTACAGATAATCCTTCAGTAATAATGCGCTGGGCAAGAGATTCCATTTCTTCTGGATTATCTAATCCGAGAAGTGCACGAGCGTGACCAGAAGATAATACTCCTGCAGAAACATGCTTTTGCACTGAAGCTGGAAGATTTAGTAATCGCAACATGTTGGCAATTTGTGGACGCGACTTCGAAACAGACTTTGACAACTGCGCTTGAGTTAAACCGAAATCGTCAATCATTTGCGCGTACGCTGCAGCCTCTTCCAATGGATTTAACGCCACGCGATGCAAGTTTTCCAAAAGTGCATCACGGAGCATATCCTCGTCGGCTGTGGTTTTCACTATTGCAGGAACCACTTCTAATCCAGCTAGCTGCGATGCTCTCCAACGGCGTTCACCCATAATCAGCTCGTAATGTGCCGTTTCTTGTTCGTCGTTGATTTTTCTCACGACTATTGGCTGCAGAACACCCACCTCTTTTATAGATGCAGCAAGTTCACGCAACTCTTCTTCATCAAAAACAGTACGTGGCTGCTTTGAATTTGGCACTATATCTAACGGCTTTATGTATTCTAAATAACCACCTTTAATTGGTTTTAAACCTTGATCTTCCGCAGTTGTATCAGCATTTTCAGCAGATGCTTCAGAATTTGTCGTGTTATTTAGTGAATTTCTGTTGCTATTATCTTCAGCTTCGTTTTCTTCTTTTCGTTGATTTTTTGATACATTATCACCGAAGAAAAGATCCATTGGACGCACTACATCATTGAAAGATGGTACAGTTGCTCGTTTAATTGATCGAGTGTGTTTTGTACTTAAATAATCACCCGTTTCACGTGAAACATGCGAATATTGCTCTTCATTTGTACCATTGTTACCATTTGCGTCATTTTTATCTTTATGCGGAGCAATTGCTTGTTTTATGCTTGGCATAATAGTTTCACGTGAAACATGTTGCGCTTTTTGAGAAATTTTTTCTGAATTTTTTGCAGATACACTATTAGAATCTGTATCATAATTATCTACAGTTTCACGTGAAACATAAGCTTCATTTTTACGTGACTCATTCTTATACGACTCATCTTTATGTAAATCATCGTCACGAGACTCAGTTTCAGCACTATTGACGTTTTCCTGCAATGTCGACTTGGTTTCAACGTCAGCTTGAGGAGCAACAGCAGCTAAATCGTCTTCTCCTGGCAGCGTTGGGAACAGAGCACCCAAACCTTTACCTAAACGAGATTTGGTTGAACTCATTTTTCATTCCCTTTCTGTCTTACAGCAATATTTGCTAACACTGTTTCTGATCTTTGAGCAATTTCTAAAGCGGCTTCCCTATAAGATACAGCACCTGTTCCATGTGAATCATAACTTATTACAGTTTTCGCAAAGCTTGGCGCTTCTGAAATTTTTACTGTTCGCGGAATTGTAGTTTCAAGCACAATATGCGGATAATGTTGCTTAACTTCTTGGAAAACTTCGCGACTCAAAAGCGTTCGCCTATCAAACATAGTAACTAACATTGTAGAAACTACTAGCGAAGGATTGTAATGCTTTTGCACAAGACCAATCGTATTAATAAGCTGACCTAATCCTTCAAGGGCATAATATTCAGCTTGAATTGGTATTAGCATTTCCTTCGCCGCACACATGGAATTAATAACAAGCAATCCTAATGACGGAGCACAATCAATAAAAACGTAATCATAGTGTTCATCACTATTATTTAAAAACTCAAGTAGTGCATTCTTCAGAAGATTGTTGCGATCCTGCATTTCCGCAACTTCCAGCTCAGCTCCACTTAAGTCAATAGATGCTGGAACTACATCAATACCATCAACATCCGGACATGGTTGTTTTACTTCCGAAACTGTTTTACGACCCTCAAGAACGTCATAAACTGAGAGATTTCCGGAAGCATGCGGCACGTTAAGAGCTGTAGACGCGTTGCCTTGCGGATCCATATCAATTACGAGAACTTTGCAACCACCAACTGCCATAGCTGCAGCTAGATTCACGGTAGAACTTGTTTTACCAACTCCACCTTTCTGATTTGCAACAGCAATTATTCTCGTATCAGAAGGTTTTGGATAAACTACGCCCTCTAGAGCGTGATATCTTGTAGTGACATCCGCTAATTCGTTACCTAACGAAGATGGTGAATCTCCAAAAATACGTTTAATGGTTTCCGCAGCTGATTCCACCATTTTGTATCACCCCCGCCCTCTTTTTTACAACCATGTAGTGTCAAGTTTCTATTCTTCTATGGACATAAAACACGTAAAAATAGCATGCTGTTTCACGTGAAACAGAATAAATTTAAATAAAAATAACAGCTTTTAAATCGAAAAGAATCATATAATAAATTCTCAAAATTTACGAAAAAGTTCATAATAAAAAATAATAAAATAATAAAAAGCAAAACCACATTAAAACTGATGAATATTCAGATGCATAAAATGGATATGTTTCACATGAAACAATACTCAAAACGTAAATATAAAATTACGAATCTTGTACATTAAAAATGTTTTAGCAAATTACGCTTTGTCGACTATCACAACTGACGTTGATTGCAAACCAGGTCCAACAGGAGCTTCAACTACACGAGGATTTAATCCACCAGCTTTGCGAATCATTTTCGCCGCCTTTTCGATCTCTGCTGCTGCAGATTTACCTTTTAATGCTACTAACTGACCATGCGTTTTTAAAAGTGGGATCGTCCACGCAGCTAATTTTGTCATTGGAGCTACAGCGCGGCATGTTACAGCATCAAAAGCAGGTATTTCGTGAGATTTTACTTTTTCTATTACTTCGTCAGATCTTCCGTGGAAAATAGTTACGTTATTTAATTCCATAAGTTTTACGCACTCATCTAACCACGCAACTCGTCTTTCCATCGGCTCAATCAAAGTTACTTGTACTTCAGGTAAGCAAGCAGCTAATACAATTCCAGGGAAACCTCCACCGCTGCCGACGTCTGCCACACGTTTTTTATTACTTTTCTTCGTAATTTCATCAATAAAAGGTACAACTGCTGCAGAATTTAATATGTGTCTTTCCCACAAAATACCCATATCTCTAGGCCCCACTAGACCTCTAATTAATCCTTCTTTCTGAAGTTTCACGTGGAACATTGTGCATTTCGGAAGCGCATCTCCTAAGATTTCTTGCAATATTGGGGAAGATTCTAGCTCATCAGCTACATTTTCTATAGGTTCAGCAGATTCACTAACTTCCATTTGATGCACTCCTTAACAAAAACACAAAAACAAAAAGTAACATAATAAAACATTTTTGTTCTATCGTGTTACTTTCTGTTTAAATTTATAAATATCATCCGTGAAGTAAGCAAAATTAACAAAGCAAATAAAACAACTCAGCAAAAGTAGCGAGTACTATTTATTTTTACTTTCCGTTTTCTGTTTCGCTTATTGCCTACTATCGCTCATCATCAATGGAATCTGCATCTGCATCATAGTCAGCATCTTCCAAATCTGAATCATCCGAATCATCTTCATCATCTGCATAATCGTCATCCACGTCGTCAACATCATCATCGTCAACGTCGCGCTCATCATACAAATCATCAACATTCATATCAGCGTCATCAACAACGTCAATGTCATCCACATCCACGTCGTCAACATCATCAACATCGTCATCTAAATTATCAACGGCATTTGCAGACATATAAACAGTTACATAACGATGCGGCTCTTCACCATGAGACCTAGAGCGCAAACCTTCCTCACGCACAGTATCGTGAATAATCTTACGCTCAAACGAGTTCATCGGCTTCAAATTCACAGCTTCACCGGTTTCTCGAACGTCATCCACAGCATCCAGCGCAATATCGCGAAGCCTTTGGCGCTTACGCTTCAAGAAGCCATCCACATCAACAATTAAATGAGACCTATCACCAGTCTTTTGTTGCACAGCGAGACGACTAAGCTGCTGAAGCGCGTCTACAACTTCCCCGTTTCTACCAATCAAATGACGAATATCTTCATCATCATCCGCAACAATCTGAATCATAGGGCGATTATTGCGAATACCCATCTCAATATCACCATCATAATCGGCAATATCAAGCAAACCCTCTAAGTAGTCCGCAGCGATATCAGCTTCTTCGTTGAGCTGATTTATGCTTTTCTGCTCTTCTTGTGCCATCGCTTACTCCTTACGTTTCTACACTTACTCTTAACGTGATATTCACGCATTCTCACTGCACATACTGAACTACAGTGTAGCTGACAATACAGTCAAACAAACACTGTAGTCAGTATTTACAAGCAATTATTAAAAGCAATTATTAAAACTACTTTTTAGTACCCTTACGCTTACGCTGTGGTTGCTTACGCTGGAATCCTTCCACTTCCCTGCGTTCTGCTTCCTCACGCGCTTTCTGAAGCTTTTCTTCCTCAAGAGAAGGCAAACCTTCACGCTTTCTACGTGCATTTTCTTTCACATAATCTCGTTGCTCTTTCTCAATAGCAGCTGGAGATCCAGGCGTTGGGAATGTATAAACCTGCCAGATAGAGCGAAGCATATTAACAATATTGTTTGCTAACCAGTAAACAAGCATTGCGAATGGAAGCGCAAAAGCAGAGAACACATAAATCAGTGGGAAGCCCCACATCATAAGTTTTTGAACCTTATACTGGCTACCTTGCATAGATTCAGGCGGTAAATTCTTGCGAATATTATTAAACTGCATATACCACATTGCAGCACACATAAGCACCACAAACGTGACTATAACAGCCTTTCCGCCGCCATCTACTGTCATAAACGTATCCGAGACTCCTACGCCAAACAAATGCGTTTTAACAAACTGTTTTGCAGTAGAAATATCAAACGCACCGAATGCAGCGTGCTTTCCTCTAGCAATAAATGGTATTAAAGAAAGCGTGTACCAAATACTCATGAATGCTGGGCCTTGGATCATCATAGGAAGGCATGATCCTGCAGGATTAGCATTGCTATCCTGGTAAAGCTTCATCATTTCCCTGCGCATAGCTTCTTTGCTTGCAGGGTCGTTTTTACCTTTGTATTTTTGCTGGATTTTCTTTACTTTTGGAGCGATTGCTTGCATTTGTCGCATTCCCTTAATGCTTTTAATAAAAGCTGGGAAAATGCATGCGTGAACTACTAGCACCAAAAATACTATCGACAAAATCCAAGCGGCACCAACTTCGTTCATGCCAAGAAGAGTTAAGAATTTATGGAATAAAACCATAATTTGAGTCATCAACCACTCAATTGGCGTCAAAATCTTGTAGAACCAGCCTATAAAGCCGTTGTCAAGCATAAAATGATCTTGATTAAACATCAGTTTTCCTTGTCCTCACCAGCCAAGGGAGTTAGCCGTGGCTCTTCATGCGCCTTTGACCAAGCGCAACGGTAAAAAATTGAATATTTTTGTGGTACGTCGTCAATACTACAACTTGTCCAAGGTCTGCAGCGCAAAAGTCTTAGCACTGCAAGTAAACCGCCTCTGCAAATACCAAAACGCGAAACAGCTTCAATCGCATATTGTGAGCACGTTGGATAGTAACGGCAGCAAGCTGGCCTATTCGCAGAAATTTTGCGTTGATACCATCTAATAGCTCTTATAGCAGCTTTTGCTGCCATACTGCGATTATGACGCGTCTTCTTTGTGATTATGCTCATCTGTACCTGCCGCAACGCTACTTATCTTCTTGAAAAGCTTCTCGATTTGTAAACGTAACGAATCAAACGAAACTTCCGCTGCAGTTGGCTTTGCGCGTAAAATAACGTCACAGTTTTGCGGCAAAAGTAATTCGAATTCTTTAGCAATCACTCGCAGGCGTCGCTTCACTTTGTTGCGAACTACAGCCTTACCTACTGATTTAGATACAGCAAGACCTAGCCTTCGCGCCAAACTTTTTTGCTGTTCCTGCGTTAGGGTATCAGAAAAAGCCGCGGGATTACTACTTACTAAACCCGTGGCAGATTCTAATTTTACGCTTCTATCCTCGTTAAGTGCGTTACTTACGGCTATATCGCCACGCATTACATAATGCGCGACGATATCCCGCGAACTCACTTTGCGTCGTTTTTTAAGTACCGCGACGAAATCGCGATGGCTTTTCAGCCTTTCCATGCTTTACGACGCTACCCTAACTCAGGCAGACAGCGACTTACGGCCCTTGGCGCGACGACGATTAATCACTGCGCGGCCAGCACGCGTACGCATACGAACGCGGAAGCCGTGCTTCATGTGACGACGACGGTTATTTGGCTGGAATGTCCTCTTCATAACTAATGCTCCTGTATTCAGCCACGCAAAAGCATGGCCCCGTATGAGTCAAGCTCTACTAAAATACTCTTACCCCTCACCAAGAGTCAAATTATTATCAGTTGTACACAATTGAGTTAGAAGTTAAATATTAAAAATATTTTTCTATTTCACATTTTCTTCACAAAAATAAGTGTTACTTAATCCTTGAAAAATAGCGGTATTCCTCAAATATATTTATCCACAAATTACACACATGTTATTCACATTTGAGTATTTTCAACACGCTAGGCTGTGGATAACTTCTTAGGGTTGGAGTAAACATATTCTACTGGTTACTTTTATGCACTAGGATTGTGAAGGAAAAATTTTTCCGCACTAAATGTGCGAAATTTTTTCTTCGAAACCAAAACATAAAAATATCATCTAAATGCGTGATATTTATAATCTTGGGGGGTGAAATGGCTGAAACATTAGGCGACCCAGCGGCACAAGCTGCCATAATCTGGTCGAGTACTCTTACTGTGTTGCAGCATAATGCCCTCTTGACTGCTAGAGATAAGGGCTGGTTTGAAGGTGTACAGCCTGAAGCGGTTTTTGGTACAACAATAGTTTTATGTGTTTCTAATGCGGAAGCTCAGCAAGCTTTACAAAATGAGCTTAATGCGCCGCTACTTACTGCTCTAAAAATTTGCACTGGAAAAGATATGTTTCCTGCTTTTAAAATCGTTCCTCAACATGAGCAGCGACAGGAACCTACATATGTTCAGTCTGCTATAAGTGATGCTAACTACGTTTCTTCTAATAATCACGCGGCAAAAACTTTTGTTCAAGAAAATAGCAATATAAATAATTCATATGCAAACAGCAATTCTGATAATAATGTTCAGAATTTTGCGGAAAATGATAAAAATTACGCTAATAAAAGTGATTTAAATAATTCTGATTATTCATCTTCTTCCGATAAAGTAAGTTTAGAGGAAAATAATTCTTCTAAAATAAACGATTTACCTGCACAACCTGATTTTGATCACGCTACCGGTTTATCTGATTTGCAGAAAACTACTATGCTTTCTTCTATCCCTAATCAAACCGGTAAAATGTCAATTTCTGTTAAGAGAGATCCTGTAACGCATCTTAATACTTGCGCTACTTTCGATACTTTTGTTCCGGGTGATTCCAACCGTTTTGCTCGTACAGTAGCTTTGGCTGTTGCTGAAGGTTCAGGTCGTGATTTTAACCCGTTATGTATTTATGGCGGATCAGGCCTTGGTAAAACTCACTTGCTAAATGCTATTGGAAACTATGCTTTAGTAAAAGATTCTTCACTTAAAGTGCGTTATGTTACGAGTGAGGAATTTACTAACGAATTTATTGAGGCTCTTCAAAATCCGAATCAGAGTCAAGGACAGATTGCTGATTTTAACAAACGTTATCGCGAAGTAGATGTTCTTCTTATCGACGATATTCAGTTTTTGGGTGGTAAAGAAGCTACTTTAGAGCAATTCTTCCATACTTTTAATGCTTTATATCAGGCTAGTAAGCGCATTGTTATTGCTTCTGATGTGGCTCCTAAAAATTTGAAGGGCTTTGAATCTCGTTTAATTTCTCGATTTGAGTCTGGTTTAACTGTTGATATTAAGCCACCTGATTTGGAAACTCGTATAGCTATTTTGAGAATGATGGCTATGATGAGCAACACTACTATACCTAGTGACGTTTTTGATCTTATTGCTGAACGTTTTACTGAGAATATACGCGAGCTTGAGGGTGCTTTAACTCGCGTTACTGCAGTTGCATCTCTTAGCAATCAGCCTGTTAGTAAAGCGCTTGCTGAGCAGGCTTTGCAAGATTTCTTTGCTATAGATATTGAGGTTCGTCCTACGGATATTATTGGTCAGGTTGCTCAATATTTCCATCTCACTTTTGATGAGTTAGTAGGTAGACAGCGCACTAAAAACGTTGCTCTTGCTAGACAAATTGCCATGTATCTTGCTAGAGAGATGACAAGCATGAGCCTAGTTGATATTGGTGAAGTTTTTGGTGGAAGAGATCATACTACTGTTATGCACGCTTATACTCGAGTAAGCGGGGAAATGCAGGAAAAGCAGGAAATTTATAACTATGTTATGGAATTAACTGTTCGCTTAAAGCAAAATCCTGTTAAGAAGAATAATGCTTAATATTATTTTCTTCTAATTTTTTGTTTTCTTAATTTAATTTAATTTAGTAATTTTTTTATTTTTAGATTTTTATTATTTACTGTTTTCCACAGTTTTGTTCTTACTTTGTTAATTAAGAAAATAAAAGTTATCCACATAGTTAATAACAAATGTGGGTAAAATCCGTGTATAAGTCGTGGAAAACGCCGTATAAAAAAGTTAATAAGTAGTTGATAAATAAAGATTTTTTGTTAATAAAAATTTGAATAGCTAAGTATGTGGATAACTCGGCTACTTATGCACATTACTTTGAAGATTTTATTAACAAGTATGAGGTGTGTATAACGTTGTTATTAAAAGCTTTTTTCGAGTTATCCACATACTCACAGTGCTTATTACTACTATTATTTTTATTTTTTAAATAATAATGCTCATAAAAATAAGTTACGAAAATCTGAAAAAGAAAGAAGCATTTAAAGTAGCCCTTACGCTAAGATAAATTCAGAAATATTACGAAACGAGGAAGCATGAAAGTAGAAGTTAACTCTGCATCACTTGCTGATGCAGTAGCTTGGACTACAAGAGTTATTGATAATCGTCCTGCAAATCCGATTCTTGCAGGTCTTAAAATTGAAGCAAAAGATGGTTCACTTCAACTTTCTGCTTTTAACTACCAAATTTCTAGTCGTCACCATATTGAAGCTGGCGTAGAAGAAGCAGGTAGTGTACTCGTTTTAGGTAGATTAATGGCAGATATTACTAAATCTTTACCTAACGAAAAAACTTGCTTAACTAGCAACGAAACTACTCTTACTATTACTTCAGGAAAATCAACTTTTACACTGCAATTAATGCCACAAGGGGAGTACCCAGATTTGCCTGAAATTCCTGAAACATTAGGAAAAGTTGATGCTCCAACATTTATTCAGGCTGTAAATCAGGCATCTGTTTCTATTTCTCATGAAGAAAATCGTCCTGTATTAACAGGAATTCGTATGCAATTTGAAGATGACACGGTTATTATGACATCAACTGATCGCTTCAGATTATCTCGATCAACTTTCACTTGGAGTCCTGAACAAAATAATATTCAGTCAACAACTCTTGTTAAAGGTACTTTACTTCGTGATATTGCCCGTTCTTTTGATGAACATCAAAACGTTACTCTTCACTTAAACAGTGAAAATCCTTCATTACTAGGTTGTGAAAATGCTGGAAGAACAAGTACTTCACAACTTATTGATGGAGAATTTCCTACTGTTGATCGTCTTTTTATTGATGATTATCCAATACATGCTGTTATTAATAGATCTACACTTATTAATGCTATTAAACGTGTTTCTTTAGTTGCAGAGAAGAGTGCTCCAATTCGCATGACTTTTTCTGGAAATGAATTAGCACTTAGTGCTGGTAATGTAGACGAATCTCAAGCGCATGAAATTCTCGATATTGATATGGATGGAGAAGATATTACTGTTGCATTCAATCCTACATATCTTATTGAAGGTTTAAGTGCAATTAGTGAGCCTTACGTTCATATGAAAATGGTTACTGCTGTAAAGCCTGTAGAATTTAATGGTCAACAGGAAAGTGATGGCGATGAATCAATGAATTATCGTTATCTTTTAGTTCCTATGCGCTTAAACAGTTGATTTTTATAAAAATTACTATATTTTTCTTGGTTTTACTTAAATTTTAGGTACAACCAAGAAAATTGGTAGACTTTTTATTTAATTTTATATTTTCAAAGAAAGTAAACAATGTATATTTCGCGACTTGCTTTAGATCATTTTCGCTCGTGGAATAATTGTTTACTTCACTGCGAAAATGGAATTAATATTTTATATGGAAAAAATGGTTTTGGAAAAACCAATATTGTAGAAGCTATTGAAGTACTTTCTACGGGAACTAGTCACAGAGTATCTTCAGTTTTGCCTCTTATTGAAAGAGAAAAAACTTCTGCAACTATTCGATGCAATCTTTATAAAGATAGTAATAGCAGTGAAAATACAACTTTAGAAGTTACTTTATTTGCAAGAGGAGCTAACAGAGCAAGAATTAATGAAGGAAAATCCTGCTATATGCGAGATATTCTTGGAAAGCTACTATCTGTTTCTTTTACTCCGCAAGATCAATCAATTATTATGGGAGATCCTTCTTCAAGACGTAACTTTATTAATCAAGCAGGAATATTATTAATACCTAATTATGCTAAATATTTGCAAGAATACGTTCATACAGCACAACAGCGTGCAGCTTGCTTAAAAAATATTAAAGAAAATAATATTCAAGAAAAGCAGTTATATCTTTCTACTCTTGAAATTTGGACAGGAAAACTTATAGAAACTGGAATAGTTTTAACTAGACTTCGCAACAAAACTATTAATCTACTTAAACCTTATTTTTCTGAAATAGTTCACAATCTTTCTGAAGGACAGAATTCTGATATTTCTTATAAACCTTCATTTGAAGAATTAGATTTAAATAGTAATTCTGAAAACATGCTAGCAAATACTCTTATTAGCGAGCATTTTCAGCGCTTGTATTTAGGTGAAGTTGCAAGAGGATACAATCTTATAGGCCCTCATCGTGATGATTTTATTATTACTTTAGATAATCTTCCTGCTAAAGAATTTGCTTCAAACGGTGAATCTTGGACACTTGCTCTTGCTTTAAAAATGGCTTTACTTAAAGCTTTAGAAGATTCTTATAATAATAAGCCAATAATTATTTTAGATGATGTTTTTGCTCAGCTTGATGAAAGCAGAAGAGAACAAATTCTTGATTTTGCTACTAAACAAGGTCAAGTTTTTATTACTACAACTTCTTTACGAGATATTCCAGAAAGTAGAATATTAGATAAAGCTAATTTAGTTGATATTTCTTCTCTTAAAAAAGAAAATAATTTTGATGATGATGAAAATATTAAAATAGCTAAAAATATTGCTCAGTTGCGTAATAATATTAACTACAGTTTGGATGATGAAAATCTTGAACAAGAACAAGATAGTAGTAGTTGTGAAAGTAGTGTGTTATGAACATTCCTGCGTATAAATTATTACATCTTGATACTAGAAAATTACCTGCAATTGTTTTTGAACCAATTTTTGCAAAATCTACTAGAGATATTAATAGGGAAAATATTGCTGAAGAAGCTTTTGAAAACTTTGGAAAGCCTGGAAGAGATCCGAATAATTTTATTAGTATTCTTCAAATTTTTGCAAAAAATAACAAGTGGAATCAGCAGTTAGATATAGCAAAACTAAGATCATCTTGGAATAGTGTAGTGGGGGATGGGATTGCTAATCATTGCGAAATTGCGCAAATAAGAGATGGAATACTTTATATTAGAACGCAGTCTGCAGTTTGGTCTACTCAACTTTCCTACTTACTTCCTTCTTTAAAAGAAAAAATATCTAAAGAATTACCGAATATCTTTATTAGTGAAATTAGAGTTATTGGTCCGACGACTACAAAACTAGGCTCTTGGAAACGATAATTTTACGAAAAATCAAGTAATTTTACGCAAAATTATTAAAAAATAATCGAAATTAAATAATGCCTCTTATTAAAGAGCGGTCATTATGTGTGTGTAGAATGTCATGTATTGTAGTTCAATCGCTATAAGAGCCTTTTTTGTGCTTTCTAGCGTGTATCAACCTCGTAAATGCCTCTTGGCATGAGGTAATACGGGAAGGGATCGAAAGTGTCAAACACTGAAGATGATTCGATGAAGAGTACTGTTGAAGAACATAAACTTGATGATGCTCAACTTGATGATTCATTAGCTCCTGAACATTATGATGCAAGTGATCTTCGAGTACTCGAAGGTTTAGAGGCAGTTCGTATTCGTCCAGGCATGTACATTGGTTCAACAGGCCCTAGAGGATTGCATCACTTAGTGTACGAAATTGTTGACAATTCCGTTGATGAAGCTTTAGCTGGATACGCTTCTCATATTGAAGTTACTATTCTTCCAGATAATGCTATTAAAGTTGTTGATGATGGACGTGGTATTCCAGTAGATGAAGTTCCAGGTGAAGGTGTTTCAGGTGTTGAAACAGTTATGACTAAGCTTCACGCTGGTGGTAAGTTTGGTGGCGGCGGTTACGCTGTTTCAGGTGGCTTGCATGGAGTTGGTATTTCCGTTGTTAATGCACTTTCTACAAGAGTAGAAATTGAAGTTCGTCGTCAAGGATTCCACTGGACTCAAACTTATGTAGATCAGCATCCTACAGCTCCTTTAGCAAAAGGTAAGCCAATGGAAGAAGGGGAATCTACTGGTACATCTGTAACATTCTGGCCGGATGGCGCAATTTTTGAAACAACTATTTATGATTTTGAAACCTTGCGTTCTCGTTTCCAACAGATGGCTTTCTTAAATAAAGGTTTGAAGATTTCTTTAACCGATTTACGTAAGCCAGATGAAGCTGGGGATGAGGTTGCTGGAGATTCTGAATCTTCTAGTGAAGAAAAACATAGAAGCGTGAGTTATCAGTATGAGCATGGTATTAAAGACTATGTTGATTACTTGGTTAAATCTCGTAAATCTGTTCCAGTAGAGCCAGATGTTATTGATTTTGAGGCTGAAGATCTTGAAATTGGTATTTCTGCGGAAATTGCTATGCAATGGACTGTTGCTTATTCGGAAGCAGTTCACACTTTTGCTAATACTATTTCAACTACTGAAGGTGGTACTCACGAAGAAGGTTTCCGTGCAGCACTTACCTCTTTAGTTAATCGTTACGCTCGCGAAAAGAATATCTTAAAAGAAAAAGATACTAATCTTTCTGGTGATGACGTTCGCGAAGGCTTAACAGCAGTTGTTTCAGTAAAGCTTACAACTCCACAGTTTGAAGGTCAGACTAAAACAAAACTTGGTAATTCTGAAGCTAAGACTTTTGTGCAGAGAGTTATGACTGAAAAACTTGGTGACTGGCTTGATGCTCATCCAAGTGAAGCAAAGAATATTATTCAAAAAGCTATGGAAGCTTCTCGTGCTCGACTTGCTGCTAAAAAAGCTCGAGAAAATACTCGTCGTAAGTCTATTTTTGAAACTGCTGGAATGCCAGATAAGCTTAAAGATTGCCAGTCAAGTAATCCTGAAGAATGCGAATTATTCATAGTCGAGGGTGATTCTGCAGGTGGCTCAGCAATTCAAGGTCGTGATCCTATTACGCAAGCTATTTTGCCTTTGCGCGGTAAGATTTTGAACACTGAGCGCGCTTCAATCGATAGAATGATGAAGTCTGAAACTATTGAATCTTTGATTACTGCTGTTGGTGGCGGTTATGGTGAAGACTTCGATTTAAGCAAGGTTCGATATCACAAAGTTATTATTATGGCTGATGCTGATGTTGATGGTGCTCATATTGCTACTTTGAATTTGACACTATTCTTCCGTTATATGCGTCCTATGATTACAGCCGGATACGTTTATGTTGCTATGCCTCCTCTTTACCGTTTGAAGTGGAGCAAGGGAGCACATGACTTTGTTTATACGGATGCTGAGCGAGACAGAGTTTTAGCAGAAGGTAAAGCTGCTGGTCGTCAACTTCCTAAAGGTGAAGGTATTCAGCGATATAAGGGCTTGGGTGAGATGAGCTATCAGGAACTGTGGGAAACAACTATGGATCCTGAACATCGTATTTTAAAGCAAATTCATATTGAAGATGCTGCTCGTGCTGATGAAACATTCTCCATGCTTATGGGCGATGAAGTAGAGCCTCGTAGACTCTTCATTCAAAGAAATGCTCATGATGCAAGGTTTATTGATGCCTAAAACTTAACAATATTAATAATTGTTAGTTGCTAAAAATACTTAAATATAGTAAGAAAAAGGAATTACATTGGTAGATGAAATTAATTCCGTCAATAATGATGGTGAAGAGCAGCTGCCGGACGGATCAATGGAGCCTCAAAGCCCGCAGGAAGCAGATAATACTGATTATGGCTTAATGAAGGGTGCTCGTGTAAAGCATATGGATTTGCAGCAGGAAATGCGCGAATCATATCTTGCTTATGCACTTTCCGTTATTGTTGAGCGTGCTTTGCCAGATGTTCGAGATGGTTTAAAGCCTGTTCACCGCCGCGTTATTTACGCTATGTATGATGGTGGTTATAGGCCTGATCGCGGATATAACAAGTGCTCTCGCGTTGTTGGCGATGTTATGGGTAAGTATCACCCTCATGGTGATTATGCTATCTATGACACTTTGGTGCGTATGGCTCAGTCTTGGTCAATGCGCTATATGCTTGTTGATGGTCAAGGAAACTTTGGTTCCCCAGGAGACGATCCTGCAGCAGCAATGCGTTATACGGAATGCCGTATGGCACCTTTGGCTATGGAAATGGTACGAGATATTGATAAAGATACCGTTGATTTCCTGCCAAATTATGATGGTAAAACTCAAGAGCCTACTGTTTTGCCAGCTCGTTTCCCAAATCTTTTAGTTAATGGTTCTGCTGGTATTGCTGTTGGTATGGCAACCAATATTCCACCTCATAATATGCGTGAAGTGGCTGATGGTGTGCACTGGGCTTTGGATCATCCTGATGCAAGCAAAGAAGAACTTCTTGAAGCTTTAATTCAGAGAATTAAAGGACCTGATTTTCCTACTGGAGCAACCATTTTAGGTCACAAAGGAATTGAGCAAGCGTACCGTACAGGTCGCGGCTTAATTACAATGCGAGCAGTAGTTAATACTGAGGAAATTAAGGGACGTATGTGCTTGGTTGTTACCGAGCTTCCATACCAAGTTAATCCTGATCGTTTAGCTGCTTCTATTAGGGAAGCTGTACGAGATGGAAAGATTCAAGGCATTGCAGATATGCGCGATGAAACGTCTGGTCGTACTGGTCAGCGTTTGGTTCTTGTTCTTAAAAGAGATGCTGTTCCAAAAGTTGTTTTAAATAACTTGTATAAGCATTCGCAATTGCAGCAAACTTTCGGCGCAAATATGCTTGCTTTGGTTGATGGCGTTCCTAGAACTTTGAGCTTGGATGCGTTTATTCGTCATTGGGTAACTCATCAGCTTGAAGTAATTGATCGTCGTACTCGTTATTTAAAGCGTGAGGCTGAAGAGAGAGATCATATTTTGCAAGGCTATTTGAAAGCTTTGGATATGATCGATGAAGTTGTTGCTTTAATTCGTTCATCTAAAGATGTTGATACTGCTCGCACTGGTTTGATGAATTTGCTTGATGTTGATGATGTTCAAGCAGATGCTATTCTTGCAATGCAGCTTCGTAGACTTGCAGCTTTGGAACGTCAGAAGATTCTCGACGAGCATGAAGATTTGATGCGCAAGATTGCTGATTATAACGATATTTTGGCAAGCCCAGAACGTCAGCGCAAAATTGTTGGCGATGAGCTTGATGAAATTGTTGCAAAATATGGTGATGAGCGTAGAACTAAGATTCTTCCATTCTCTGGTGAAATGAATGTTGAAGATCTTATTGCTGAAGAAAACGTTGTTGTTACCGTAACTCGCGCAGGTTATATTAAGCGTACTAAGGCAGACGAGTATCGTGCTCAGCATCGCGGTGGTAAAGGAATTAAGGGAGCAAAGCTTCGTGAAGATGATGTAGTTGATCACTTCTTCTTAACTTCTACACACAATTGGTTGTTGTTCTTCACTAATCGTGGTCGAGTTTACCGTCTGAAAGCTTACGAACTTCCAGAAGGATCTCGCGATTCTAAAGGTCAGCATGTTGCTAATTTGCTTCAGTTTACTCCTGGAGAAACAATTCAAGCAGTGTTATCAATTCCAAATTATGATGTTGCTAAATATTTGGTTTTGGCAACTCGTTCTGGAAAAGTTAAGAAAACTGCTTTACAAGAATATGATTCTCCACGTCAAGGCGGTTTGATTGCAGTACGCTTGATGGCAAACGAAGAAACAGGTGAACCTGTTGATGAGCTTATTGGTGCAGCTTTATGCAATTCAGAAGATGACATTATTCTTGTTTCTAAGCTTGGAATGAGTTTGAAGTTTAGAGCAGATGATGAACAACTTCGACCAATGGGTCGTCAAACTGCAGGCGTACAAGGCATGCGGTTTAGAGATGGCGACGAATTACTTGATATGGATGTTGTTTCTGCTGAAACAAGCAAAGATCTTCTCGTTGTTACTAATGAAGGTTTTGCTAAGAGAACTGCCATTGAAGAGTATCGTTTGCAAGGAAGAAACGGATATGGTGTTAAAGCTGTTCAACTTGCAGAAGGTCGCGGCTCATTAGTTGGAGCTTTGATTGTTGAAGAAACAGATCAAGTAATGGCAATTATGAAGTCCGGTAAAGTAATTCGCTCTGACGTTAATGAAGTGAAGCGTACAGGTAGAACTACTCAAGGCGTGACTTTAGCTAAGCCAGATAAGGGTGATGAAATTATTTCTATCGCTCGTAACGAAGAAACAACTGATGATATTTCTGAATCTGAAAATAATGATTCTACAGAATCAGTTACGGAATCTGTAGAAGCTAGTAATAATTCAGTAGCTTAAATAAAATCAGTTTTAAATAAAATAATAAAAATTAAATAATTTATTGAGAGTATTAGTAAAAACAAGTGGTTTATAGTCCGTTTTTACTGATACTCTCATTGATATAAACAAACGTGGTATAACCTACAAAATAGAAGGAATATCGAGATGAGTGAGAATTTTGAGCCATTGAGTAACTCAACTAACGAGAGTAATTCTTCAGTGTTTCCTCATCGTGAAGAATCTGGTTCTTCCTCAGAATATAATTTTCCTTCTGCTAGAGTAGAAATGACAGAAGAAGAAGCAGATAGAGCGTCTGCAGCAGGGTTGAGAGTATCACCATTTAGTGATATAAGATCATCATCTTATTCATCTTCTGCTCGAGTAGCTAATAGTACTCCTAGAACAGTTGGAGGTATGGCTTCAACTACTTCTGGAATAGAAAATAATTCTCACCGTTCTAAGACTCATCCTCGTGCTAGAAGAATGAGTTTGTCACTTGTTAAAGTAGATGCCTGGTCTGTTGCAAAAGTAACTTTCCTTCTAAGTGTTGCAGGAGGAATTATTCAAGTTATAGCATCCGGATTAGTTTGGTTGTTCCTGAATATGGTTGGTGTTTTCGACCAAGTTACGCAAATTGTTTCTTCAACAGGCCTTGATAGTAATGGTCTTAATCTTGCGGATGTTTTCTCACTTCCAACTGTGCTTAGTGCTGTAACTATTTTGTCTATCGTAGAAATAGTTATTATTACTATTCTTTCTGCTATTACTGCACTTCTATATAACGTTGTTGGTGCTCTTGTTGGTGGTATCCACGTAACTTTAGGTGATGATTAATATCTTCACTAATTAATTTTCATGTAATCATCAGTGTATTACATGGTTATAAAATAGCCCCGCTTACCATTTTAAGTGGGGCTTTATTTTGCTTAAAATATTTTATTTCAAACTTTTATGAGTTTACTTTTCTTTTTTAACTAACTCATCTCTAATTTCTTGCAAAAGAATAATAGTTTTTTCTTCACGCTCTTTACGTTTTTCTTCATCAGTTTTTTCTTGATCAATTTGAAGAAGATTAGCGCTTACTTCTCTTAATTTGTTAATTGGCAAAACAATGAAGAAGTATACGGAAGCTCCTACTATAAGAAAATTTAATATGGCACCAAGAACAGCTCCGAAAGAAATTGTTGCGCCATTAATGGTTATAGTTAATACTCCATTAAGTTCCGTTTTTCCGCAGATTATTGCTATAAGAGGGTTAATAACATGTTTTACTATTGCTGTTACTACGGAAGTAACTGCACTACCCATAACAACACCGACAGCCATATCAATAACGCTGCCTCTTGAAATAAATTTTTTAAATCCTTTAATCACAATTACTTCTTTCTAATAAATATATGAGATTTTGTAATCTGTTAGTTTTCGTTAGATATGTATAAACCGTGATTTTGGAATACTTTCAATAAAGTTGCAGAAAGAAGAGGATAAATAATTGCTGCTGCTAAAACGTCAGTAGGGAAGTGAGCTGCAACAATAAGTCTAGAAATTGCCACGATGATAACAACAACACCGCACAAAATAAGCATAATTTGCGTAAGTTTAGGCTTAACAACATAAATAATTAGCATAAGCATTGTGCATACTGCAACTGCTGCAGAAGTGTGACCACTTGGGAAACTAGGATCAGGAGGTAATTTCAAAGACAATCCTATATATGGTCTAGGGCGATGAACAGCAAACTTAACTGCAAAAATATAAACCATAGGTAGCAGAGAAATAAGAAGCTGTATTAAAAGTACATGCCAGTCTCTAATAAGAATATAAGAGAGAATTGCTAACAAAATTATTAATACTATGCAACCTTTTGTAGAAAAAACAGTTGCAAGAATATTAGAAAAACCTGCTAAAAATGATGGCGAATTCTTATGAAACCAAGAAACTATAGTTGTTTCGTAAGAACGTTCTTCAGGAGAAACAAGTAAACTCTTACCAATACATGGAACGCATACTGCAAGAATAAGCGTTATTGAAGTTGTCATATTTCTGAGTAGTGAAAAACGTGTATCGCCGCTATTTTGAGTATTATTCGTCATACTTTTAAGAGTACACTCAAGAGTACACTCAAATCACGTAAAATCACAGAAAATGAATAGTTTTGATAAACTATTAATGCAATGTTGTAACTGTAGTAAAATAAGAAACTTACATGAGTTGAATACCGTACGCGGTGACGAGTACTATGATGAACAGATAGAAAGGGTTTATCATGAGCGTGTTTGACCGATTTGAGAAGAGCGTGGAAGGTGCAATGAACGGCGTCTTCGCAAAATTCGGCTCCAAAGATTTGCAGCCAGTTGATCTTTCCAGCGCGTTGGAAAGAGAAATTGATGCTGAAGCTATGCCGATTGGTAGAGATCATACTGTTGCTCCTAACGAATACCGTTTTAAGTTGAGTACTCCTGATTTCGATCGTATTGAGCAGTGGGGTAGTGAAGCGTTAGCTAATGAGCTAGCTGATAATTTAACTCAGTACGCAAAAAGTCAGCATTATGCTTTTGTAGGTCCTGTAGTTGTTATTTTTGAGGAAGATTTAGAGCTTACAAAAGGTAATTTCCACTTAACTTCTGAGTCTGTTCAAGGTAATGCGGTTCCTGTTACAACTGACGATCAGTCTCAAAGTCATCCAATGTTGGAAATTAATGGAAATCAGTACTTATTGACTAAAGATCGCACTATTTTAGGACGCGGTTCTGGCTGCGATATTGTTATTGATGATCCTGGTATTTCTAGGCGTCACCTTGGTATTGATATAACTCCTGATGGCGTCATAGCTCGTGATCTTGGATCTACGAATGGCACATACGTAGAAGGTCATCAAGTACCTGCAGCAACACTTCTTGATGGCAATACGATTACTATTGGTCGTACTCGTATTCTTTACTGGGCTTCTTCTCAAGAGCAGGAGTAACTGAAACTTCTCACAAGGAGACGAAGCACCCATGATATTTACTGAATTAACTTTTGCGATACTAAAGTATGGATTTTTAATTCTACTTTGGGTTTTCGTATGGTGTGCCGTTCGATCTTTGCGCAGAGATATCGAAATTTTCAGTCCAAAGAAATCTTTTTCTTGGAAGAAGAAAAATCGTCACTCATCTAAAGCTGTTCCTAATCGTCAGCCTATGCCAGCGCAACCAGTTATCGCACATCCTCCTGTGCCACCTCAGCCAATGGTTCAACAGCGTACTTCTAATACAGTAGAGAGACCTACATTATTGGTTATTATTGATGGTCCTTTAGCTGGATCATCATTCCCGTTGGATGCTGCAGGTGTTACTTTAGGCCGTGCTCCTTCAAATACTGTTGTTCTAAACGATGAGTTTGTTTCTTCGCATCATGCAAGAGTGTATTTCAACCAAACTGTGCAATCCTGGATTCTTGAAGATTTAGGAAGCACAAATGGAACTATGATAGGACACTCTCGTGTAACTGAACCAGTAGTATTAGAGCCTCGTACTTCAGTTCGTATAGGCGCAACAATGTTTGAATTGAGGTGAGAATATGACACCAAACGATTCAAACAACAATGATGTTAATTTAGTTAATAATAAAGATTTTATTGCTGATACAACGCTTTTTATGTATGCAACAGCAGTGAGTGATGTTGGTACTGTAAGAAGCAATAATCAAGATTCTGCATTTGCTGGAGAACATCTTGCCGCAATATGTGATGGAATGGGTGGCCATGCAGGCGGCGATACAGCTTCTACTATTGCAATACGCTCATTAGCTCATATTGAGCAAGATTCTCGCCCTAATGATGTAAAAATTGTGTCTTCTATGCTTGAAACTTCAATTATGGCAGCTCACGATGCAATAGTTGGAAAAGCAAAAAGAGAACGCAAACTTGCAGGAATGGGAACTACAGTTACTGCTGTTACTTTAGTACACGGTTACTGGGTTTTAGCTCATTTAGGTGATTCTAGAGCGTATCTTCTTAGAGATAATCATCTTATGCGCATGACATCAGATCACAGTTATGTGCAGCATTTAATTGATACAGGTCATATTACTCCAGAAGAAGCGCGCAATCATCCTCAGCGTAATGTTGTTATGAGAGTTCTGGGTGATTTTGATATTGATCCTCGTCCAGATGTAGCTTTGCGTGCTGCTCATCCTTCAGATCGTTGGCTTTTATGCTCAGATGGTTTATGTGGAGTACTAGAAGATTCAACAATTCAAGAAACTTTGAGTACTATTTCTAATCAAGAAGAGTGCGCGCAAAAGCTAGTTTCAATGGCTTTGAAAGCCGGAAGTACAGATAATGTTACTGCAGTAATAGCGGATGCCACTTTAGCGTTAGACGCAGATGCTTTTGATCTTCCTCACCAAACGCCATTAGTAGGCGGTGCTGCAGGAAAAGATTTAGAAGCAATAGCAGATATTGTTAATAAAGCAGTAGCTTCCACTCCAGAACTTAGAGAAGGTAAAAATTCTCCTGCACAGCGTGCTGCAGCTTTAGCTCAAAACAATGAGTCAGAAAAATCAGATGATGAAAATAAAACTTCTTTATCTCGAATAGTACAACCATCGCATATTAGAGAAGAAGAAGGAGAATTTCATAATACTGATACTAACGAAATACCTATTGTTACTAAGAAAAATGGCAGAATTTCAACTGATCCTAGAGACCCGGATGTTGCTCGCGCTGTAAAACATGAGCAAGATGAGGCTCATAAAGCTAAACGTATTCGTTTACGTTGGACAAGAATTGGTATAACTTTGGCTGTACTAATGTTCTTAGTATTAGCAGCTTTAGGTGGTTACGGCGTATATTTGTGGACACAAACTCAGTATTACATTGGTAAAGATAGTAGCCATGTAGTTATTTATCAGGGTGTTCCTACTAACATTTTTGGTTTTGAACTTTCTCACAAGATTGAAGAAACAAATATTTGTGTTAAAAATCTAGACAAATCTTGGCAAGATCAGCTTAAAGATGGTATTACTTTCGGAAATCTTAAAGAAGCTCGCGGTCATATTAAGCTTATTCGCAAAGAAATGCGTGAGCGTGAGATTGAGAAACGTAAGGAAGAGCAGAAGAAGAATTCTTCTGATACTAATAACGCTACAAATAGTACGAATAGTAACTCTACTAATACTGATCAGCAGAATAATCAGCAACAGAATAATCAGCAACAGAGTGATCAGCAGAATAACTCTACTCAAGGAGGTAACGCTTCATGAGTATGGTAATAATGCGAATACGTCAAGCTACGCTACTTCTTCTTTCGCTTGTTATTAGTGCAATAGCATTTGTTCAAATGTTCTTCCGAATAGACGGATACATATCTACAAATTACATTGGTATGCTATCTCTTGTAACGCTACTGTTCGTAATATTGTGGGGAGTGTTACTTATAAAGCAGCCGTATTGCAGTCAAGCTATTCTCCCGTGCATGGTGTTACTAACTGCTATTGGCACTGTGATGATTGCTCGCATAGACAGGCAAAACAATACTAATGTAGCTATGAAACAGCTTATATGGGTTTGTGCAGCTCTTGTTTTGACAATCATATTTGTGGCAGTTTTCAACGATTATAGAGTATTAAGACGATTCTCATACATAAGCATGATTATTGGTCTTATACTTTTACTTTCTCCAATGACTCCAGGATTAGGAAAAGAAATTGGTGGAGCTAGAATTTGGATTGGTTTTGGAAGCCACACTATTCAGCCTGGAGAGTTTGCAAAATTATTCTTAGCATTCTTCTTTGCAGCATATTTGTTTAATCATCGAGACAGATTAGCTGTAGGTGGCAAAAAGATATTAGGCTTGCATATGCCTAGAGTCAAAGACATGGGTCCTATTGCAATCGTGTGGGCAGCTTCTATGGCAGTTTTGGTTGTTCAGCATGATTTAGGAACTTCATTAATGTTCTTTGCAATGTTCGTGTCAATGTTGTATGTTTCAACAGGCAGAAAAGGATGGCTTGCAATTGGTTGCGTAGCTTTCGTAATTGGATGTTTAGCTGCAGTAAAACTTTTTGCTCACGTACAGTATCGTGTTGATTCTTGGCTTCACCCGTTTGATCCAGTAGTATATAACCGCTTCCCAGGCGGTTCCGCTCAGATTGTATCAGGTTTATTTGGATTAGCTGCAGGTGGATCAACTGGAACAGGTTTAGGACAAGGTCATCCTGCTCTAACTCCGTTGGCTAATTCTGATTTTATTTATGCATCAATTGGTGAAGAGCTCGGTTTATCTGGTTTACTTGCCGTACTTATGCTTTATTTGATAATTATTTCTTCTGGAATGATTACAGCAATGAAAATTAAAGATGGTTTTGGTAAACTTCTTGCTTCTGGTTTAGTTTTTACTATGGCATTCCAAGTATTTACAGTTGTTGGAGGTATTACGCTTGTAATTCCACTAACTGGCTTAACTATGCCTTATATGGCTGCTGGAGGTTCTTCTCTTGTAGCAAATTATATTCTTGTAGCAATTCTTATAGTTATATCTAATTCTGCTAATAAGCCTGAAGTTAATGTCATGTCTGATACTTTCCAATATGAAGCTTTGGCGGCACTTCGTGAACGTGAGCTTAAAGAAAGAGAAAGTGATAAAGAATCACGTAAGAGTGAAGAACAAATTCCTTTTGAACAATCTTCTTACGAGAATTTTGCAGTAAATAATAACGTAAACTCGTATCCTAACGAGAATGAAAATTTGTTTGAGGAAGAATCGCCTTCAACAAGCACTATGCCAGTAGTGCAAGGAGGTGAGCAAAATGAATAAATGTTTACGTCAACTTTTTACAGCAGTAGTTTTTCTATTTTTAATACTCGGATTATCAACGACTTATATTACTTCTATACATGCAAGTAAGTTGAATGCTGATCCTCGTAATCGTCGTGCTTTATATCACGAATTTGGCGCTCCTAGAGGTGCTATATTAACTTCCGACGGTACAGTTATAGCGAAATCTGAACCTTCAAAAGATGCTTTCGTATATCAAAGAATGTATGCGCAAGGTGAAATATATTCTCCTATTACAGGTTATTTCTCTATAAGTCAGAGAGCAGATAGAGGAATTGAAGCATCAAGAAATGATCTTTTAAGTGGACAATCGGATGCTCTTTTCTTGAAACGAATTAAATCTCTATTTACGGGTGCTGAAGACAAAGGTGCTTCTATCGAAACATCTATTGATTCAAAATTGCAAACTCTTGCATACAATCTTATGAAAGGTAAAGATGGTGCAGTAGTTGCAATAGAACCTAAAACTGGACGTATTCTAGCTATGGTTAGTACGCCAAGTTATGACCCTAGCGAATTAGCGTTACATAATATTGGTAATGTTAATAAAGCTTATGCGCGTTTAACTTCAGATGCTTCAAATCCTATGCTAAATCGTAGCATATCTGAGTTGTATGCTCCTGGATCAGTATTTAAAACAGTAGTTGCAGCTGCAGCTCTTGAATCTGGAAAATATCAGCCGGATACAAAAATACCTGCAGGAGCTAGCTACATTTTACCTGGCACTAAAACGCCTCTTATAAATTCTAATCATCTAGCAAACGGTGTTGATGGTCAAATATCTTTCGAAGATGCGTTAGCATATTCATCTAACACTGCATTTGCTCAACTTGGTGTTTCTTTAGGGTCGGATGCGATTGTTAAGCAAGCAAAGAAATTTGGTTTCTTTGGATCATTTACATTAGACGGTTCTGATTCTAATAGTCTTCCTATGAGGCCGGTAACGTCTAAATTCTCTATAAAACCTACACCAGATAGATTAGCATTGGAATCTGTTGGACAAGGGGATTCAAAAATTACTCCTCTTCAGGGTGCAATGATCGCTTCAGCAATAGCTAATAAGGGTGTCCTTATGAAACCTACGCTTGTTGATTGCGTTAGAGCAAGCGATTTATCTGCACTTTCACAGACTTCGCCGACTGTTATGGGACAAGTTATGAGCAGTGATACTGCAGAAAAACTTACCGGAATGATGCAAGCTGTAGTAACAAAAGAAAACCCTAATCTTGCGCTAGGTAATATTCGTGTTGCCGTAAAAACAGGTACTGCACAACTCGGTGCTAGAAGTAAAAAAGTAAATGGTTGGGTAATTGGTTTTGCTCCCGCGGAAGATCCTAAAATAGCCATAGCTGTTATAGTGCACAATGCTAATACTTATGGAAGCTATTCTGCTGGACCTATTATGAAACAAATAATGAAGGAGGCGCTTACGAAATGAAACTTGTTGAAGGGCAGTTAGTTCATCACCGTTATCGTCTCGATCAACGTCTAGCTCAAGGCGGTATGGGAGAAGTCTGGAAGGGTTTTGATATACAGCTTGGGCGAATAGTAGCAGTAAAAGCTTTACGAACAGATACGAGTAATGTTGAAGCAAAATTAAGACGTTTACGTGCTGAAGCTCATAATTCCGCAAATTTGGCTCATCCAAATATTGCTGCACTTTTCGACTATTATGAGCATGACGGAATAGGTTTCCTAATAATGGAATATGTTCCGAGCAAGTCTTTAGCTGATTTATACAGAAAAGAAGGTGCGGTAGAACCTACTCGTCTTCTACCGATTCTTATTCAAACAGCCAGAGGACTGTTTGTAGCACACTCACATGGTGTTATTCATCGTGATGTGAAACCAGCTAATATTATGGTTTCTGAAACAGGAAATGTGAAAATAACTGATTTTGGTGTTTCATATTCTAACGATCAGGAACAGATTACTCAAGATGGAATGGTAGTTGGTACAGCGCAATATATTTCCCCAGAACAAGCTCAAGGTGAGCAGGCTACAGCACAGTCAGATATTTATTCTCTCGGAGTAGTAGCCTACGAGGGTTTGTGCGGACATAGGCCATTTACTGGAGCAACACCTGTTGATATTGCAGCAGCTCATGTAAATGATCCAGTTCCTCCACTTCCGGAAAATATAGATCTTCAGCTTAGACAGTTTGTTATGTCTATGCTCGCTAAAAATCCTGAAGATCGCCCTAAAGATGCTTTAGTGGTTTCAAAAATTTTGGCTCGAATTGAAAGAAGATTGTTGGATCAGCAAACGTTGTTTAATGATAAAACTTCAGTTCTTTCTCTTCCTGGATCTAGATCACTTAGACGTGTAAGAAGCATACCTCAAAATCAAGTTGATATTATTAGCATTTTTAATACCAATAATCGCAAGGAGCAGCAATGAATACCACAATGCCCACTTCGTTAGCGAATGGTCGATACGAATTAGGAGAGCTTATTGGACGTGGAGGCATGGCAGAAGTACGTGTTGCCACAGACAGGCGCTTAGGTCGTACTGTTGCTGTAAAAATCATGCGTTCTGATTTAGCTAATGATGAAATCTTCCTTTCCAGATTCCGCAGGGAAGCACACGCCATTGCACAAATGAATAATCCAAATATCGTAAACATTTACGATTCTGGAGAAGAAACAGTTGTGGTAGACAATGGCACGCAAGAGAGACTTCCATACTTAGTTATGGAGTATGTGCAAGGTAAAACTTTACGCGACATTCTTAAAATGAATGGTGCTTTAAACCAACGTGATGCTGAACAAGTTATGATTGGCGTGTTGAATGCTTTAGAGTATTCTCACCGCATGGGCATTATTCACCGTGATATTAAGCCTGGAAATATTATGATTTCCGAACAGGGCATGGTGAAAGTGATGGACTTCGGCATTGCTAGAGCTCTTGATGATTCTGCAACAACTATGACACAGTCACAAGGCGTTGTTGGAACAGCACAGTACTTGTCTCCTGAGCAGGCTCGCGGGGAGCAAGTAGACATGCGTTCCGACTTATATTCTGCCGGTTGTGTGTTGTATGAAATGCTTACAGGACGTCCTCCATTTACTGGTGATTCTGCTGTAGCTATTGCATATCAGCATGTTTCTGAAGTAGCTACACCGTTAAGTACTTTGGTACCTGGTCTGCCAGTTATGTGGGATAAGATTTGTGCTAAAGCTATGGCGAAAGATCGTCAAAATCGTTATGCTACTGCAGCTGAATTTAAAAACGATATTTTGGCATTCATGAGTGGGAATGTACCTACCGCAGAGGCTTTTAATCCTCTGAATGATCTTTCTAATATGAATGCAAGGAAGCAGGCTGAACAGACTGCTGCTACTATGGCTTTAAATGGCATAAAAGATGTGTCTGCAACTCAGAGCTTTAATCCTATAACAGGTCAATTTGATTCTTATAACACTGGTGTAAGTACTCGTGCGGCACAGCGTGCAACAATGCAGGCTCGTAGGCGTAAACGTGTTGTTATAGGTTCAATTGTTGGTGTACTTTCAGCAATAATCGTATTAGCTGGCATAATGTTTATGCTAAGCCGTGCTCGCATGAATGGAGAGGTTACTGTACCAACATTCAGTAGCACAACTACTAAGGATGCTGCTAGTGAAAAATTGCATGCTCTTGGATTGATTCCAGAAATATTGGATGATAATCAATCTTCTAAACCTGAAGGTGCTTTAACTAAACAGTATCCGAATGGTGGAGAACGAGTAGAAGTAGGTTCAAAGGTTAAGCTTTGGTTCTCAGTAGGACCGCAGTCTTCTAGAGTTCCAGATGTTACTGGTAAATCTCAAGACGACGCGAGAAGAATTCTTGAAAAAGCTGGTTTTAAGATAGCAAGCGTACGTGTTGAAGATAGTGCGGAAGTGAAGAAAGATCACGTAACTCGTACTGATCCTGATTCTGACTCGTTTGCAGATAAAGGTACTTCAATTACACTGTACGTTTCTTCTGGAATTATTAAGATTCCTGATAATCTGATTGGACAGAATAAAGATAGTGTAATTAGTCAGCTACAGAATATGGGATTCAACACGAATACTGTAACTGAAGAGTCTGATGATGTTCCAGAAGATTCAGTAATACGTTTAGATCCAGCTTCTGGAAGTTCCGTGAAAGCACATAGTTCTATAACGGTTTATGTGTCTAAAGGTTCTCCAAAAGTAGAAATTCCTCGTATTGCTTTGGGTACTGTGACACTTAAGCAAGCTCGACAAACTCTTGAAGCCAAAGGATTAAGAGTTACGACAGCTGCAATGGCTGATGATGACGATATTGTAATTTCCATGTCAGAAGAAGCTGGAACTAGTGTGAGCAAGGGTACTGCTATTACCCTTGTAACTAAGCCAGCAACAACGACTGGAAGCAGTAGCAGCACTAGCGGTAGTAGCAGTACTGGTAGTAGTGGAACATCTGATGATTTAGATTCTGCTTCTACATCAAAGCAGTAGTAAAGTTCTAAATAATAAGCAGTTCGACTGTTTTAATGAGAATAAGATTAGGCGGAAAGCGAAAGTTTTTCGCCTAATTTATTTAGAAGCCTGATTTATTTAGAAGCCTGTTAGTAAATAGTCTGTTAGTAAAATGCCTTAAGCATGCCAATAGCATCAGTATTAGCAACATAATAAGCAAGGATTTTAGAATAATAATATTATTCTTACTGTTCTGCGTCGTAATACTTTATTTAAAGTTATAAAGCAAGCAAAAAATAAAGGCAACTGCGTAATCGCAATTGCCTTTATTTATTTAAGCGCCCCTATAAGCCTTGTTATGCGCCTTGTAAGCTACGCAAGCGTATAGTTAGACATTTGATGCAGGAACGGTACGGTTGCGGCTGCAAAAGGGAAAATCCACTGAAGCAGTACAAGTGTAATAAAAAAGTAAATCAGCAATGATAAAACCCAACGAATAGGTTTAATTCCTGGCTGATATCTCAAAATACTTCCGAAAATACTCGCATCTGGCTTAGCTTTGCGGCCTGTGCGAATGAGACGAAGCTCTGGCCATTTCCAAGCGACAGCACCTGCAGCAAAAATAACAATATAGATAGCAATTACAACAAGCATGACTGGAACTAATGAGTCAAGCCTAGAAATAAGAGATTGCTGTTCGTTGTTTATAAACCTAACGTGTCCGTTTTCGTCCAAAGTAGAAAGCTCTTTAGGAATACCATCCTTAATCTTAGCCCAGTAAACGAATTCACCATAGCTGATCCAACGATGAGTTGGAACAGAATACTTTGGCTCACAAGTTGTAAGAGTAAGCATTCTCTTAGTTGGTTTCTCATCAGGATGTTCAGGATTTGGAGCAACAACTTCACCGTGATCTGGTGTAACAATCTTGTGTGTTGTGTACTTGTATACGAACCAGTAGTCTTTTGTGCGAACAATTATAGGATCTCCTGGTTGCAGCAAGTCAACATCACCTAAAGGTTGACCATAGCCTGCACGGTGGCCTGCTACCGCAAAGTTACCAATTTCGCCAGGCATTGCTGACTCATGATAATGTCCTAAACCACGCAAGTTAAGGATGTCGTTAGAAGTACCTTCTACAACGTTACGTTCCCACTGATTTCCGAATCGAGGTATGTATAAACGAGCTATAAGATCGCCTATATTGTTCTTATCTTTAAGAGCAGGAGGATCGTCTGTTTGTGGAATAGCGATTTTGGTTTTGTCTCCGCCTTGAGGGTTAGTCCACGAAGTGGCTTGACGTGCTTCTACCTGTATATGCTCAGCTTGAGCGCCTGTCCACCACATTTGCCACACGATATAAAGCACGCAAACAATAGCAGAGGCAATTAATATTTCGCCAATAACACCAATAGTTTGCCACAAAAAGCTTGATTTGCTTTTTTTAGTGCTTTCTTCGTTTGAATGGCTAGAACGCATTATGTACCCCTTTATTTGTTAATAACATCTTAAAACGCGGTGTTACCTGCAGAACCTTGAGAAACTGTAGCGTATCGCAGAGGTTGAAGTAAAGCAGACGATTCAGGGAATCGTAACTTATTCTTTTTTTCAATCTTCCATCCTAAGCCAAATGTACTCACATAGTCTTTATAAGTTTGTACAGCTGGTGAATTATTTAGAGCTTCATCCATAGAGTCCATCGGGCCAATAGCAGATATTCTATATGGTGGTGAGTACTGATGTCCTTGCAACATTAGTACATTACCTATGCAAATAACTGCCGAATTAAACAGTACACGCTGATCCTGAATCATCATCGCTTCAGCTCCACCCTTCCACAATGCGTTAACTACAGCTTCAACATCTTGTTGGTGAACAACATAATCATTAATGTTGCTTGTGCTGCCAGATCCGTTTACCGCATTTTTCCACAAAGGTGAGTCGTTAAGAGTAACTGTAATTCCTGGTCCTTCTAATTTAGGAAGTACTGTGCTGCTTCCTGTATCTGAAGAAATTTTAGCTACACTACCGCTGTCTACTAAAGTTTTATTAAGAAGAGTAATTTTAGAGTCTAAAGATTTTATATCTTCTCGCAAAGTTTTTGTTCGTTGAGAATTTCTCTCAACCATTTGACCAGTATTAGAAGTTACGAAAGCTGTGCGATTTACTCGAAGATTAGTTACAAACAGAAAGCCTGTTAAGCACACTGCAATAGCAACAGCAAAACTACCCAATGATGGGTGTTTGCTACTGTGCTTACCTGTACGTTTTGCCATAATTTCCCATTTTCTTTCTGCGTTCGAGTGTAACCACTATTATAGCGTGTAGCCGATTGATTGGAGAGTTAACGTTATGGCTGACGAAGAATTGCAACCGCTAAATACTACTGCAGCAACAGATGATGCTGAAGAAAATAAAACAGATGATACATTCTACGGTGTTCCAATGGATAAGGTAGAAGCAGTATTGAATGCTACGGCTGATAAAGCTACGCTAACGCCACAAATGCAGCGTATGATGCAGCGCCAGGCAGAAAATACTCGCCGTGTTGAGGAAAGCATCAAAGGCACTAAAGCTAACGCAAGCTGGTTTGTACCTCTGTTTTGTGCACTCATGATTATTGGCTTACTGTGGGCTGTTGTGTATTATTTGAATCCTAATTTGCCGGTTCCTGGCATTGGTGCTTGGAATCTAGTTATTGCTTTAGTAATAGTTATGGCAGGATTCGTAATGACCATGTGGTGGCGTTAATTTAGTTTGCGTAAGTTTTTAAATTTACTCAAACGCTTATATGATAGCTGCACAATTCGTGCAGCTATTTTTATTTGCTGTCTATTTTTCTGTTTCTGTTTCTGCTGCTCGAATAAGAATGTGTTGATTATTGCTGTCTGTTGTAGCAATCAGTCGCGTATTACCGCCATTTTGTATGTGTAAACGTTTTCTTAAAGTTTCTGCAGACATTGGGAAGTTTCTAGTTACTATATTTGCGTGAGTAAGATTTTCTAATGCTTTTTTGATTTCTTTTTTGTTCATACTGCACACGTTTTCGATTTTCCATATTTTTCCTGGAAATCTTTTGTTATAAGCAGAAGACACGAATACGTGACTATTGGTTTGCAATTGCAGTGTGTGATACTGCTTTTCAATAAGCGAAAAACATCCAATTTTCATAAGTGCAGCATTTGGTTCATAAACATATTTTGCATAATTCTGCCATGAGTTTTTATCGCAGATTGAATTTTCTGTATCTTCTTTAGATTCGCAATATTCTATAGATTCTGCTTTTACTTGCTGAGTTTCACTATCATATGATGCTCGTATTTTAGTAATCTGCTGATCGTTTACACAGTACACTTTTAAATCTTCATGTATTTGTGAATCCACTACCAGCAATAATTCTTTACATTCGTTATGTGATGCAATTATGTGTAGTGAAGATACGTTTCCCTTAAGATCTTGCACAGCTTTATGCCAGTCGAGCATTGGTGAAAGCTTAACAATAACTATTTTTGCTTTTTTCAATAGCTTATTTTTTAAATTTAGTACGTTCGGCGTGCAGTCTTCTATAGCATATGTGCGCTCGCCGTTCGCATTTCGACGTGCTGGATCAATATATATTATTGTTGCTTTTTCAATTGCTTCTAAAGCTTCTATGCAATTGTTGTTATAGCAATTTACGCGTGAATGGCATAATGCGTTCATATTATGTTGTGAAATGCTTGATAGTTCACTCTGTTGCTCTATGCATATTGCGGAATCGAAAAATTCCGACATTAGTGTGCAGTCAACACCAAAGCCTCCTGTAAGATCTACAAGTATTTTTTCAGAGTTTGTTTCAAGTTCTGATAGTAAATTTTTTGCAAGTTGCGCCTTATATTTTGCTGTAGCTTGAGAAGAGCATTGTTCCATAGATAGATGTATTGGATATATTACTTCTTCACATTGCGCCCATAACGGTAGTTTCTGCTTTGCTATTTGTTTTCCTGCTATTTGATTTAATGCGAAAACAGCGTCAACATTTGGTTTATTGTGAGCTAAAAGAGCGGCTTCTGTAGGAGATAAAGATATATGCTCTAATATGAATTTTCTTGTTTCTTCATTAGGCAGTAATACTGAATTTGGCTGCGTGAGAACTGATTTTTCGTTAGAAGAGTTTTGCATAATTTTCTTTATTGTAGGTCTAAGCAGAATATGTAAAAGTGCAATTAATTTAGTGAGTGTACAGAAGTTAAATGAGTGTGGATAACTTCTGTACACTTATCCACAAGCTAAAAAATCCCAAGTTATCAACGTTTGTGCATAACAATGTGGATAACTCTATTAGATATCCTCAAGTTGTACCCAACTTATGCCCAAGTTATCCACTTTTCTATCCACACTTGTGTAAAACTACAAGCTTGTAATTTGACTGACTGGAAGTGTTAAGCAGAATATAGAACATGCGGAAAGGATCACAAAAAGTGAAACAAAATACACTAAAAATCGCGTATTAAATGAAGCTTTTCTTAACAGAGGATTTTGTACTGCAAGAAGTAATCCCATAAGTGTACCAACTACAAGACCTCCAACGTGAGCCTGCCAAGCGATATTAGGAATAATAAGCGGCATAGCAAGAGTTAGAAGAATCCAAACTATAGTTCCACGCATCTCTTCGCCTAATCGCCACTGCGCTATTGCCAAAGACCCAATAAGACCCATAATTGCGCCAGAAGCACCGTAAGAAGCAGACTCCCAATTGTTTGTTATAGTGCACCAAATTACCGATGCAACATTGCCGCCAAAGCCTGAAAGTATGTATAATCCAAAGAATTTTAATTTACCAAAGAATCTTTCAAGCTCAGAACCTAACATCCACAAGCACAACATGTTAAAGAAAATGTGTGTGAAATTAGGAGCGTGAACAAACATAGAAGTGAACCAAGTCCACGGAGTTTTCAAAGCATAAAAAGGTATAAAGGCTGTTTCTCCAATAAAAGATGAATATGCTTCTAGTGAGATTACTCTCAAAACCATTTCTACAGCCCATATTATTACGCAAGCGTACACTATAAGCGCTGTAGCGTATTTGCAGTTTCTGCGAATATTAGTAAAAATAGCTTTTGCGTTTAAATTGCTCATAGATACACATTAGCCAATTGAGGCAACCAAATACAATGAATTGTTTACGAGAATGAATTTAGTACTAAAATTTATGTACAAGAATAGGAACACCGATTAAAAAAGATGCGATAAAAGAAAAAATTCACTATGATGGTAAATACGATTAACATCGTTTAATTTAATTGTCGACGTGGATAAGCGGGTCGGCTTAGCCCGAAAGGAGCCATCATGGAGAACAAGTCCTCTGGCGGTTGGAAGTTCTTTGCACTGCTCTTTGGAGCATTGCTCGCAGGTCTTGCTGCCCTTTATGTTTATAAGCAGCACAATCCTGATTATGATCCTTGGGAGGAGCCGTGGGAAAATAGCTCTTCTCCAATTGATTTAGGTGTTGATAAGGAAGAGGAAGAAGAAGTTACAGATACAGCTGAGACAGCTAAGTAATTTTTCATGCTTTATTAACAGGCGACTGCGCTATGCGTAGTCGCTTTTATTTTGTTCTATTATCATTTTTAAAAGTTTCGCAAAAATAAGTTCTAAATATACGCGAGATGAACACAAATAATTCACATATCGCATTTTGCGACACGCCGACAAATGTTGGTAAATTTTAAAAAAATAAACAAAAACGTTGATATTTCGTCATTATATAGAATCGTTTAAAAAGTAATATAAATTTTAATTAATTACTGCTATTCTGCGGATAATAACAGTGATACACTGACTTTTAGTGAAGCGTTGTTAAAGACGCATTGAAGCATCATAGCACTGTTGCACTAGTTTAACAACATTTCACTATCAATAATTAAGTTATAGTCGAAGGACACATATGAAGAACAAACCGTTCTACCGTAATGCAGCAATGTTGTTGCTCGCGGGCGCAACTATTATTCCACAATGCTTGGCAGTTCCAGCGATTGCAGCTCCTGCTAAAGAAGCTGCAACCCAGGAGGCATCTTGCGCTGCTAGCAAAGATGCACTGAACAATTATTTGTGGGATTTGCAATACGATAAAACAAATATTCTCGCTCGCCATGGCGAGAGTGTAGACAATAAATTCTCCAACGATAGCTTCAGCAAGAATGGAGAGTTTGTTGTTGTTGAACATCAAAAGAAGAACATCACCAACACAACGTCAAACTTGTCGGTTACTTCCGCAAACGATGACCGCGTTTATCCAGGTGCACTGTTCCGTGCTGATCAAAATTTGATGGACAATATGCCAAGCCTGATTTCCGCAAATCGTGCTCCAATTACTTTGAGTGTTGATTTGCCAGGCTTCCATGGCGGTGAAAGTGCTGTGACTGTACAGCGCCCTACTAAGAGCGCTGTTACATCTGCAGTTAACGGTTTAGTAGATAAGTGGAACACTCAGTACGCTGCAAACCACACAGTGGCAGCACGTATGCAGTACGATTCTGTGAGTGCTCAAAGCATGAATCAGCTTAAGGCTAAGTTTGGCGCTGACTTTGCCAAAATTGGTGTACCTCTGAAGATTGATTTTGATGCAGTTCACAAGGGCGAGAAGCAAACACAAGTTGTAAACTTCAAGCAGACTTACTACACCGTAAGTGTTGATGCTCCAGACAGCCCAGCAGATTTCTTCGCTCCATGCACCACAGCCGATAATTTGAAGAGGCGTGGTGTAGACAGCAAGCATCCGCCTGTATATGTGTCTAACGTTTCCTATGGTCGTTCTATGTACGTAAAGTTCGACACCACAAGCAAGAGCACTGACTTCCAGGCTGCTGTAGAAGCTGCTATTAAGGGTGTGGAAATCAAGCCAAATACTGAGTTCCATCGTATTTTGCAGAATACTTCTGTTACTGCAGTAATTCTTGGCGGTAGCGCAGACGGTGCAGCTAAGGTTGTTACCGGCAACGTTGATACCTTGAAGTCATTGATTCAGGAAGGTGCAAATATGAGCACCTCCAGCCCAGCTGTGCCGATTGCTTACACTACTTCTTTCGTAAAGGATAATGAAGTAGCTACCTTGCAGACCAATAGTGACTACATTGAGACTAAGGTTTCTTCCTACCGCGATGGTTACTTGACTTTGGATCACCGTGGCGCTTATGTAGCTCGCTACTACATCTACTGGGATGAGTATGGCACTGATATCGATGGAACGCCTTACGTACGTTCGCGCGCTTGGGAAGGTAACGGAAAGTATCGCACTGCACACTTCAACACAACAATTCAGTTCAAGGGCAATGTGCGCAATCTCCGCATTAAGTTGGAAGAGAAGACCGGTTTAGTATGGGAACCATGGCGTACCGTTTATAACCGTTCTGATTTGCCGCTCGTTCGTCAGCGCACTATCAGCAACTGGGGCACCACATTGTGGCCACGCTTTGCTGAAACTGTAAAGAACGACTGATTCCCTATAGGAAACATAATGAATTACTTAAAACTATAATTAAGTGATTCGCGAATAAATAAATATAGTAAAAATAAATACAGTAAAAAGGCTTTATTTCATACAATGTGTGAAGTAAAGCCTTTTTAATAATGTGCAAATAAATGGGGTTATAGGTAAGAAGGAGCTTATAACACAATATATAAACTGACAAATATGAAAAAAGGGCTTCTAGTGATTGGCTAGAAACCCTATTTGTGGAGCTAAGGAGACTCGAACTCCTGACCCTCTGCTTGCAAAGCAGATGCGCTACCAGCTGCGCCATAGCCCCATTGATATTGAATGGAAAACCATTCAAAACCGTGGGCCCGGGAGGACTTGAACCTCCGACCTCATCCTTATCAGGGATGCGCTCTAACCACCTGAGCTACGGGCCCAACTTGTATACCTAAAACATACAAGTAGATACAGTAGCACACCCACAGAAAATGTCAAACCGCAACACGCCATAAAATAAAAAATAGCATGTTGCGGTTTTTAATTCATAAATTAATTATTACAGCAGAAAAGACTAGTATTTAGCCAAAAACTACTCCAAATGGCTGCGCATAAACCATTGGAACTTTTCCAACTGCTGCACATGATCTTGCATAATATTTGAACTAATAACATCAAGCTCATCAAGTTGAGTAATAGCTTTACGATCGTTAGCGATCATATCGTTATAGTATTCAATCAAAGCCTGCAAATACTCTTTTGTAGACTTTCGACCAGTCAAAGCAAAACGCTTCCAAGTGCGAACGCCAATAACATCGTCAGCGCGACCTAGCGGAGAACCACCAAGAGTTGCAATACGTTCTGCTGTCTCATCAGCCTGTGCTAAAACTTCAGCAACCTGTGGGTCAAGCATTTCATGCACGGCAATAAAATCTGGACCTGTTACGTTCCAATGAGCATGCTTAAGCAATAAAGCAGCTTCCTGCTCTTGGCTTAAACGATTCTGCAAAATAGCAACAGTTTTTTCACTTGTCACTTCATCGAGACCTGGTAACACATGCATTAGAGTCATTTAGACATCCTTCCGCTTATTTTTCAACATGCAACTTAATACTAATTATGATTAACTATTGTTGCTTTACTGTTTTATTTTACATCCAAAAAATTAGAGTCAGCTGAAAAAGATTACTCGTTTAAAGTTTATTTTCTTCAGCATCTTCCTTTTCTGCTTGCTTTCGAACTTCAATAGTTGCGATACGTCTTCCTTCCACTTCAGTCACAGTCATATCATATCCATCAGCATCATGAAGAACAGCGCCAACAGAGCCCATAGAACCAGTGTGAGCAAGGAAATATCCAGCTACCGTCTCGTAAGGGCCATCTTCAAGCTCTATTCCAGTAATATCAGCAAAATCTTCGATAGTCATTCCACCGTCAACAGTAGCAACGCCATTTACAAACACTGTTGACTTATTTGCATGATTCTGATCAGAACCGTCTGGCAAATCGTATTCGTCGCGAATATCACCAACAAGTTCTTCTGTCATATCCTCAAGCGTAACAATGCCATCTGTGCCGCCATACTCGTCTATAACAACAGCTAAATGTATTCCACGCTTACGTAAAAGTTCCAAGCTAGGTAAAAGCTTAGAAGTGCCAGGCAAACTAATACCTTCTCGAGTAACATCCGCAACTGTTTTTGCGTTCGGATTACGCACATCAAGCAAATCTCGAACATGTACAAAACCAATCACATCGTCAAAATCTTTCCCAGTAACAGGGTAGCGAGAGTACGGCAACTCGCGAATCTTCTTAGCCGCTTCTTCTAGACTTAAAGATCCTTCCAAAAACTCCACATCCGCACGAGGTCGCATTACTTCAGCAACAATAGTTTCAGAAGCGTCAAAAACATCATCCAAAATGTTACGCTCATCCTGGCTAAGTTTTTTATTTGAATTTACAAGAACTCGTAGCTCCTCGTCTGAAACTTCACTCTCTTTCTCATTCGGGTCAAAACCGAGAAGTCGAACAAAACCATTTGTATTTTTAGCAATAAGCCATATAAGAGGTTTACAAATTTTCGAGAAAATATCTACAGCTGGTACCGTGGCTCTAGCGATCTGCTCAGCGCGCTGCATAGCGATACGTTTAGGAACAAGCTCTGAAATAACTATAGAACAGTACGAAATAATCAAAGTTAAAACGATTGTTGTAAGAGGTCCAGCAATATTCTTTGGAACACCCCACTCGTGCACATGTGGAACTATGCATGGAGCTATGGCAGATTCTCCAAAAGAAGCCGACAAGAATCCGGAAAGTGTTACACCAATTTGCAAAGTTGATAAGAAAGTATTAGGATCTCTAGCTATTTTCGCAACCCTAGCACCTCTAGAATCTTGCAATTCCATGCGATCTATTTGTGAACTTCTAAGGCTAACTAATGCAAGCTCTGTGGCCGCAAAAACGGAACCAAAAAGCAGAAAAACAAAAATCAGCGCAATATTTAAACCCAGAGCCATATTTGCTATCTTAGTTGACTTCTGGCTGATATCAATACAATAATTTGTGAAACAAAATATAAAAACAGTTACGGTCTATAAAAATATCCTGTTGGAATTTTTTTAACTTCACTGACTGACACTAATTTAAGTACAGAGCCGTAATGCTGGTAGCCGGGTATGCCAATATTTCCTTTACTAACAGTGGCAACAAGACTAATCCACTTATGCTCATTAAGTCTCGTTTTTTGTGAAGACTCAACTACAAAACCAAATGGTGACATATCCAAAATGCAGCAAGACATAAATTGTCTAGAAATACGAAATTGATTAACACCCAAAGTGTTATTTCGACTTACAAAACCATTAACTATTATTCGGTACCCCAAATATTTTTTTTGATTATGATCAATTTCGTCATACCATAAACCAAAATCGTCGTCGCTAATTCGAATAGTACGATTTTTTTCGTCTAATCCGCGCAACTTGTGCACGCCAACTTCTTTTCTTATAGCTATAGCTCTGCCCCCAGAATATTGATCAAAACCATCTAAACTACGAGAATTTTGAGCATTGCTTAAAGGTATGACTATAAGAAGAGTTGGAACTACTAGCGCAACAAAAATTCTAAACGAATCTTTTGCACTAAAATTAAATATTCCAAAAGCTGCGCATATAGACAAAACCAGTAAAAGAAAAGACGCTAATAAAAGATACAAATATGCGCGAGGAGTGGTAAGCACGGTGTAGCTTCCAGAAAAAGCACTTATCGCAAGAGATAATGAAAAACAAAATAAGCATAATGCTGAAACATAATCAGCAAACTTTGGCCACTTGTGACTATTTTCTACCATAGTGCACTTCCCCAAGCAAAGTTTGTTAGCAAGGCAGCAAAAAAGCACATTATAGCAATAGTTAAAGTAAGTCTTAATACAAATTTAGCTTTGCAATCTGAAACCAGCATAAGCGTATTTTTTAAATCTAACATAGGTCCAAAAAGCAAAAATACCATTACAGAAGACATGGGTAGAGAAGCGGCCAAACTACGAGCTATAACAGCATCAGAGCTTGAGCATAAAGAACTTGCGTAAGCAACCAGCATCATTGCTGGTATAGCTACAAGTGCGGTAGTGGCATTAATGCGAGATGCGGGATCGCTTCCAAGCCACGCGCGTATAAGAGAAGCAACAGCAGCTCCAAAAACAATTATTGGCAAAAGAACAAGAATATCTCCCATTAAATGCTTCACGTAACGTTTAATATCGCCTATAAACGAGCGGTTTATAGGAATTGGACTATTATGCTCACAGCAAGCACAATCAACATCTGACATTATTTTTTCTCGCAAAACTGGTGTTTTCTGTGGAAATATTACGAAACTTAATCCAACTAGTATTGCAACGGCAACGCCTAAAGCAATGCGCATAATTACGATTGCGGGGACATCATAGAAAGCGTACCAAGTTGCCCAAATAGATATTGGATTTACAACAGGAACAGCGCACAAAAACGTTACAGCACAAGATAATGGAAGTTTACGTGCAACTAATCGTGAAAAAGTAGGAACTATTACACAATCACAAACAGGTACACAAACTCCAGCTATAATTGCGAGCAAAAATCCGCCAGCAGTAGACTTAGGAGCATGATTTTCAATATATTTTGAAGTCACCCAAGTTTCAACCGCAGCAGAGACTAAAGCGCCAATAAGAGTAAAAGGAACTGCTTGAAGAAGCAATCCGGATATACCTCTTGTAGTTGCATCTATGAGCAGCCAAGGATTTTTTGCTTGCAAGGCTGGAGCCATAGCAATAAGAAGAGCGAGAACAGGCGTTCCAGCTATAAGATACAGGTAATTTGCTGAACTTTCGCGAGTTTTTTTAGAAAACTTACTGCGTTGTGAACACGCGCAATTTACAGGCGAAGAACTTGCGCTCATTTGTTTTCCCATTATTTTAAAAACTTTAAGTCAGCACGAAAGCATTTCAACAAGACCGTCACTCATGCGGTATCTTGCGCCAACTATCATTAATTGATCGTTGAAAACAGCTTCGCGAATAATTTGAGATTTATCACAAATATCAGCTAGAACATTAGAAATGTGGATGCGCTCAATATCATCAGTTCCAAGCTCTTCTTCAATACCCGAAACAACTGCTGGGCCTAAATAGCGCACCAAGATTGAGTCTGAAGACTCAACCATATCGCTCGCAATGTCTTCGCCATACTGATCAACAAGTTGCAAAACTTTCTGCAAAACAGCTTTTACAGCCCCGCAATGTTCGTGTCCTAGTACGATAAGTACTTTCACTCCCAAATCAGCTACAGCGTATTCTAAAGTCTCTATAACAGCGTCGTCTACGGTTTCGCCAGCCGTTCGTACAGAAAAAATATCCCCAAGTCCTGCATCAAAAACAAATTCTGGAGCTACTCTCGAATCTGCACAAGAAAGCACCACAGTTCCCGGATTTTGACCATTAATAAGTGATTCGCGAGTTTTGCTATCTACTCCGGCGTGAGAAGATTTATTCTGTGCAAATCTACGATTTCCTGCAAGAAGCGAACTCAATATTGATGTTGCTAACAAGGAATCTTCATTAATTGAATTATCTTGCATAATAACCTCTTAGTACGGAGCTAAAACAAGCTTTTTTATTACCTACAACATTCTATATTCACAAAGACGTTTAGCGAAAGATGCTTAAAATAAGATACTCAAAAATAAAATGCTTAGAAATATGAACATAAGCGAAAATAAAATAAGCAAATATAAGAAAACCTTCGCAAGCTAAATTGAAAAATAAAATTAATTAATCAAATAGCAATGCGAAGGCTTTCTCAACACTGAAACCTTTTAAAATCATCCAGTATTCTGCAAGCCTGCAGCAACACCAGAAACAGTGCACAAGATAAGGTAAATAAACTCTGCCTGCTGGCTTTCGCTCAATTCTTCCTTATCTACTTTGTTGCGAAGTTTGCGCAAAGCAAGTGACTGAATTACAGACAAAGCATCAACATACGGCGAACGCACGCGAATTGCTTGGCCGAGAACATGACGATGCTGCAACGGCCACTTATCATCAACTATCTGCAAAACCCACTTGCGAGTAAGCTGCATTTCCGAAAGCACTTTATCGCTCAAATCTTCACGATCTCCAAGGCTTAAGTACATGCGAGCAATACGCTCATCCGTTTTAGCCAAAGACATCTCAATGTTGTCAATAAAAGTACTAAACAGCGGCCACTCTTCGTAAGCGCGACGCAAAGTTTCCAAATCGCCAAACTTTTCGCAAGCTGTACCCAAGCCGTACCATGCAGCAAGATTAATGCGAGCCTGTGCCCAAGAGAACACCCACGGAATAGTACGCAAGTCATCCAAAGACTTTGCACCCAAACCACGTTTTGCAGGGCGAGAGCCGATTGGAAGCAAACCAATTTCACTAAGCGGCGTAACTGTAGAGAACCATGGAGTGAAATCATCTGTTTGAAGCAAATCAAGGAAACGCTCATGAGCTGAAACATCAAGCTTTTGCGCCATATCAGCATACTTGTGTGTCATCTCAGTATTTGTTTTCTCAACGCTTGGCGAAGACTGAAGCAAAGTTGCAGCAGCAACAGACTCTAAGTGACGAATTGCTAAAATTGGGTTACCGTAACGCGCAAAAATAACTTCGCCCTGTTCGGTTAACTTAAATCGGCAATTGACGGAACCAACAGGTTGAGCAAGAACTGCACGGTTTGCAGGACCGCCACCGCGACCAACAGCGCCACCGCGTCCGTGGAAAAGCGTCAAATCAATATCGTGCTTCTTAGCCCACTTAGCTATACGCTCCTGAGCAGAGTGCAAAGCCAGAGTTGCGGAAGTAGGGCCGGCATCCTTGGAAGAATCCGAGTAGCCAAGCATAACTTCCATCTTGCGGCCAGTAGCCTTAAGACGAGCCTGAACTTCAGGAATCTTAATAATCTCCTCAAGCACGTTAACAGAGTTCTGCAAATCTTCCAACTGCTCAAACAGTGGAATAACGTCAATTGTTGGCGCATCCTGTGGGTGAGCGAAAGCAAGACGATTTAATTCAAAAACGTCACGAACATGCTGAGCAGACTTTGCGAAGGAAATAATATAACGGCGAGCAGCGCGCATACCGTTACGCTTCTGAATTGCTCCCAAAGCGCGGAAAGTATCAAGAACTTCGCGCGTCATAGGCTGAAGTGGACCGCGCTCGCCGTGTAATCCGTGCTCACGAATATCTTCCAAAGCACGAGAATGTACAAGAGAATGCTGGCGGAATTCCATTTCAACCATGTGGAATCCGAAGGTTTGCGCTTGCCAAATCAAATCTTGCAAAGGACCGTAAGCGGCTCGAGGATCTCCACCTTCAGCAAGTGAACGCTGAACAATATGTAAATCTTCAATAAAATCTTCGCAAGAATGATACATCAAATCTGTATCGCGGCTAATCGTACGATGTAAACGATCAGCCATAACAAGCATCACTGCGCGATGCGGTTCGCTATTAGAAACATCTGATGCGCTTTCTGTGAGCTGTTCGCTCATTTCACGCTGACGATTCCACAACTCAAGAAGTTCTATACTTGGTGGCGTTGTGCGAGTTTCCATAGTCAAGCATTTGCCGACTTCGCGAGTACGAGCTTCTAAAGCAGTCAAAACATGATCGCTAAACTTGCGTGCAACTTGACGGCTTACTTTAGCAGTAACATTCGGGTTTCCATCGCGGTCGGAACCAATCCAGCTACCTGGGTGGAAGAAAGCAGGGCAGCGAGGTGGAACCAAGCCGGCTTTCTTACCGAGCAGCCAGTCGTCAAATCTGCGATAAACCAGCGGAATTGTATCGAACAAGGTTGCGTCAAAAATATCAAGAATTGTATCTGCTTCTTCAACAGGAGTTGGCTTCTTCAAAGCTATAGGAGAAGTGCGAAGCAAAGCGTCAATCTCGTTATACAAACGACGATAATTTTCGCGCTTATCAGATCCGCCAAGTCTATCATGTTCGCTTAAAAGCTTAGAAATACGGCGAATCTTACCAGCAACAGCTTTACGACGAGCTTCAGTTGGGTGAGCTGTGAAAACAGGATGGAATTCAAGTTTTGAAAGCAATTCCTTGGCTTCAGCAGGACCCATTTCTGTAAGAAGTTTGTGATACGCGCAAGTCAACTCATTAACTGGATCTACAGGATTTGCATCGCTTACTTCACACTCACGTTGGTGCAGAACAGAAACGCGATAATTCTCTTCGCACAAATTTGCCAGGTGGAAGTATGTTGCAAAAGCGCGCGCAAGTAGCTGCATATCAGGCAATTCCATGCCGTTAATTTTTTCAACAGCCTTGCTTAGACCATCATCTGCAGTAGATTCTGCATCAACCATTTGTGCAAAATGTGCAGAGCTTGCTTCGACAGCGTTTAGACGTACTTCATCGAATACTGCAAGCAATTTTTCATCAAATTCTCCAAGAACATCGCGAAGAATATGCAAGCATAAATCCATGTCTTGCTTAAGCGATTCTGGAAGGTCACGCTCCTCTGGTCCTTTTCGACCTAAACCAGACGTCACAATAGTGGCGTCTGCTGGATTGACCTGTTGATTTTGATCAGCCATCAGACCTCCTTACGCCAGTCATAAGGTTGCTCGGTCAGCTGACTTCCGCGGCTCCTCCGCGGTTATGTAGGTCAAAAGTTGCGAGCCCACAGCCTCTGTTTCCAGCGAGATACCAACATAATTGTTAAACTACCACCGGACTGAAAATTAATACGCAAGCTAAATTGAGCTTAATTGGGTTTAATTGAGCTAAATAATAAACCTGATCTAGGTAACGGTAGTGCGTATACTGAAAAATTGTGAGCACAGCAGACAATAATGCAAACAATAATTTCGACGGAAGCGACGGCAATAGTAATAATATTCCGGAAATTCTTCCAAATGGTCATATTGTAGGAAAACCGTCAGGACGATTCCATACGCATGCCATTCCTCTCGATATGGACGACGTTGAGCGTGACTGGGATAAGCCTGTTACGGAGGCTGGAATCGCAGCAAAATCTAGCATTATTATTCGCGTAGGTGCTCTCGGATTAGGTGCCGGAACTGGTAGCTACCGAGTGAGAGAGCTAATGCATAGAGTTGGCGAACCTATGGGTGTAAACGTAAGAGCAGACGTGAATCTTACGGACATAGAAGCAACTTGCACAGACAAGCATGAGAGAATCACTGAAGTAGTTGATTTGCCTACAACCGGCGTAAATACAGAACGTATATGGCTTTTAGAGCACTTTGCAGATTGGTTTAATGTAAAGCTTGGAAACGATTCTCTATACCATTCAAAAGCAACAGTTTCGAAAGAATTAGTTGACACTTTGCACGCTTCGGATGATGAAAAAACTATTGTGCAAACTGCGAAACAGTCTGAAGAAAAAGCTGCAAAATTTGAAAAAGATAAGGCTTTACAAGAAAAAATTAAAAACGAAAAGCCTCACGGAATTTTTGCTCTTAAACCAGAGCACGTTTACGAACAGCATTTCGATCATATAAATCACGGATATAGTGATGATGCTGAAAATGCAAATAAACCACTTACTGTTAGAGAAGTACACGATAGACTTGATTTAATTAAAAATCGTAAGCCGCTTTATAAGCCTTGGTTTGCAGGACTTGCTTCTGCTGTTGCGTGCGCTTCCTTCGCATTTTTGCTTGGCGGTGGCCCGTACGATATGCTCGGAGCTTTTATTGGAGCTGGAATTGGCCACTATGTTCGTCGCCGAATGTTTATGCATCATTTAAATCAGTTTGTAGTAACTTTTATTGCGGTTGCAATAGGTGCTCTTTCTTGCATTTGCTCTTTGCGACTTATTGGATATTTTGATCCTGCAGCACTTAAACATAACACTGCGTACATTGGTTCAGTTTTGTTCGTGATTCCTGGATTCCCGCTTATTACAGGCGGTTTAGATATAGCGAAAATTGATTTTCCTTCAGGAATTCAACGCTTATGTTACACGATGGCGATTATTCTAATGGGAACGCTTGCTGGATGGATGGTAGCAAGCCTTGTTCAGCTTAATCCTCAAGGTTTCACTCCTTTAGGATTAAACCCTTGGCTTAACGCTATTTTGCGACTTATTACTGCTTTTGCAGGCGTGTGGGGCTTCTCTGTTCTGTTTAATTCTCCGCAAAGAATGTGCTTAGTTGCTGGTGTTATTGGAGCTATTACTGATACGCTTCGTCTTACCATGGCTGATTTTGGTGTTGCTGCCGAAATAGCAGCATTTACTGGCGCTCTTTTGGCTGGCTTGCTTGCATCCGCCTGGAGGACGATAGTTCGACACGGTTTAGCACCGCAATATTTAGGTTATCCGCGAATTAGTCTCACTGTTCCGTCTATTGTGATTATGGTTCCGGGACTTTATATGTATCGTGCAATGTTCTATTTAGGCCAATTTAATACTCTTCCGGCTTTAGATTGGACCTTCCGAGCTTTTATGGTAATTATTTGCTTGCCGTTAGGTCTTGCTGTAGCTCGAGTTATTACTGATAAAAATTGGCGTTACGACGTTTGATTTAATACTACGTTTTGTTGATCAAAAAATTAGAAGCCGCTTACAAATTATGCAAGCGGCTTCTATTATTTTGCTTATAAAATTCTTATAAAATTCTTATAAAATTTCTAATTTGCGAGCTGTTATTTATTTAATATTTCATTCCCATAGCGTCTCGCACTTGAGCAAGAGTTTCTTCTGCAATAGCATTTGCGCGCTTATTGCCGTCATGTAAAATATCGCGAATGCTATCCATATCTTTTGCAAGTTCTGCGCGACGTTCACGGTGAGGAGCTAAGAAATTATTTACGTTTTCAATTACGTAAGCTTTCAACGCGCCTGCTCCAGCGTTACCAATTTCTTCAGCAATATCTTTTGGATCGCGACCTGTAACTAAACCTGCGGTTGTAAGAAGTGCAGAAACTTGTGGTCGAGCTATTGGGTCAAATGTAATCATTCGCTCAGAGTCAGTTGGGCTCTTCTTAATCAGTTTCGCAGTTTCTTCAGCAGTTGCGCCCAGCATAATCGAATTTCCGTAAGATTTGCTCATCTTTCGTCCGTCTAAGCCTGGGATTTCAGGAGTATCAGAAAGAATTGCAGAAGGCTCTGGGAATATAGGATTCTTCTTTGCATAACGTTCGTTGAATCTGCGAGCAATAGTGCGCGTAATTTCAATGTGCGGCAAATTATCTTTACCAATCGGCACAACTGTTGCCTTGCAGAACAAAATATCGCAAGCTTGGTGAACAGGATAAGTTAACAAAAGTCCAGTAAGAGCGTGTCCTGAAGCTTCCATTTCGGATTTAACTGTAGGATTTCTGTGCAACTCTGCTTCTGTAACAAGCGAAAGGAAAGGCAGCATAAGCTGATTTTCTGCAGGAACGGCGGAATGTGTGAAGATCATGGTTTTTTGAGGATCGATTCCTGCTGCCATGTAGTCGAGTACTAAATTCAGTACGTTATCTTCAATATGTTCTGTGGTGTCTCGGTCGGTAATAACCTGATAGTCGGCGATAATGATGTTTGTATTTACGCCGCGATTTTGCATCGCAACGCGCTCTTTAATGGAACCGAAGTAGTGGCCTAGATGCAATCTTCCAGTAGGACGATCTCCAGTTAGCATAGTAAATGCTGACGGGTTTGCTTTTAATTTTTCTAATGTTCTATCAGAACGTTGCTGAGCTGCGACGAAACTTGCACTAATCTCGTTACCTGCTGCAGTTACCTGCGTTTCTTCAGCCATGATTTACTCCTTAGGAAGCATTTATTTCGCGCTTAAAATATGGCTTTTATCGTAAAAGTTTACACAGACAAGGCACTCTGTTGCGGCAAAGTGGTACGCTTTGTGTGATGAATTCATTGCTACGGTAGATAGAGGGGGTCAGATGGGCCGCGGACGACAGAAGGCAAAGCAACAGAAAATTGCCCGTAAGCTCAAGTACCTGACGACCGATACGGATTATGACGAGCTCGCTAAAGAGCTTAATGCGCATGAGCCAGGCCAGGGATCTTATGATCCGTTTGCATCGAGCGAGGACTTTGATGCTGAAGGTAATCCAACGGATGTCAACGTCAACCAAGCTCAAGATAATGCAGCAGAACATGAGGATAATAGTGCAAACGAGCTTGATGATCTAGACGAGTATGCTAAGTGGGCTGCTGAAGCTGCTGCCAAGGCTGTAAGTAGCGAAAACGCAGGTTCTAATGCAGCGCATACTCCTGCACATCATCATATTCCTATGCCTTTGCCAAGTTTCATGCATAAAAAAAGTGATAAGTGAGTAAAAGCAGTACGTAACTTTTGCTTTTTGCATAGTATTGTTGCAGTTTGTAGCGCAATTTACCCGGATTTTATATTTCTAGCGGTAATATTGCGCTCAAATTGTCTCGTTCACCCATTGCGCTTATGTTTCCAGCTTCTTTTTCTTCATCCCATGTGCTTATTGCGCAAACTAATCGCAACCAAACACTTGGCTCTAATTCTATAACGTCTGGAGGGGTTAAGTTGTGAGGGTCAGATTCTGGACCTTCTAAGATTTTCACAGCTCCCCATGGGGATACTCGAACTTCAACGCAATTGCCAGGAGCGCGTAGTTCTAGTAGATACAGCGAATATCGAACTGCCATAGCTTCGTCAGATTTTGTAATTTCCATAATCTGACTATCTATTTCCTGGAATTTTGTTCCTCTGATAGCTTCTTGTTGCGCTTGCGTTTTCCACTTATTTAGTGAGTTTTTCCCTTTTTTCATATCTCGTTCAAGAATTACTGCCATATTAAGCATTATGCATTAGCGTTTAGAAATGAGTAATGCCATTTCTATAACATTTCTTAGATTAAAAATAATCACTTTTAGCACGTAATCGCACAAATTTTGATTACTTTTTTTAACAAACGAACCTGTAGGTAAGTATTAAGTGTGTCGATGTCGCAGTAAAAATATCAATATTTCTCAAAAATAATCGGAAAATGGGAGATTTTTATGTAATAATTTCTGCAATTTACAATATTATCTATATGTTTTACTGCACATAATATAAGGGTTCGGGTTGTGCTATTATCTGACAATGAAATCGTGTGTATTCCTTCATGCCTTTTTGTAGATAACTACAACACGGTATCGGTTTAATTGCCTAAACATAAAGTTTCGGGCAGCACACTTTTTAGGAAATATAACAAACGGCACAAGGAGTCAAATATGACTAAACACGTCGCGCCGAAAGCCAAAACTACTGCGACGGCATTTGCCAAAGAACTTCAAGAGCACCTCAAGTACACCCAGGGTGTAACGCCAGAGCAGGCCACTACGGCAGATGTGTATGTTGCCGCTGCTACCGCAGTTCGTCGTCACTTGATGGACTCTTGGATGCAGACCCAGCATGACATGGTTAACGGCAATACCAAGGCTGTGGGCTATTTGAGCGCAGAGTTCTTGATGGGCAAGCAGCTTGAGAACGCTTTGTTGAACGCTGGTCTTACTGACCAATTCAATAAGGCTGTTACTAAGCTTGGCTTCGATCCAAAAGCTGTTATTGATGCTGAGTATGAGCCAGGTTTGGGTAACGGCGGTTTGGGTCGTCTCGCAGCCTGCTTCATTGATTCACTCGCCTCTATTGGCGTTCCAGCATTTGGCTACGGCATCCAGTATCGTTACGGCATCTTCAAGCAGCGCTTTGATGAAGAAGGTAAGCAGGTTGAAACCCCTGATTACTGGCTTAGCAATGAAGAGCCATGGGGTCACATTGATTATGGTCGTGACCAGCGCGTCAACTTCGGTGGTGAAGTTGTAGAAGAAAACGGCAAGCGCGTATGGAAGCCAGCTTGGTCTGTTCGTGCAGTACCAGTTGATTACATGGTTCCAGGTTATAATTCTGGTCGCGTAAACACTCTTCGTTTGTGGACTGCTAAGTCTTACGACGAGTTTGATTTGCTCACTTTCAACAAGTCTGAGTACTTGGATGCTGTAAAGCCACAGGTTGCAGCGGAAAACATTTCTAAGATTCTTTACCCAGAAGATTCCACTCCAGAAGGTAAGGCTTTGCGTCTTGAACAGCAGTACTTCTTCGTAGCTGCTTCTATTCATGATGCTATCCGCGTATTCTATCCAGGTCAGGATAAGCCGGATCTCACCACCTTCCCAAGCAAGATCAACTTCCAGTTGAACGATACTCACCCAGTTATCGGCATTCCAGAGCTTATGCGCGTTCTTATGGACGAGTACGGCTACGATTGGAACACCGCTTGGGGTATCACCACCAAGACCTTCAACTACACTTGCCATACTTTGCTTCCAGAAGCTTTGGAAGTTTGGCCAGCCAAACTTATCGGCGAACTTTTGCCACGCCACCTTGAGATTATTCAGGGCATCAGCGAGCAGTTCCGCAACGAGCTTCGCGGAAAGGGTGTTGCTGAGGATCAGGTTGAGCGCATGCGCATCGCTACCGACGCTGACGAAAATGGCGAAGGTGCTGTAGTTCGCATGGCTTACTTGGCTACCTACGGTGGTTCTTACGTTAACGGTGTTGCTGAGCTTCACTCTGAGTTGTTGAAGGATGTCACTTTGAAGGACTTCTCCAGCGTTTACCCAGATAAGTTCAAGAATGTTACTAACGGCGTAACTCCTCGTCGCTTCGTGCGCTTGAGCAACCCACGCATGTCTGCTCTTATTACTGAGGGCTTGGGCACCGACGCATGGCAGGGTGATTTGGAGCTTCTCGAAGGTTTGAAGCCATTGGCTGACGATCCTTCCTTCGTTAAGAAGTTTGCTAAGGTTAAGCAAGAGAACAAGCTCGCCTTCGTTGATTTCGCAAAGCAGAAGTATGGCTTTGAAATCAACCCAGACACTATGTTCAACACCATTGTTAAGCGTTTGCACGAGTACAAGCGCCAGTCCATGAAGATCCTCCAGGTTATCTCCACATACGCTGGAATCAAGAATGGCACAATCGACGTCGACAAGATGCTTCCACGCACCGTGTTCTTCGGCGCTAAGTCCGCTCCAGGCTATGCTATGGCAAAACTCACCATTCAGCTCATTAACAATGTTGCTCGCGTGGTGAATAACGACCCAGCATGCAAGGGCAAGCTTGCAGTGTTCTTCCCACCAAACTACAACATCGAGTTGGCTATGAACTTGATTCCTGCCACCGATTTGGACGAGCAGATTTCTCAGGCTGGTAAGGAAGCTTCCGGCACCGGTAACATGAAGTTCGCTTTGAACGGTGCTTTGACTGTTGGTACTCTCGATGGTGCAAACGTTGAGATTCGTGAGCGCGTTGGCGCTGAGAACTTCTTCCTCTTCGGCATGACCGTTGACGAAGTTGATAAGCTCTACGCTGAAGGCTACGATCACGGCGGATCTCGTAAGTACTACGAGTCTGATCCTCGCTTGAAGACTGCTGTGGATATGGTTGCCGACGGCACCTTCTCCAATGGCGACAAGAGCGTGTATGAGCCACTCGTTAACGATTGGCTTACCCATGATTACTTCATGGCAATGGCTGACTTCAGCTCTTACATGGATATTCAGGCTCAGATTGAGGAAACTTACCGCGATCCAATGAAGTGGGCTCGCATGGCAGTCTTGAACGTAGCCAACTCTGGTTACTTCTCTTCTGACCGCTCTATCGAAGATTACCTCGATCGCATTTGGCACACTGGTGCTCTTCCAGCACACGTTGATGAGTGATCACTGAGTAGTGCTTTAATATCTTAAAAACAAAGGCGGGGCTGTTAAATGTAACAGTTCCCGCCTTATTTTATAGATTGTTGCTTAGTGTCGAATTTTTTTGAGAATCTTTCTCATCAAGGCATGTTGTTATAATGAATATTAATAAATAAATATTAGTATCTTTACGCCGTGTATTGAGTGCATTAAATCTTATGATCTTGCTGCTCTCAGTGGGTTAACAAGGCGTGAAATCGTGTTAGCAACGTTTCTCGTAGTTAACCTGATCAGCGTAAGGAAAGTATATGCGTAAACTTTTAGCGTATTGCCGTCGTGTTCCACAATTAACAATTGTTACTCTTGCATTGCCGTTTATTGCGGTTTTATATGTATCGAATACTTCTGTATTAACAGCGTTCGGTAAGCAATTTTCTAAATTATTGCAGCAAATTTTCGATTTTGCACGTATCAATTACAATATTGCAATAAATTTAACAGTTGGCCAGTTTATTATCGTTATTTTTGTAGCCTACACGTGTGTTATTTCGTTGTGTAGCATGATTCGCGATTTAAAAAATGGAACGTTGGGTATAGATTTGCTTGCTTTCGTTGCACTATTAGCAACACTTGGTACAGGGGAGTTTTGGGCAAGCTATCTTATTGTTGTAATGGTTTGGACCGGAGAGGCGATTGAAGATTTTGCTAATATGAAAGCTCAACGCAACTTGTCACTTTTAGTAAATGCTTCTCCTAAAACAGCCCATCTTATGACATTGCCTGGTATTGAACATGAAACACATCATATTCAAAATGCGATTGAAGATTACAATCCGCCATGCGCAAATGACAATCAATGCAAGCCAACTTTATGTGCTCTTTGTCAGCATGCTGAATTTAGGAAAGCAGATACTGCTTATGCTACAGATTCTGCAGAAGATTATGATCAACTCCATAATTGCGCTCATAAACGCAATGTCTGCCCATTTTTGCAATCAAACACAGATGGTTCTATTGTCTCAAAATTACAGCGTTACACTACGATTCCTGTTGATGATTTAAAAATTGGCAACGTTATTATTGTTCTTCCTGGCGAAACTGTTCCTGTTGACGGAGAACTATTAAGTGGTTCAGCTGTTTTAGATACAAGTGCTATTAATGGTGAATCTGTACCTCGAGAAGTTTATGCTGGAGCGTCAGTGCTATCAGGCTGCGTAAACGGTGGTGTTGTGCTTATTATGCGCGTAACAAAACTGTCTAAAAATTCGCAGTATCAAAAAATTATGCAGCTTGTCGAATCAGCTAAATCTTCTCGCGCAGCTGTTGTGCGATTTGCAGATATGCTTTCAGTACCGTTTACAGTATTTTCGTTTATGCTAGCTGCTGCAGCTTGGATTATTTCAGGAGATCCTTTGCGATTCGCGCAGGTGCTAGTGTTGGCAACGCCGTGTCCTCTACTGATAGCTGTTCCTGTAGCTTGTATGGCTGGTACGGGTCGTTTAGCAAAGCTTGGAATCGTAGTAAAAAGTCAAAATGTACTTGAACAGTTAAGCCGCGTAACTGACGTATTTTTCGACAAAACTGGCACGTTAACTGTAAAACAGCCGCAAGTTGTGACAGTAGAAGTAATTGATACTACGCAAAAAGCTAATCGCATAGTTATGCTTGCTGGCGTGCTGGAAACATATTCTCAGCATATTCTCGCTGGTGGTATTGCAAAAGCGGGTTCTGTTTTATGGGAGCGTGAGCATCCATCGTCTACTCCGCAGATTCCTAGCGTGCGAGAATATCCTGTAGTTAACAGTGTTAAGGAAACAGCAGGACAGGGTATTCAAGGCATTGTAGATGGTATTACGGTACGTGTAGGACGCAGAAAGTATGTAACAGAGCAAGAAGATAATTATGCTACAGGAAAACCTCTTGCTTCAGACGAAATGGCAACTTACGTATCGTTCAATGGAAAGCTTGTAGGTCGCATTGTACTAAAAGATGTTCCGCGAGATAATGCAAAATCAACTATCAAAAAATTGCGTTCGCTAGGAGTGCGCTCTATAGCAATGCTTACTGGAGACGGTTTGCAGGCAGCAAAAACAATAGCTTCAAGCGTTGGAATAGATTCTGTACATGCTGATTTACTTCCTGAAGATAAGCTTAGATACGTAAAGCAAAATGATTACAGTGATTCTAATGTTCGTAAACCTGCAGCAGTAACAATGATGGTAGGAGATGGCGTAAACGATGCGCCAGTTCTTGCAGCTGCCGATATTGGCGTAGCTGTTACAGATGGAACTGATACTGCAGCATCTGAATGTGCGCAAGTTGTTATTATGAACAATAATATTTCTGCTGTAGCAAGTGCTATAAGCGTGGCAAAACGTACAAAAATTGTTATGATTCAATCAGTTTTGCTGGGAATTGGTTTAGCAATTATTAGTATGATTTTTGCAGCTTTTGGATTTATTCCTGCGGTTCTAGGAGCCATGATGCAAGAAATTATTGACGTAATTTCTATCACTTGGGCGTTAACAGCGTTGCGACCAAATAAAGAAGTCGATTAAGAAAATAGTTAACAAATAGTAGCAGAAATTTATTTTCGTAAGCATTTTCTAATACTTAACTATGCGCTAGTCTAAATATGAAAGCATACGCGGAAGCTTTTGATTGTTGAGTGCTAAAGATAGCACGCGAAGGCATCCCATGCTTGAAGACCGTGCAGAATGCGCGAAAAAACGGCAAAATTGCTGTATTATACAGTTCAATATGGGGATAATAATGGAAAAAGATAATATAAATGAAAAAGCTTTTAACAGTGAGCCTGAATTGCGTATTGCTGTTATAGGAGCTGGTCCTGCAGGGGTATATTCTTCAGATATTTTCTTGCGACAACTTTCAAAACAAGGAGAAGAATTAGGGCTTGGTACAAGCGCTCGCATTGATCTTTTTGAAAAATTGCCTGTACCTTTCGGTTTAGTGCGTTACGGTGTGGCTCCAGATCATCCAAGTATTAAATTTATTGCCGATGCTTTAGAAAAAACTCTTGATAATCCAAATATTCATCTTTATGCGAATGTTGAATTTGGTAAAGATATTACTCTTGAAGATTTATTAGCTCGCTACGATGCTGTGCTTTTCGCTACTGGCGCTGTTGAAGATAGGCCACTTAAAGGAGTAGCGGGCGCTGATCTAGATGGTGTTTATGGTGCTGCAAAATTTGTAGAATGGTACGACGGATATCCAACTAGTAAGCGCACGTGGCCTCTTGAAGCTAAGGAAGTTGCTGTTATTGGTGGCGGAAACGTGGCAATGGACGTTGCTCGCGAGCTTCTTAGAGATCCTGATTATTTGCGTGCTCATACTGATATTCCTGATGATGTTTATGAAGGATTACAGCAAAACAGTACGCAAACTTTGCATTTATTTATTCGCCGTGGTGTTGCTCAAGCAAAATTCTCAGTTCAAGAATTACGTGAAATGGAAAAGTTATCCGGAGTTCAGATTGTTATAAATGAGGATGATTTTGAGCTTGATGAAGAAACAATAGAAGTAGCTGGCAACGATAAGCTTACTCGCCAAATGGTTGAGGAACTGTTTGCTATTCGCGATATGGCTGAAGATATGGAAGATGCTGGAAACGTTGATTTTGAAGGGAAAACTGCTAATAAACGTTACGTAATTCACTTCAATTCAGCTCCAGTAGAAATTATTGGCGAAGGCGGACATGTTAAAGCGATTCGCGTTGAGCGTACTAAAACTAGCGCAGACGGAATAATGTCTCGTACTGGAGAATTTGAAGAGTATCCTGTGCAAGCAGTGTATCATGCAATTGGTTATCATCCTGCTGAAGTTCCTGGCATTGCTTACGATGAAAAACGTACTTTGCTTGCAAATAGTGAAGGACGCATTACAACTGCTGCAGAAGATGGTGAAGTTAGAGAACGATTGTATGCTACTGGCTGGGCTAAGCGTGGACCTGTTGGATTAATCGGTTCTACAAAATCGGATGCTCTGTTCATAGTTGGCAACATGTTGGAAGATCTTGCAAAAAGTGGTTTTGTAAATATAGATAGAGATCCTCAGTCTATAAATAAATTACTTGAGTCTCGTGGCATAAAGGCAATAGACTATGCTGGCTGGAAACGTGTTGATGCTTATGAGCGTGAATCTGGTGCCAAAGAGCAGCGCACTCGTAAGAAGGTAGTTTCTACTGCTGATCTCGTAAAGATTGCATTAAATGAATAAATAGTTGCGTCTATTGTGCTGAAGTGCTCAATAGTACGTGCTAGTCTTAAAAAGTTGCACATTTATTGAAGTGTTTTTGTTTTAGCACTTGTAATTTATTGTGCAACATGCGGATGTAGTTCATCGGTAGAATGGAAGCTTCCCAAGCTTCAGAGGCGGGTTCGACTCCCGTCATCCGCTCCACGTGGAAAACGTTGGTATATCAACGTTTTTGGCTTGTTTTTACGCCTTAAAAATAGGCTAAATGTGCAAATGATGCGCATTTTGTGTACAAATTGCTGATATTATTTTCGATCAAAATATAAAATTGTTATTTTGTTGATTTTTATTGATGATTCACATAAGCACTATAGAAAATGCCTATAAATCTAGAATTTTTAATAGATGTAATCTATTTTTGATATTGAAAGATAAACGCAAAGAAAGCGCAAAATCAGAATTTAGGAGTAGTTATGAGTTTAATGAATACGCACATTCTTCCATTTAAAGTAAATGCTTATAAAAATGGCGAGTTTACTGAAGTAAGTGACGCTGACGTACTCGGCAAATGGGCAATTTTCTTCTTCTATCCAGCAGATTTTTCCTTCGTGTGCCCAACTGAGTTGGAAGATTTAGCTAACCACTACGAAGAGTTGCAGAAGCTTGGAGTAGAAGTGTATTCAGTTTCAACAGATACGCATTTCGTACACAAAGCTTGGCATGATGATTCTGAAGCAATTGGCAAAGTAAAATACACAATGTTGGGTGACCCTTCTGGTGCTCTTTCGCGTAACTTTGACGCTTGGAATGAAGAATCTGGTTTGGCACATCGTGCTACATTCCTGGTTGATCCTCAAGGCATTATTCAATTCTTCGAAATGACTGCCGACGGCATTGGTCGAAATGCTGATGAGCTTCTTCGCAAAGTTAAAGCAGCACAGTATATTGCAGATCACCCAGGCGAAGTATGCCCTGCAAAGTGGGAGCAGGGAGAAGAAACATTGGCTCCTTCTATTGATTTAGTTGGAAAGATCTGATTTTTCTAAAAGCGCGTAGGAAGTTTTTAATTTCCTGCGCGCATGATTTTTACCATAATTAATTGTTATAAAAAATTTTGAAAGAAGTAAAGTTTTATGTCTTTGTTGAATACGTCTTTAACTGATCAGTTGGCGCAATTATTGAAGAAAATGGTATCGCCAGTTGAGATTGTAGCGTATCTTGACGATTCGGAAACATCTCAAAAAGTTAGTAATCTTTTAAAAGAAGTATCTCAACAAAGTGAAAAAATTAGTGTTATTGACGGAGAAAAAGCAGGTATTTCGTGCAATATTATGCGCAAACCAAGCTTTGTGATACGCAGTACAGAATCGCAAAATAATCAAAACAAAGAAAATAATATAGAAGTTACTTTCGCAGGTCTGCCTTTAGGCCACGAATTTAGTTCACTCGTACTTGCACTGCTTCAGGTGAGTGGTTACGCTGCAAAAATTACTCCAGAACAGAAATCTGCAATTTTGCAACTTGGTTCTCATGATTTAACTACTTATATGTCTGTAACGTGTTTAAATTGCCCGGAGGTTGTGCAATCTCTTAACACAATTTCTATTATTAACCCTGCGATTCGTCACACTGCTGTAGAAGGTAGCGCTTTTCGCGAAGAAGTAGATAATCTAGGTGTAATGAGTGTGCCAGCAGTGTTCGAAAATGGCGAACTTATTGCATCTGGGCGGCTTGGTATTGACGAACTTGTGTCTGTGCTTTCTCAGCTTGAGAAAGAAAAATCAAGTGACGGCTCATCAACTAAATTTGACGCTAGTGTTTCACGTGAAAATTCGCCTGCTAGTCGTACTATTGCGCAAAAAATGAATTCTCAAAATCCGTATGATATTGTGATCGTCGGAGGAGGACCTGCTGCTTCTGCGGCTGCGATTTATACAGCTAGAAAAGGCTTAAGCACGGCAATGATTATGGATCATCGCGGTGGGCAAGTGGTAGAAACAGAGAGTATTGAAAATCATATTTCTCAGCCTCACACTACAGGAGCTAAACTTGCTGCAAATCTAACTGATCATATTTCTCAGTACGATATAGATGTATTTACTCCAGACTGGGTTGATTCTATTGATATATCTTCTAAGCCTTACGGTTTGCACACAGTACACGCTCGCTCTGGTGGTGAATTGAAAGCTCAAGCTGTGATTATCGCAACTGGTGCAACATGGCGCACTCTTAGAGTGCCAGGTGAAGAAGAATATCGCAATAAAGGTGTCTCATTCTGTCCTCATTGCGATGGGCCATTGTTTAAAGATAAAAATGTTGTAGTTGTAGGCGGAGGAAACTCTGGTGTCGAAGCTGCAATAGATTTAGCTGGTATTGCAAAGCATGTTACAGTAGTCGAATTTATGGAAACTCTTAAAGCAGATAAAGTTTTGCTAAACACTCTACATAATTTGCCTAATATTGACGTAATCACAAGTGCTGCTGTAAGCGGTATTGATGGTAACGGTAAAAAAGTAACTTCCGTGCGATATCGCAGTCGCGTAGATAATGCTGAAAAATCTGATTTAGAAAATGTTATTACTACTGATGGCGTATTTGTACAAATCGGTTTAGTTCCTAATACCAATTGGTTGAATAATCAGGTAGAGTTGAATAAGCGTGGCGAGATTATTACAGATCGCAGCGGCTGCACAAAAATACCAGGTATTTTTGCTGCAGGAGACTGCTCAAATGAGCCGTATAAGCAAATAGTTACAGCATATGGATCTGGTGCAACTGCAGCACTTTCCGCTTTTGACTATATTATTCGTAGGCCGCAGAAAAATTAAATAGACTAGAATTTTTGCGTTCTGCATGAAATATGTGCAGAATTCGGTTAAAAATTAATGGAGGCTTTCGTGAACGTAAGAGCGCTTGAATATCTTATAGCTTTTGCACAAGAAGAGAGTTTTACAAAAGCAGCCGCACGAGCGAAAGTCTCCCAGCCGACGTTGTCTACTCAAATAAGAAAACTTGAGGAAACTCTAGGAGTAGATCTTATTGAGCGAAATCCTGGTAAACAATTACTTACTCCTGCAGGGCGAGAAGTATTGTATTACGCAAAGCGAATACAAGCAGATATGTCACATATTCGTCAAGCAGCTAGATGTGCAGAAGACCCGTGGTCGTCAACAATTGTTATTGGAATATTTCCTACTCTTTGCACATACCTTCTGCCGCGTTTAGCGCCCGTTTTGCGAAAATATAAGCCGAATCTTACAGTGAGATTTGTTGAAGAAAAATCAGGGGAATTACGCCAGTTATTAGATGACGGTCAGATTGATGCTGCAATTTTTAGCGAAGGTTTTGCTAGAGCGTCTATTAGTGTTAAACACTTATTTGACGAAGATTTTTTGTTGGCTGCATCTACAAATTCTGCTTTTGGTCACGAGACCAGCCCTATTGAGATTTCAAAACTTTCCTCGCAGCGCGTGCTTCTTTTAGAAGAAGGGCATTGCATGCGAAGAAATATGATTGATGTTTGTAATAAAGTTGGGGCTAATCAGTCTGAATTTTCTGCAACTTCGCTTGAAACATTGCGTTATATGATACCTAGCAGTAAAGATGTAACTTTACTTCCACGTTTATCAACTTTGCCGCCTATAGTGCAGCCTGCTGGAGTTGTGTTAAGAGAATTTGTTGATCCTAAACCTTACAGATCGCTTTATTTGCAATGGCGTTCTGCATCTCCAATAAACGGCATTATGGAAGGTTTAGCCAATATTATTAGTGCTACTTGTTCAGATTTGCACAGAAAATAAATTACGAAATTTTAGATATTTCGTTGAGTTGACTTTCAGTAAATAAAACAAAAACGTTGAAATATCAACGTTCTTAAGAGTGCGAACGGCGGGACTTGAACCCGCACGAGTATACACTCACTGCCACCTGAAGACAGCGCGTCTACCATTCCGCCACGTTCGCATACAGAGCATAAAACTACCATATTTACGCTTATTTAGCAAATAAAATATTCAAATAAATATAAGCGTGTTGGTAGTAATAATGCTCAAAAAATAATTATTATCCGCGCGATCCATTCTCATAGTAGTGTGCTAAGGATTCATCTCGAAATTCTTCGAAATAGCCTCCATTAATAGACGCACGAATATCGTCAAGCAGTTTCACAAAGAAACGCTCATTATGAATTGTTGCAAGAGTGTATCCGTTCATTTCCTTAGCACGAAGCAAATGATTTAAATACATGCGTGAATAATGCGTGCAAGTGTAGCAATCACAACCTTCTTCCAGAGGGCCTTGATCATGCTTAAACTCAGCACGCTTTACATTGTAGCGACCATGTCTAGTAAAAATCGCACCATTTCGGCCGCAACGAGCTGGAGCCACGCAATCAAAAGTATCTCCGCCGTTTTCTACGCAAGCAAAAATATCATCCACGGCTGCAATACCAAGCACGTGACGTGGTCTATTTTCTGGCATAGCGTCACAAATCCAAGCGCAAGTGTCTCCAATAATACGCTTTTCAATTGCGCCGCCAATACCAACTCCGTCAAAATCAAGAGAAGCAATCTGTTCAGCAGCATGCCTACGCAAATCTTCGTAATTTGCTCCCTGAACAACACCGTATAACGCTTGATAAGGTTTACCTAAGCGCTCCTGCGTTAAACGCTTATGCTCAGCAACGCAACGCTTTGCCCAGCGGAAAGTGCGCTCAACCGACTCCTCTTGATATCTGCGAGTATTCATCAAAGTTGTAAGCTCATCGAAAGCAAACATAATATCTGCGCCAAGCTTATGCTGAATTCCCATAGAAATTTCGGCGCTAAAACGATGCTTAGCCCCGTTAAGAGGAGACTTAAAAGTTACGCCATCCTCGTCAACGAATGCCATGCGTTCTTTTCCTTCAGCAATAACATCGTCGGACTTCATGCCCGTAACATCCATTGCAAGAGTTTTTTTGAAACCAGCACCCAGAGAAAGCACTTGGAAGCCGCCGGAATCGGTGAAAGTTGGCTTATCCCAATTCATAAACTTTCCCAATCCGCCTGCTTCATCAAGAATATCTTCACCAGGACGTTCATAAAGATGGAAAGCGTTAGAAAGCATGCATTGTGCGCCTAAATCTTTAATATTTTCCGGAAGCACTGCTTTCATAGCGGCTTGAGTTGCTACTGGCACAAAAGCAGGAGTTTGAATATCTCCGTGCGGTGTATGTATTACGCCTGTGCGTCCGTACCTAGCGCCGTCACGCCCCTTACCTTCAGCACTATTTGATAAACGAGTAGTTGTTGTAAAATAAAATTCACTTCGATCTCCTGGTTTACCAGGTTCTGCTCCGCGTGGATGCTCAAGAAGACTTGTCATATTATTTACTTTATTAGATGGCATGAAGAATAGTTAGTAATGTTGAGTTATAAAAATATTGTGACATGTAGAGTATATGTATATAAAATGATGTAGTTGCGTGTAAAAATAACTGTATTGATTTGTGACGGAATGGTTTATTATTGTGTGGAATGGCTTTTTAAGGAGAGTTAATGGCTGAAGATATTTATGGCACTAATAAGCAAGAGGCTTATGATAATCAGGCCAATCAATCCTATAATCAGGAATTTCAACCTGCACAGGCAGCAGAGCAGCCAACTCAGGGACAAGAATCACAACCTACTCAAGTTTACAGTCCAGCTCCAGAATTTGGTGCGTACGGTCCTGTAAATACTACTAACAATCAGCCACCTTCCTATCAGCCTGCTGAGGGTGGTAACGGAAGCAATTTCGCGAATCAACCTGGATATGCGTCTGATAATTCACAAAATCAAGAATTACAAAGTCGCCCTGGTTACGGAATGTTTAATAACCCATATCCTGCTAGCCAGGATTCGAATAATTCTTCTTTTAAAAACGGTACTCAGAACGGAACTGGTAACAAAGAGCGTAAAACTAGCAGCAATAAAGTTCCTAACTTTGTAGTTGCTATTTTATCTTCTGCTGTTTCTGCAGTAGTTTGCGTTGTAGTCATATGTTTTGCTATTACGCAAGGACTTATTACTATACCAAGTTCTGAATCTTTGGCTGATATTGGTAAATCTTCGGGATCTGCAAAAGGAACGGCTATTGTTAAGGGCGGTCAAGCTCCAGATTGGAAGGGTGTAGCTCAGCAAGTTTCTGGATCTGTAGTTTCAATCCAAACGCAACTTGCGGAAGGAATGGGTAAAGGCTCCGGTGTGATTATCGACAAAGATGGTCATATTGTTACAAACAACCATGTTATTTCTGGAGCTAAGCAGATTCAGGTAACTCTTGCAAATGGTCAGATGTGCAGTGCAACTTTAGTTGGTGCTGACAAGACTACTGATTTAGCAGTTTTGAAATTAGACAATCCTCCGAAAAATCTTAAAACTTCTGAATTTGCTGATTCAGATTCGTTAGCAGTCGGTGAGCCTGTTATGGCAATAGGTAACCCATTGGGATACGACGATACTGCAACTACTGGTATTGTTTCTGCTCTAAATAGGCCTGTGTCCGTTATGGACGATAAGAGCCGTTCGGAAATCGTAACAAACGCAATTCAGATTGATGCTGCAATTAATCCTGGTAATTCTGGTGGCCCAACTTTCAATGCTGCTGGAAAAGTAATCGGTATTAATTCTTCTATTGCAGCAACATCAGCTAAAAGCGGAACGGCAGGTTCTATTGGTATAGGTTTCGCAATTCCTGCTAACTTAGTAAAGCGCGTAGTTTCAGAAATAATTAAACGTGGATATGTAAAGCACGTTGCTCTTGGAATAACCATTAAAAGTGTTGCTGTAGAATCTGGTGGCGTAACCAGAGGTGGCGCACAGGTTGTTTCTGTTAACAATGGTGCTCCTGCGTCTAAAGCTGGTATGCATAGTGGAGATACGATCGTAGCTTTTAACGATAAGCCTGTTTCTAGCAATTACGCTTTGTTAGGATTTGTACGAGCTACAGCTTTGAACGATACTGCTGTTATTAGTGTGGTTAGAAACGGAAGCATTGTAAAACTGAAAGTTAAATTCGATCAGGAAGAAGCTTCAGTAATAGGCAACAATAAGCAGGATGCTAATCAGAAGCCTGATTCTACTCCGAAAAAAAAGCCTGGTTCTGATGGTAAATCTGACGATGATGACGATATTCCGTTCTCGCGTGGCGGTGGTGACGACGACGGTGATGACGGCGGAATTGTAGACCCATTCGGATTCTGGTAAACAGAATAGCTTAGCGCTTAGCGCTTAAGCTATAAACTGTGGGTTTTGCGCGTCGTTAGTTTTGCGCTGAATTGTCATAATCCTTGTGCAATTTTCGCAAGATTTGCTAATCTGCTAAGACTCGCAAAAATCATACGTAAGTTTCGTTATTAAACAGCTGCATATATTTAGTAATGTATTTACTAACTATTTATATAGCAGCTGTTTAATAATTTTTATAACTATTTATTTATTTATTCTATTTATTTATTTGAGAAAGCGGTTTTCGCTCGTAAACCTTAATTTCCGTGTAGCCAACTCCAGCTTTCCAAGCTGAAAGTACGCGAGCTATAACATGCAAATTATAGTGTTTAACATTGTAATTAAGCTTTTTAAAGTAATACTGCGGATCTTTTATAACGAAAATAAAGAAATCAGGTTCACCTTTAGCTGCACAATTTTCAATTTCTTGCTTAATCTGCTCATCTGTTGCTCTCTTATTTGTAATAAACGAGCGATTCTGGTAGCTGCAGCTTAAAAGATTACTATCAAAATATGGGTTTGCGTTGATAATTTGCCAAGCATATTGATGAGTATCGTTACCAGCAGCCTGCTGTAAATTGCCGTCACTATCGTAAATTGCTTTGTCTTTAAGCCATGTTGTCATCCAAAGCTTATGCTGCGCATTTTTTGAAATGACGTACTGAGCAATAGCGCGCGACCCAGAATAATCAAATAAAATATCACTTACGCAAGCAACAGTGTTCCAAACGAGACTTGGCAGTAGTACAAGAACGATAAGTCGTGAATTAGTTTTCTTGCTATCAAGTTTCTTATTTTTAGTAAAAGCTTTCCATAATTTAGTAAAAATTATTGGAACGTCGTCAGCATCAAGAGGTTTTTTATCAACACAAATCCATAATTGAGCAACGAAGAATACGAAAATAAGACCTACATGATGTAGTGTGAAATATCTATTTGCAATTATTGAGAAGATAAAATACGGGATAGTTAAAACTATGAGAGTTTTTCTGCGTCGTGCTATACGAATTGCAAACATCCAAATAGCAATAGAAATAATTACAGCAAATATTGAAGGGAAGAAATGCAATGGCATTTTGCGTATAGAAACATCGCCAGCAAATTGAGTAAACATGCTTTCAGAAGGAAGAACAAAGAAGAAAGCAAGGAACTGCATAATAGGAGAGTTTCCGTCGTAAGTTATTCGAGCTCCAAAAGCATCCGGATAAGGCCAGATACAGACCAAACATGTTACGCCTACAATAGCTAATAGAATCCAGCCTAGGAGACGATTCTTGTCATAAAACAAAGATAATAATGCTTTAGGGCTTTTAGAAATTCCAGCTTTTAGAATAGTTTGAAGAACCCAAACAATAGCAAAACCAGCTGCAAGAGCAATACCATATGCGCTTAATAGACACATAAGTATAAGCGTAAAAGTTAATTTCCAAGTATCAGACGGTTTCTTATCAGCTCTGCTCCAATAATACGCAACCATAAGCAGAGTAGCGCAAAGAAGAGCATATGGTCGAGAAGTAACACCGTATTGGAAGCAGAAAAAGTAAGTAAACGGCAGAAGTATAAGTGTCAAACGGTTAAACGGTGCTCGGAAAATAAGCCAAGAACCTAAAACTATTGCGCACAAAAATTGAACACTTTTAAGACCAATCTCGTACGGAACACCAGTTTTTGCTGGAATTGAAAGAATAAGAGTCCATAAAGGAGGGTGACCCTCGTAGTGTGGTCTTAAAGTAAGCAACTCAGAAAATGACGAGTCGCGCGCAATAAGCCAACTTTGTGCCTCATCAAACCAAGGTTCATGGAAGCACATCACTATCACTATTACCGCAAGATAAGCGGAAAAAGTGACTGTACGAGGGTGTTCTTTAAGCCGTGAACGTAATGATAGTTGAGCTAAAGATTTTTTCTCGGTCATAAACACTTTTCTCTTGGTTGTAAAAGTTTATTTTCTGCCGTTATTTTCAGTAGTCTATTTCTGGTATGACTAACTAAAGACTAGATAAAGTCTACTTAAAGTCTACCTAAAAACTACTTTTTAAAGTGCTGCTAGTCGGCGAGCGTTTGCTACAGCGTACAAACTAATACCTGCTGCAACTGAAGCGTTAAGAGATTCAACCGTGCTAGAAATTGGGATTCCAGCAATAGCATCGCACGCTTCTCGCGTAAGGCGACTCATTCCCTTACCTTCGGAGCCGAGCACAACAACTAGCGGATCAGTTTCAAAACCAGTTTCTCCAACGAGCTTATCGCCGCCGCCATCAAGACCAATTGCATACCATCCGCGCTCGCGTAAGCTTTGAATAGCTTTATTTAAATTCACAACTCGAGCAACCGGCAAGTGAGCTGCAGCGCCGGCAGAAACCTTCCAAGCGGCAGCAGTTACAGAAGCGCTTCTACGCTCAGGTAAGATAACGCCATTAGCGCCGAAAGCTGCTGCAGAACGAATAACAGCACCCAAATTTTGCGGATCTGTAACGCCGTCCAACGCAATAAACAATGGTCTAGCGTTAATGCGTGCAGCCAAAGAATCAGCTTCCTGCATAGCGCGAGCTTTTTTCTCTGCTTTATCTACTAGTTCCTGCAAAGAGTGGTATTGATACGGCTGAACTTTAAGAATAATTCCTTGATGGTTGCCAGATCGAGCTATTCGATCCATTTCTAAACGGTCTGCCTCAAGAAGTCTTAGCCCTTGCATGCCAGCTAACTTAACGATTTCGCGAGTGCGATCATCGTGTTCTATACGGTTTGCTACATAAAGCTGTGTGCTTGGTACGCCAACTCGAAGTGCTTCCAGCACAGCATTGCGTCCAATTACCAACTCGTCTGAATCAGTTCCCAGCTTATCCACTCTTCTTCTTGCTGCTAGTCGCGGATCCGCAAAAGTGCGCTTAATTGCAGCTTTCTTAGCAAAATAAGCTTTATGATATACGCGATCTTCAGCTTTTGGTGTAGGTCCTTTTCCGCGTAATGCATTACGATGTTTTCCGCCTGACCCCTTGGTCGGCCCCTTTTTCATATTCATACTACTATTCTCACATGCCCCCGAGGCATTGCTATTAATAGCTTTTCGAAGTGTCCAAAGTTTGCTGCTTCTAAGCCTGGCGAGTTGTATGGCATAATAGAACGGTACTTAATTGTTGCAAACTATTGCAATATTCCACAACCGCGCAATAGTTACAATACGAATCGCTAAAAATAGCGTTAGCATTGCGATTATTGACTACTCCGCGGCATTCCCAAGGGGGAAAATATGGTTGATCACGCTATTGATCAATCCGAAATTAAAGACTCTGGTGCTTATCAGAAAGACCCATCTTTAGAGGATTACAAAACTGTTGCTGAAGCTTTACATGTTAATGTTGCGCAAGGTTTAAGTTCTGAAGAAGCAGCTCGTAGACTTGAACAATTCGGCCCAAATGCTTTAGCTGCAGCTCCTAAAATTCCAGCATGGAAACGATTCCTTGAACAATTTAAAGATCCGCTCGTTTATTTGCTTATTGCAGCAACTATTATTTCTGCAATAGCATGGTTTGTTGAGCGTTCTCAGCATAAAGGCAATAGTGGTGGAGAGATTCTGCCGTTTGATTCAATCGTAATTATCATTATTTTGATTGCAAACGCAGTTCTCGGCTATATTCAAGAGTCGCGAGCAGAAGAAGCAGTCGAAGCTTTAGCTAGAATGAGCGCTCCGCAAACTTCAGTTTTGCGAGATGGTAGCGTTGTGCGCATTAATACTGCAGAAGTTGTTCCTGGAGATATTCTTGTGCTTGGCGAAGGCGATGCGGTTTCAGCGGACGCAAGATTACTTGCTGCAGCATCGTTACGCGTAGCCGAGGCAAGTCTTACCGGGGAGTCTGTTGCGGTAAGTAAGAAACCTGATACTTTACAATCTGCAAAAGCTTTAGGCGATCGTACAAATATGGTTTTCAACGGAACCGCTGTTACGCAAGGAACTGGCCGCGCTGTAGTTACAGCTACAGGAATGCGCACGCAAGTTGGCAAAATTGCGGATATGCTTTCAAAGTCGGATGATGAAGCAACACCTCTTGAGAGAGAAATGGTACGCGTCTCTAAAGTTCTTGGAATTGCGGTGTGCATTATTGCTGTTGTAGTTCTTGCATCAATGTGGATTCTTGAAGGTTTCCATACTATTCAAGATATTATTGATTCTTTGCTGCTTTCTGTTTCCCTAGCTGTTGCTGCTGTTCCAGAAGGTTTAGCAGCTGTTCTTACGGTGGTTCTTGCTCTTGGTGTGCAACGAATGGTGAGACATCATGCTGTTGTAAAAAAGCTTTCATCTGTGGAAACACTTGGTTCTGCCTCTGTTATTTGCTCCGATAAAACAGGAACTTTAACTCGAAACGAGATGACTGTTGAGCGCGTAATAACACCTAGCGGCGAAGTTCAGCTTACGGGAAGCGGTTACAAGCCTGAAGGTCGCATGATATTAATTGGTTCTGCGGATGCGGATCTGGCAGTGCCACAAAATCTTGCTACAGAAGTATTAGGTGCTTTAGGCTCTGGGTGTTTAGCTAACGACGGCGATTTACACTATGACGAAACTGCTAAAAATTGGCAGCCTGTGGGAGATCCTACAGAAGTTTCGTTAATAGTAGCAGCGCGTAAAACAAAAGCAGACAAACGTTACGCTCATTTGACTCGAGTTGCGGAAGTGCCTTTTACTTCTGAACGCAAGCGTATGTCTGTTGTCGTTAAAGATGGTTCGGATTCCGGCAATCTTATGGTTTGCGCTAAAGGTGCTCCGGACGTTCTTCTTTCTTATTGCACGCGTATTGCAGTAGCTGGTGCCGTGCGTCCGCTTACTGACGGCGATCGAGAAGATATTTTAGCAACTGTTGAACGTCTTTCAGGAGAAGCCTACCGCACGCTTGGAATGGCTTATAGGCCGCTTGGAGTCGATAGTCTTTCAAAAGTTGATGGCATGGTTTCTAACGCTGCAGGTCAAATCGCGGATGTTGCGGAACAAAGTGACGTACTAGAATCTGATTTGATTTGGAACGGCATGGTTGGAATTATTGATCCTCCGCGAATTGAAGTTCGAGATAGCGTAGCTCAAGCTCATCGCGCTGGAATCCGCACTGTTATGATTACAGGCGATCATCCTCTTACAGCTACGCGTATTGCTCGAGATCTTGGAATTATTGGAAAAGATGGGCATGCGCTTACAGGCGACGAACTTGACGATTTGCTTTCACGCGACGACGACAACATTGCTTTTGACGAAGCAATCAGTAAAACTAGCGTGTACGCGCGAGTAGCTCCTGAACACAAGTTGGCAATCGTTTCTTCGCTTCAACGTCAAGGAAATATTGTTGCTATGACAGGCGACGGTGTGAACGACGCTCCTGCAGTAAAATCTGCCGATATCGGCGTTGCAATGGGCATTACTGGTACTGAAGTAACTAAAGAGTCTGCCAAGATGATTTTGGCTGACGATAACTTCTCTACAATTGTTGCAGCAGTGCGCGAAGGCCGCGGAATTTTCGACAATATTCGTAAATTCTTGCGATACTTGCTTAGCTCTAATGTTGGCGAAGTATTCACTGTTTTTGGCGGAGTTGTTTTTGCTGGAGCGTTGGGAATTACTCAACCAAACTCTACAGGTGTTACATTGCCTTTGCTCGCGACGCAGCTTTTGTGGATTAATCTGCTTACGGACGCGGCTCCTGCGCTCGCAATGGGTGTTGATCCACAAACTGACGATGTAATGGATAGAAAGCCTCGAAAACTCACAGATAGCGTTATTGACCGACCAATGTGGGGAGATATTGTATTCATTGGCGTACTGATGGCTGCTATCACTTTGATTGGCATGGATATGCATTTGGCAGGCGGATTGTTTACGGATCGTTCAGTTGGAGTTATGAGTCACGCTGCTCAAATGACACATGCGCGCACTATGGGCTTCACAATTCTTGTGTTTGCTCAAATGTTGAACGCACTTGCTTCGCGTTCTAATTTGCAGAGTGTGTTCGTGGGATTGTTTGCAAACCGTTGGCTTTGGGCTGCTATAGCGGTTTCTGTAGTACTTCAGCTTGCGGTAATTTATATACCGTTCCTGAACGAGCCATTTGGTACTGTGCCGCTTGACTGGACTGAATGGTTCGAATGCCTAGGCCTTTCGATGGTTGTGCTAATTGGCTCTGAGCTGCGTAAATGTGTTTTGCGTTTTATTGCTAAACGCAAAGCTGCAGGAGCTTTGACAATGCCTGCTTAACGAAATAAGTGCATTATAGCAATTCTCAAATACGCGGTACAGTACGTGGTTTTCTTGCATCACCTACGTTTTGTACCGCGTTTTTGTGTTTTTAGTTTCTGTAAAATTTTTTGTAATCAAGTACAGACTGCAGCACGCGCTACAATTGTGCATATTGTAATTTTCGCGCAAAATAGATTATAAAAATATTTCGTGCGAACGATGAAGTTGCTTTTATACAGTCTTTTGCAAGGAGATTTGACGTTATGCTGTTGTCTGATCGCGACATTCTCAAAGCTCATGATGAGGGTCATATTGATTTGACTCCGTGGACTCCGGAAATGGTACAGCCTGCGTCAATTGACGTGCGTCTTGATCGTTTCTTCAGATTATTTAATAATCACGCGTATACGTATGTTGACCCTGCGGAAAATCAGGGTGAGCTTACTGAAGAGTTTGCTGTTAAACCTGGTGAGCCTTGGATTCTGCACCCAGGTGAGTTTGCTTTAGGTTCTACTTGGGAGTATGTGAAACTTGATGCAACTATTGCTGCGCGTTTGGAAGGCAAAAGTTCTCTCGGACGTCTCGGAATTTTGACGCACTCTACTGCAGGTTTTATTGATCCTGGTTTCGAAGGTCATATTACTTTGGAACTTTCTAATGTGAGCACTTTGCCGGTTAAATTGTGGCCTGGCATGAAAATCGGCCAAATGTGCTTCTTCCAGATGAGTTCCCCTTGCGTGCATCCGTATGGTTCATCAGTGAACGGCTCTCACTATCAGGGTCAGCGTGGTCCAACACCTTCTCGTTCATACGAGCATTTTTATCGCGCTGATTTGGATGACTGAATTGCAATTTGGGAAAGAAGAGTCTCTAAAAACGAGATTTTCGGTAGAAAAGTAGGAAATTCTCAGACAATTCACAGATAATCTTTGTGAAGCGTTAAGAATTATATGTTTAGATAATAATATCAACAAAAAAGATGGGCGCCAAAAGCGCACATGAATTATTCTTTCTTCTCTCCTTTATTTCCCCGGCGCGTGACGCCGGGGTTAAATTTTTTTAGCACAACAAAGCAAAGAACGCTGGTGAAATTATGAATGAAACTATTAATTCTGATGATTCTATGAATACTAATAAGTCTACGAATAGCATCAATAATAGTAATAATCTCATGTCTGCTAAAACATATGAATCTCATATTGGTCGCGAATCTAACATAATTAGAGGGCATTTTGGAGAGCCGCTTGAAGTAACGTGTGCTAAGTATTCGAGAGGTAACGCAACGGCATACCCTGCTCATCCGCTACTTCTTTTGCTGCACGGTTGGGGATCCAACGAAGAAGATCTTCTTGATTTGTTGAGAGTAGTAGCGCCTTACAATGATGCAATTGCACTACGAGCTCCGCTTAAACTTGCAGAAGGTGCTTACAGCTGGTTTCATGATGCTGTGCCGCAGCGCGAAGATTTAGATTACGATATGTATTCTGCTGCTGCCGCGATAGACAAATGGGTGTGTGAAAATGTTCCAGCGAATCGCGATATTGTGCCATTTGGTTTTTCGCAAGGTGCTGCGCTCGCGGTACATGTTTTGCGTTTGAATCCTGCGCGCTATCGTGCTGCTGTTTCACTTTCTGGTTTTATAGCACCTAATGTTCCTGCTTTTGCGTCTGAAATTGTGTTGAAAGATGATGATCTAGCGGAGCGTAATACTCCAGTATTTTTCGGTTACGGTTTAGAAGATGATGTGATTCCACCTTACGAATTTTCAGCTGCCGCAGCATGGCTTGAGGAGCACACTTGGCTTGAAGAACGTCGTTACCGAGGTCTCGATCATTCGGTTGATATGAATGAAATCGGAGATATTCGTAGATGGTTTATTACTCACGATATTTCTTCTGGGCTTATGTAGAGATTCACTTAGGTTTATGTAGATTTATTCGATTTTTATTTGTTTCTTAGTTTGTAAAGTGATTTCATGAACATGAGCGATGAGATAGTATTTGCAATGAATCAAGCCTTAGTTTTGGCTCGAGAATCTGCTTCTGCAGGCGAGGTTCCAGTTGGAGCAGTTGTGCTTGATGGTGATGGGAATATTATTGGCAAAGGCGCAAACATGCGAGAACAGAAAGCTGATCCTTTGGCTCACGCTGAAGTGCTTGCTATGAAATCTGCTGCTTTTTCGCGAAGATCTTGGAATTTATCTGACTGCACTCTTGTAGTAACTCTTGAACCTTGCCCTATGTGTGCTGGGGCTGTGTTGCAGACGCGACTTAAGCGTGTAATTTTTGGAGCATGGGACGCAAAACTAGGTGCGTGCGGATCTGTTTGGGATATTTTGCGAGATCCTCATGTAGGATCATATCCGGAAGTTATTGGTTCAGTATGTGAATCTGAGTGTGCTCAACTCTTGCGAAACTTTTTTGAGAATCACCGTTAAAACTGAATAATTTTTTAATTAGAAACGCCATAAGAAACGCAATTAGAAAAATTTTTGACAATCTCCGCGAATTGAGTAATATGCTATAAAAACAAAAAGCAAATCGTTTTTACTTTTGCTTTTGCAATATTTGTAGTCGCTTCGACGTAATTCCTGTAAAACGCATGAATCTCGCCTAAGCACATTTTTATCTAAAAGGAGGTGTCACTATGAGTGGCATGAAATATGCAATGATCGGTTCGGGAGCTATGGGATATCGCTATGGCGTTTTGTTGCAGGAAACGGCCGGTATTCATGTTGATTTCATTGACGCCTGGGATGAAAATGTGAATAAGGTTCGTGAACAGGGCGGCGTAATGGTGAGCCGAGACCATGAAAATCGTCATCTTGTGCCAATAAATATGTACACACCTGAAGAGTATGAAGGCGATCCGGATGTGTGGATTGTGTTTATGAAGCAGATGCAGCTTGCGGAAATGTTGGAGCGTTGCAAGCATTTGTTCAAAGAGCATCAGGTTGTGTTTGCTGCAATGAACGGTTGGGGTCATTTTGAGAAGATTCAACAGTATTTCTCGGACGATCGTATTTACGGCGGTACTGCAATGATTGCAACCGTTTTGAACGGCCCGGGTGATGTTGATTTTATTGGTAAAGTTGGCGTTGGCACAATGAATATGTGCGCATTGAACGAGCAGGTGAGCGATGTTGAGCTTGCTATGCGAGACGATTTTAAAGCTGCTGGACTTAACCCTACAATTACGGAAGATTTCAAGGGTACGTGCATGGCTAAGGTAGTTTTCAATTCCGTAGTTAACACTTTGTGCACAATGTATCAGATTCAGATGGGTCAGTTTATTTCTTATCCTGGAGCTATGGATATGGCTCGACAGCTCATTAACGAAGCGTACGACGTGTGCGATCGTGCAGGAATTCGTATGGTTAACACGCGTCAGCAGGAGCTGGAGGCTATTGACTATGTGAGCAGAGTCGCAAATCCTTTGCACTATCCTTCTATGTACCAAGATATGAGCCGCGGTCGCAAAACGGAAGTTGATTATATCAACGGATATATTGCGAAGCTTGGTCGCGAAAACGATTACGTTTGCCGCACTCACGAGTTCTTAACTCACGGCGTGCATTTGGCGGAACTTGCATTCAAGCTGCATAATCAGAAATGAGCGGTATTTAATTTTTTACAGAACGTACCATGAATGAGAAGGAGGTGCGGCTCGCGGTTTTTTACTGCGAGCCGCTTTTTTATTATCCGCGCGTAACATCTAGTATGTTGATAAAATTTAGAGTCTAAAATCATAAATACTATTAAATAAATAGAATTATTTGTAATAAATAAAACTGCAATAAAAATACTTATCAATGTAAATTAATGGGGATTAAATGACTACTTTTGACAGAGCGAACTTGCCAGAATCCGTGCGCACAAACGGCGCAAATCCAAATCCTTGGTGGGCAAATGCTGTAGTGTATCAGATTTATCCGCGAAGCTTTCAGGATACTAATGGCGACGGAATTGGCGATTTGAAGGGCATTACATCACGCCTTGACTATTTGGCTGATTTAGGTGTTGACGTGCTCTGGCTTAGTCCTGTTTACAAGTCACCACAAGACGATAACGGTTACGATATTTCCGACTATCAAGATATTGATCCGCTTTTTGGAACTTTAGAAGATATGGACGAGCTTCTGGCTGGAGCTCACGAGCGCGGTCTTAAAGTTGTGATGGATTTGGTAGTAAATCACACTTCTGACGAGCATGCTTGGTTCCAGGCTTCAAGAGATGCTTCTAGTGATTATGCGGATTGGTATTGGTGGAGACCTGCGCGTGAAGGTTGCGTGCCTGGTGATCCGGGTGCGGAGCCAAATAAGTGGGGCTCGTATTTCGGTGGTTCCGCGTGGACTTATGATCCAAAGCGCGGAGAATACTTCCTTCACCAGTATTCACCAAAGCAGCCAGATTTGAATTGGGAAAATCCTGCGGTTCGCATTGCAGTGTACAAAATGATGAATTGGTGGATGGATCGCGGAATCGACGGCTTCCGAATGGATGTGATTACGCAGATTTCAAAGCATGTTGATTCTGAAGGCCGTTTGCCGGGTGAGGTTGGTTGCCAGATTGAAGATTTGCCTGCTGGTGCCGACGGCTATTCTTCTCCATTCCCGTTCTGCTCGGATGGCCCTCGTTTAGACGAATTCTTGCGCGAGATGCGTGCAGAAGTTTTCGAAGGGCGCGAAGGTTATCTTACTGTTGGTGAGGCTCCGGGAATTTCAGCGCATCGCAACACATATATTACGGATCCTGCTCACAAAGAACTCGACATGTTGTTCCTGTTCAACCACGTGGATATTGATTGCGAAAACGGAACTAAGTGGAATCCTGTACCGCTTAAGCTTACTGCATTAAAGCGTGTGATGGCTGAACAGCAGCAGGCTGTAGCGGATGCTGGTTGGGCGAGCCTGTTCTTTAATAATCACGATCAGCCGCGTGCGCTTTCTCGCTGGGGTAGTGAGGCTAGCGACGAGATGCGAGTTCGTTCCGCTAAGGCGATTGCAATGCTTCTCCACATGCATCGCGGAACCCCTTACGTGTATCAGGGTGAAGAAATTGGCATGACTAACGCGCACTTTACGCGTCTCGAGCAGTATCGTGATTTGGAAGCGTTGAATATGTTTAAGCAGCGCGTAGAAGAAGCACATATTCAGTCTGCTGAGTCGATGATGGATGCGCTCGCAAAGCGTGGTCGCGATAATTCTCGAACTCCAATGCAGTGGAATGCTTCTAAATATGCGGGATTTATGCCTTTTAATGTCGCATCGAAAAATAACGCGGAGCCATGGATTAGTGTGAATCCTAACTATGTGGATATTAATGCGGCTGAGCAGATGGAAGATTCAGATTCTGTTTACGCTTTTTACAAGTATTTGATTGCTTTGCGCCATTCGGAGCCGATTGTTTCCGCAGGTTCTTGGAATTTGGTTGATGCTGACGACGAGTGTGTGTACGCTTTTTTGCGCGAGCTTAAATCTGATTGCAAAGAGCAGGAAGATTCTACAGAACGCATGCTCGTAATGGTTAATATGACCGACTCAACTGTTCCTATCCCTGCAGAAAGTGCGCAATTATTGCAAAATAGCGCTTCTGACAGCTTTGTAGAAGGTGACGTAATAGTTACAACCTACGACGTAAATCACGCGCTTATATCGCTTAAAAATGGCACACTATCTCCTTGGGAAGGTATTGCTGTCACTTTGTAATAGTTATTTTGTAATAGTTATTTTGTAATAATCACTTTGCAATAGTTTCGTCTACTAATTTTGGCAGAGCTTTCGCAATATCTTCTCGAATAATGCGCTCTGCCAAATAGTCGTATTGCGTAGAGCCTAGATTCATTATCGTAATCGGCACTCCTGCACGCGCAGCTAGCGGTACTAGAGAAGCAGCTGGAAATACTTCAAGAGTTGATCCAATAACCCACAATTCGTCTGCTTTAACTATTGCTTGCGCGCTTCTTTCCATAGCGCCTTCAGGAAGTGCCTCGCCAAAATAAACAACGTCAGTTTTAATTAAGCCATTGCAAGGCATATTGCCACTGTACGGCAGAGCGCGTCTGCAATGCGGATCTGGATGTGCATCCAAATCTGCCATAATATCGGCAGTTTTGTAGCTTGCATGGCAGCTCATGCAGTGTGATGTTCCGATGCTGCCGTGCAAGTTCACTATAATATCTGGGTTATTTCCAGCTTTTTCGTGAAGCGCATCAAAATTTTGTGTGGCGATTAGATCTAGCATTCCAGCTTGCTCAAGTTTTACAAGCGCTTTGTGTGCTGTTCCTGGCTGAGCGTTCCAAACAGGTGATTCTTTTTGCCAGCGCCAAGAGTAAACGCGATCTTCTTCGCTGCTTAGGAATGCGTCTATGTCATAAACGCTCATTTGCTCTGGATGCTTAGTCCATACGCCGTCTGGACCGCGAAAATCGGGTATTCCTGCGCTAGTAGATATGCCAGCTCCAGTTAGTACTACTATATGATGGCTGTGATTGTTTTTATGCGTACTGTTGTTGATGGTGCTCATAGTGCTATTCTCGTTTTCTTCTTTTGTGGTTGATTTTATATTTAGCTTTTATATAGATATATAGTACTTACATATTGCGGTTGGTTGAATATTTGAATAATTCGATTGGACAGCTGTTTTTGTTTCCGTTTTTGGTTTGTTTTTGTGTTTTTGGTTTGTGACACGCCCGGTTTTTTGGTTTGTGGCGTGTTTTTTGTTTATTTTTTGTTGGTTTTGGGTCGGGTT